>NZ_JAFLXH010000126.1:0-200 GCF_019891515.1 Pseudomonas sp. Wu6 | reverse complement strand
CGAGTACATATCCGTTTCTGCGGTAACGGCTACTTAGGGTTCCGCCCTGACGGCGGGTCACTTTGGAAAAGCCCCAAAGTAACCAAAGGGCTCTTGCCCCACCACTCGGCACCTCGCCTAGGCTCGGTGTGCCCGAACGAAGGCTTGAATCCGTGGGCCGCCGCAATGGGCCATCCATGGCCCAGTGCGGCTAACCCGGC
>NZ_JAFLXH010000125.1:0-203 GCF_019891515.1 Pseudomonas sp. Wu6 | reverse complement strand
TGGCCCAGTGCGGCTAACCCGGCGTCCTGCCGGGTTACCCACGGATTCAAGCCTGCGTTCGGCCAGCGTGGTTTAACGGGGCGCCTGAGATCAAGATCAAAAGCAGATCAACGGCGTTTTTCAAGGTAGTTGTCGCGTCCACCGTCGCGCTACGCGACTTTTATTACCACGGTCAGCTCCCTTTCGGGGTTCAGATACACCGT
>NZ_JAFLXH010000124.1:0-217 GCF_019891515.1 Pseudomonas sp. Wu6 | reverse complement strand
AACTGGAACCCTATCGGGACGGTGTATCTGAACCCCGAAAGGGAGCTGACCGTGGTAATAAAAGTCGCGTAGCGCGACGGTGGACGCGACAACTACCTTGAAAAACGCCGGAGAGAGGGCACACCGAGCATTAGCGAGGTGCCGAGTGGTGGGGCAAGAGCGTTTTGCTTACTTTTGCGCTTTTCAAAAGTGAGCCGCTGTAAAAGCGGAACCATTA
>NZ_JAFLXH010000123.1:0-221 GCF_019891515.1 Pseudomonas sp. Wu6 | reverse complement strand
AACTGGAACCCTATCGGGACGGTGTATCTGAACCCCGAAAGGGAGCTGACCGTGGTAATAAAAGTCGCGTAGCGCGACGGTGGACGCGACAACTACCTTGAAAAACGCCGGGTGGGGCAAGAGCGTTTTGCTTACTTTTGCGCTTTTCAAAAGTGAGCCGCCGTCAGGGCGGAACCCTAAGTGGCCGTGACCGCAGAAACGGATATGTACTCGATCTGATC
>NZ_JAFLXH010000122.1:0-222 GCF_019891515.1 Pseudomonas sp. Wu6 | reverse complement strand
GGTTCGACCGTCAGCACCACCATTACCGGTGCTACCGGCGGCAACTTTGAAAACCTGGTGCCGAGCACTACGCCTGCGGTTACCACCATTACCGATGTGGTCGATACCACTACTGTCACGCTGACGGCCGGTTCCACCGTGACCGAAGGCGGTCAGATCACTTACACCGCGACATTGACCAACCCGGCACAAACCCCGGTGAACGTCACCTTGAGCAATGGC
>NZ_JAFLXH010000121.1:0-223 GCF_019891515.1 Pseudomonas sp. Wu6 | reverse complement strand
CACCTCGCCTGGGCTCGGTGTGCCCTCTCTCCGGCTTGAATCCGTGGGCCGCCGCAATGGGCCATCCTTGGCCCAGTGCGGCTAACCCGGCGTCCTGCCGGGTTACCCACGAATTCAAGCCTGCGTTCGGCCAGCGTGGTTTAACGGGGCGCCTAGGATCAAAAGCAGATCAAGATCAAGAGCGGCTCGCTTCGCATCGTGGTTACGGTTGGGCGCTGCTGAG
>NZ_JAFLXH010000120.1:0-224 GCF_019891515.1 Pseudomonas sp. Wu6 | reverse complement strand
ACGGTGTATCTGAACCCCGAAAGGGAGCTGACCGTGGTAATAAAAGTCGCGTAGCGCGACGGTGGACGCGACAACTACCTTGAAAAACGCCGTTGATCTGCTTTTGATCTTAAGCGCCCCGTCAAACCACGCTGGCCGAACGCAGGCTTGAATCCGTGGGCAACCCGGCAGGACGCCGGGTTAGCCGCACTGGGCCATGGATGGCCCATTGCGGCGGCCCACGG
>NZ_JAFLXH010000119.1:0-235 GCF_019891515.1 Pseudomonas sp. Wu6 | reverse complement strand
GACTCTTAGCTTGAAAGCGGCGTCGAATTTTCTGTACTTCTTGGTCATGGAATACTCCTCAATAGGTGTAGTTTCACCTATTGAGGTGTCCGGGACTATTAGACCAGCTCAGTTATAGGTGTCCACACAACTCAGCAGCGCCCAACCGTAACCACGATGCGAAGCGAGCCGCTCTTGATCTTGATCTGCTTTTGATCCTAGGCGCCCCGTTAAACCACGCTGGCCGAACGCAGGC
>NZ_JAFLXH010000118.1:0-239 GCF_019891515.1 Pseudomonas sp. Wu6 | reverse complement strand
GAGCGTTTTGCTTACTTTTGCGCTTTTCAAAAGTGAGCCGCTGTAAAAGCGGAACCATTAGCAGCCGTTACCGCAGAAACGGATATGTACTCGGTCCAATCCAACATCCCGACCAGCCCCGAGGCCGCCATCGGGGGCAAGCTGAACTGGCCTAATGCTCCCGGACACCTCTTAAGGGCGATATGATTCGCCCAATCAGGAGGTTTCATGCAAGAGCGAAAGACCTACACCCGCGAGTT
>NZ_JAFLXH010000117.1:0-241 GCF_019891515.1 Pseudomonas sp. Wu6 | reverse complement strand
CGGGGTTTGTGCCGGGTTGGTCAGGGTCGCGGTGTAGGTGATCTGGCCACCTTCCGTCACGGTCGAACCGGCCGTCAGGGTGACAGTGGTGGTATCGACCACATCAGTAATGGTAGTAACCGCAGGCGTCGTGCTCGGCACCAGGTTTTCAAAGTTGCCGCCGGTTGCGCCGGTAATAGTGGTGCTGACGGTCGAACCGTTAACGTAGACGTCATTGGCCGGGGTATCGACAACCACAGTA
>NZ_JAFLXH010000116.1:0-243 GCF_019891515.1 Pseudomonas sp. Wu6 | reverse complement strand
AAAGGCGATCAAACCGTCACGACCGCCATCAAAACCGTGACCGGTGGCGAGCATTTCGAAAACCTGGTGCCAGGTACCACAGCGGTTAACACCACTGTTACCGATACCCCAGGCACTGCTGATACCACTACCGTCACGCTGACCGCGCCAACCGCCGTCAACGAAGGTGGCCAGATCACTTACACCGCTACGCTCTCTAACAAAGCGGGCAGCGACGTCACGCTGAAGTTGGACAACGGCTCA
>NZ_JAFLXH010000115.1:0-249 GCF_019891515.1 Pseudomonas sp. Wu6 | reverse complement strand
GTCACGCTGACCGCGCCAACCGCCGTCAACGAAGGTGGCCAGATCACTTACACCGCTACGCTCTCTAACAAAGCGGGCAGCGACGTCACGCTGAAGTTGGACAACGGCTCAAACATCACCATTAAAGCCGGTGAAACTGTCGGCACCGTCACCGTCCCTGCGCCAAGCGATGACGTGTTCATCGACAAAAGCACCCAGATCGTCAAAATCACCGACGCTTCCGGCGGCAACTTCGAGCAACTGGTAGTT
>NZ_JAFLXH010000114.1:0-263 GCF_019891515.1 Pseudomonas sp. Wu6 | reverse complement strand
ACCGCACCTGTGGCGAGGGAGCTAACGCGTATCTACCTGACGCTCCGAGGTCCAAATGTGGGAGGGGGCTTGCCCCCGATGGCGGCCTCTGGGCCGACCAGGATGCTGGATCAGACTGAGTACACATCCGTTTCTGCGGTAACGGCTGCTAGTGGTTCCGCTTTTACAGCGGCTCACTTTTGAAAAGCGCAAAAGTAAGCAAAACGCTCTTGCCCCACCACTCGGCACCTCGCCTAGGCTCGGTGTGCCCGAACGCAGGCTTG
>NZ_JAFLXH010000113.1:0-264 GCF_019891515.1 Pseudomonas sp. Wu6 | reverse complement strand
ACTTAGGGTTCCGCCCTGACGGCGGGTCACTTTGGAAAAGCCCCAAAGTAACCAAAGGGCTCTTGCCCCACCACTCGGCACCTCGCCTAGGCTAGGTGTGCCCTCTCTCCGGCCAGCGTGGTTTAACGGGGCGCCTAGGATCAAAAGCAGATCAAGATCAAGAGCGGCTCGCTTCGCATCGTGGAGTGGTGTGGGTACCTATGCCAGTCAGTTAAGCGTACACCGCCCTCTGTAGGAGCGAGGGGGGCGCCTAGCTCTTGCTCG
>NZ_JAFLXH010000112.1:0-270 GCF_019891515.1 Pseudomonas sp. Wu6 | reverse complement strand
TGCCGAGTGGTGGGGCAAGAGCGTTTTGCTTACTTTTGCGCTTTTCAAAAGTGAGCCGCTGTAAAAGCGGAACCATTAGCAGCCGTTACCGCAGAAACGGATATGTACTCAGTCTGATCCAACATCCCGGCCAGCCCCAAGGGCGCCATCGGGGGCAAGTTGAGCTGGTCTAATAGTCCCGGACACCTCAATAGGTGAAACTACACCTATTGAGGAGTATTCCATGACCAAGAAGTACAGAAAATTCGACGCCGCTTTCAAGCTAAGAGT
>NZ_JAFLXH010000111.1:0-275 GCF_019891515.1 Pseudomonas sp. Wu6 | reverse complement strand
ATGGGCCATCCCTGGCCCAGTGCGGCTAACCCGGCGTCCTGCCGGGTTGCCCACGGATTCAAGCCTGCGTTCGGCCAGCGTGGTTTAACGGGGCGCCTAAGATCAAAAGCAAAAGCGCGGCGGCCTTAGAGCCGACCGGTATCTTGTGTCGATCCTGGCCCAACTGTGGGAGGGGGCTTGCCCCCGATGGTGGCCTCAGAGCCGACCAGGATTTTGTGTCGATCCCGGTCCAACTGTGGGAGGGGGCTTGCCCCCGATGGCGGCCTCTGGGCCGA
>NZ_JAFLXH010000110.1:0-275 GCF_019891515.1 Pseudomonas sp. Wu6 | reverse complement strand
TCGGCCCAGAGGCCGCCATCGGGGGCAAGCCCCCTCCCACAGTTGGACCGGGATCGACACAAAATCCTGGTCGGCTCTGAGGCCACCATCGGGGGCAAGCCCCCTCCCACATTTGCACCGGAATCGACACAAGATACCGGTCGGCTCTAAGGCCGCCGCGCTTTTGCTTTTGATCTCAGGCGCCCCGTTAAACCACGCTGGCCGAACGCAGGCTTGAATCCGTGGGTAACCCGGCAGGACGCCGGGTTAGCCGCACTGGGCCAGGGATGGCCCAT
>NZ_JAFLXH010000109.1:0-288 GCF_019891515.1 Pseudomonas sp. Wu6 | reverse complement strand
CCGCAATGGGCCATCCCTGGCCCAGTGCGGCTAACCCGGCGTCCTGCCGGGTTGCCCACGGATTCAAGCCTGCGTTCGGCCAGCGTGGTTTAACGGGGCGCCTGAGATCAAAAGCAGATCAAACGCAAAAGCGCGGCGGCCTTAGAGCCGACCGGTATCTTGTGTCGATCCCGGTGCAAATGTGGGAGGGGGCTTGCCCCCGATGGCGGCCTCAGGGCCGACCAGGATGTTGGATTGGACCGAGTACATATCCATTTCTGCGGTAACGGCTGCTTAGGGTTCCGCCCT
>NZ_JAFLXH010000108.1:0-332 GCF_019891515.1 Pseudomonas sp. Wu6 | reverse complement strand
ACCCGGCGTCCTGCCGGGTTGCCCACGGATTCAAGCCTGCGTTCGGCCAGCGTGGTTTAACGGGGCGCCTGAGATCAAAAGCAAAAGCGCGGCGGCCTTAGAGCCGACCGGGATTTTTTGTCGATCCTGGCCAAAATGTGGGAGGGGGCTTGCCCCCGATGGCGGCCTCAGGGCCGACCAGGATGGTGGATGGGGTTGAGTACATATCCGTTTCTGCGGTCACGGCTACTTAGGGTTCCGCCCTGACGGCGGGTCACTTTGGAAAAGCCCCAAAGTAACCAAAGGGCTCTTGCCCCACCACTCGGCACCTCGCCTAGGCTCGGTGTGCCCTC
>NZ_JAFLXH010000107.1:0-334 GCF_019891515.1 Pseudomonas sp. Wu6 | reverse complement strand
AGTGGTATCGACCACATCGGTAATGGTGGTAACCGCAGGCGTAGTGCTCGGCACCAGGTTTTCAAAGTTGCCGCCGGTAGCACCGGTAATGGTGGTGCTGACGGTCGAACCGTTAACGTAAACGTCGTTGGCCGGCGTATCGACAACAACAGTACCCGTCGACTCACCCGCCTTGATGGTAATCACCGAGCCATTGCTCAAGGTGACGCTCACCGGGGTTTGTGCCGGGTTGGTCAGGGTCGCGGTGTAAGTGATCTGACCGCCTTCGGTGACGGTCGAACCGGCCGTCAGGGTGACAGTGGTGGTATCGACCACATCAGTAATGGTGGTAACC
>NZ_JAFLXH010000106.1:0-352 GCF_019891515.1 Pseudomonas sp. Wu6 | reverse complement strand
TCCGTGGGCCGCCGCAATGGGCCATCCATGGCCCAGTGCGGCTAACCCGGCGTCCTGCCGGGTTGCCCACGGATTCAAGCCTGCGTTCGGCCAGCGTGGTTTAACGGGGCGTCTGAGATCAAAAGCAAAAGCGCGGCGGCCTTGGAGCCGACCGGCATCATTTGCCGGTCCGCGATCCAAATGTGGGAGGGGGCTTGCCCCCGATGGCGGCCTCGGGGCTGGCCGGGATGTTGGATTGGACCGAGTACATATCCGTTTCTGCGGTAACGGCTACTTAGGGTTCCGCCCTGACGGCGGGTCACTTTGGAAAAGCCCCAAAGTAACCAAAGGGCTCTTGCCCCACCACTCGGCA
>NZ_JAFLXH010000105.1:0-367 GCF_019891515.1 Pseudomonas sp. Wu6 | reverse complement strand
AACTCGCGGGTGTAGGTCTTTCGCTCTTGCATGAAACCTCCTGATTGGGCGAATCATATCGCCCTTAAGAGGTGTCCGGGAGCATTAGGCCAGTTCAGCTTGCCCCCGATGAGCATAGGTATCTACACAATTTTGTTGCGACACCGCACCTGGGGCGAGGGAGCTAACGCGTATCTACCTGACGCTCTGAGGTCCAAATGTGGGAGGGGGCTTGCCCCCGATGGCGGCCTCTTGGCTTGCCAGTATCTTGGATCAGACCGAGTACATATCCATTATTTAGGTAACGGCCACTTAGGGTTCCGCCCTGACGGCGGGTCACTTTGGAAAAGCCCCAAAGTAACCAAAGGGCTCTTGCCCCACCACTCGG
>NZ_JAFLXH010000104.1:0-370 GCF_019891515.1 Pseudomonas sp. Wu6 | reverse complement strand
TCGTAACAAGGTAGCCGTAGGGGAACCTGCGGCTGGATCACCTCCTTAATCGACGACATCAGCTGCTCCATAAGTTCCCACACGAATTGCTTGATTCATTGAAGAAGACGATAGAAGCAGCTTTAAGCTCCAAGCTGATAGCTCTTAGCTAATCAGTTGCGCGCTCGAAATTGGGTCTGTAGCTCAGTTGGTTAGAGCGCACCCCTGATAAGGGTGAGGTCGGCAGTTCGAATCTGCCCAGACCCACCAATTTTGTTATGGGGCCATAGCTCAGCTGGGAGAGCGCCTGCCTTGCACGCAGGAGGTCAACGGTTCGATCCCGTTTGGCTCCACCATTAACTGCTTCTGCTGTTAGAGTTTAGAAATGAAT
>NZ_JAFLXH010000103.1:0-381 GCF_019891515.1 Pseudomonas sp. Wu6 | reverse complement strand
GCGGCCTCTGGACCGACCAGGATGTTGGATCGATCCCGGTCCCATGTGGGAGGGGGCTTGCCCCCGATGGCGGTCTCAGGACCGACCAGGATGTTGGATCGATCCCGGTCCAAATGTGGGAGGGGGCTTGCCCCCGATGGCGGCCTCAGGACCGACTAGGATGTTGGATCGATCCCGGTCCAATGTGGGAGGGGGCTTGCTCCCGATGGCGGCCTCTGGGCCGACCAGGATGTTGGATCAGATCGCGTACATATCCGTTTCTGCGGTCATGGCCACTTAGGGTTCCGCCCTGACGGCGGGTCACTTTGGAAAAGCCCCAAAGTAACCAAAGGGCTCTTGCCCCACCACTCGGCACCTCGCTTAGGCTCGGTGTGCCCGAAC
>NZ_JAFLXH010000102.1:0-388 GCF_019891515.1 Pseudomonas sp. Wu6 | reverse complement strand
GCCATTGCTCAAGGTGACGTTCACCGGGGTTTGTGCCGGGTTGGTCAATGTCGCGGTGTAAGTGATCTGACCGCCTTCGGTCACGGTGGAACCGGCCGTCAGCGTGACAGTGGTGGTATCGACCACATCAGTAATGGTGGTGACCGCAGGCGTCGTGCTCGGCACCAGGTTTTCAAAGTTGCCGCCGGTAGCGCCTGTAATAGTGGTGCTGACGGTCGAGCCATTAACGTAGACGTCATTGGCCGGGGTATCGACAACCACAGTACCCGTCGATTCCCCCGCCTTGATGGTAATCACCGAGCCATTGCTCAAGGTGACGTTCACCGGGGTTTGTGCCGGGTTGGTCAAGGTCGCGGTGTAGGTGATCTGGCCACCTTCAGTCACGTTC
>NZ_JAFLXH010000101.1:0-415 GCF_019891515.1 Pseudomonas sp. Wu6 | reverse complement strand
TCAAGCCTGCGTTCGGGCACACCGAGCCTAAGCGAGGTGCCGAGTGGTGGGGCAAGAGCGTTTTGCTTACTTTTGCGCTTTTCAAAAGTGAGCCGCTGTAAAAGCGGAACCTATTGCAGCCGTTACCGCAGAAACGGATATGTACTCGGTCTGATCCACATCCTGGTCGGCCCTGAGGCCGCCATCGGGGGCAAGCCCCCTCCCACATTTGGGCCGGGATCGACACAACATCCTGGTCGGCCCCGAGGCCGCCATCGGGGGCAAGCCCCCTCCCACATTTGGGCCGGGATCGACACAACATCCTGTGAGCTGGTCTAATAGTCCCGGACACCTCAATAGGTGAAACTACACCTATTGAGGAGTATTCCATGACCAAGAAGTACAGAAAATTCGACGCCGCTTTCAAGCTAAGAGT
>NZ_JAFLXH010000100.1:0-426 GCF_019891515.1 Pseudomonas sp. Wu6 | reverse complement strand
CAAGCCTGCGTTCGGCCAGCGTGGTTTAACGGGGCGCCTAGGATCAAAAGCAGATCAAGATCAAGAGCGGCTCGCTTCGCATCGTGGTTACGGTTGGGCGCTGCTGAGTTGAGTAGATACCTATGCCCCGATGAGGGAGTGTCAGTAGGCGCATTTTTGACTGAACCACCGCCATCGGGGGCAAGCCCCCTCCCACATTTGAACTTCATGCGTCGGGAGGAATGTAGTCGGCCCTTCTGCTCCGGCAACCGCACCAACATCTATCTGCAGACGCTTTTCCGGGTAGTGCCCGGTCTATAAGCCATACATCAATCCAATGTGGGAGGGGGCTTGAACTGGCCTAATGCTCCCGGACACCTCTTAAGGGCGATATGATTCGCCCAATCAGGAGGTTTCATGCAAGAGCGAAAGACCTACACCCGCGAG
>NZ_JAFLXH010000099.1:0-426 GCF_019891515.1 Pseudomonas sp. Wu6 | reverse complement strand
TCGTAACAAGGTAGCCGTAGGGGAACCTGCGGCTGGATCACCTCCTTAATCGACGACATCAGCTGCTCCATAAGTTCCCACACGAATTGCTTGATTCATTGAAGAAGACGAAAGAAGCAGCCTAAAGGGTTGTAGCTTAGTTGGTTAGAGCGCACCCCATGCTTTGTGGTAAAGAGCAGGGTGAGGTCGGCCTTAGCAGCTCGAAATTGGGTCTGTAGCTCAGTTGGTTAGAGCGCACCCCTGATAAGGGTGAGGTCGGCAGTTCGAATCTGCCCAGACCCACCAATTTTGTGTGGGAAACGCCTGTAGAAATACGGGGCCATAGCTCAGCTGGGAGAGCGCCTGCCTTGCACGCAGGAGGTCAACGGTTCGATCCCGTTTGGCTCCACCATTAACTGCTTCTGCTGTTAGAGTTTAGAAATGAAT
>NZ_JAFLXH010000098.1:0-507 GCF_019891515.1 Pseudomonas sp. Wu6 | reverse complement strand
GGTGCTGACGGTCGAACCGTTAACGTAGACGTCATTGGCCGGGGTATCGACAACCACAGTACCTGTGGACTCACCCGCCTTGATGGTAATCACCGAGCCATTGCTCAAGGTAACGCTCACCGGCGTCTGCGCGGGGTTGTTCAATGTCGCGGTGTAGGTGATCTGACCGCCTTCGGTCACGGTCGAACCGGCCGTCAGCGTGACAGTGGTGGTATCGACCACATCAGTAATGGTGGTAACCGCAGGCGTGGTGCTCGGCACCAGGTTTTCAAAGTTGCCGCCGGTTGCGCCGGTAATAGTGGTGCTGACGGTCGAACCGTTAACGTAGACGTCATTGGCCGGGGTATCGACAACCACAGTACCTGTGGACTCACCCGCCTTGATGGTAATCACCGAGCCATTGCTCAAGGTGACGTTCACCGGGGTTTGTGCCGGGTTGGTCAATGTCGCGGTGTAAGTGATCTGACCGCCTTCGGTCACGGTGGAACCGGCCGTCAGCGTGACAGT
>NZ_JAFLXH010000097.1:0-524 GCF_019891515.1 Pseudomonas sp. Wu6 | reverse complement strand
CGGCGTCCTGCCGGGTTGCCCACGGATTCAAGCCTGCGTTCGGCCAGCGTGGTTTAACGGGGCGCCTGAGATCAAAAGCAAAAGCGCGGCGGCCTTAGAGCCGACCGGTATTTTGTGTCGATCCTGGCCAAAATGTGGGAGGGGGCTTGCCCCCGATGGCGGCCTCGGGGCCGACCAGGATGTTGAGTCGATCCCGGTCCAATGTGGGAGGGGGCTTGCCCCCGATGGCGGCCTCGGGGCCGACCAGGATGTTGAGTCGATCCCGGTCCAAATGTGGGAGGGGGCTTGCCCCCGATGGCGGCCTCAGGGCCGACCAGGATGGTGGATTGGGTTGAGTACATATCCGTTTCTGCGGTAACGGCTACTTAGGGTTCCGCCCTGACGGCGGCTCACTTTTGAAAAGCGCAAAAGTGAGCAAAACGCTCTTGCCCCACCACTCGGCACCTCGCTCATGCTCGGTGTGCCCGAACGCAGGCTTGAATCCGTGGGCCGCCGCAATGGGCCATCCATGGCCCAGTGCGGCT
>NZ_JAFLXH010000096.1:0-533 GCF_019891515.1 Pseudomonas sp. Wu6 | reverse complement strand
CGCCGGTGCTTTTCTGGCCGTCGTTATTGCGCGACAGGCTGGCGCGCCAGGGCTTTTGCGCGGTGTTCTTGACCACCACGTCGCTGCCGCCGACTTGCTTGCCGGGGGTCAATTCCATTTGCGCCTGTTTGGACGGCAGGCGGTTGAGCTGGTCCACTAGTTGCTCGATCTCGCGCAGGTTCAGCGCTTCGCCGACCTTGCCGGGAAACGCCATGGCCAATTCGCGTTCGGTCACGGTGCTGCCTTCGGCGCTGCGCAAGGCTTCGAGCTTGCCTTCCACCACCAGCACTTGCAGGTGGCCGGTGGAGAGGTCCTGCTGCGGCAGGTAGGCGCGGCTGGTGACGCGGCCTTTGCCGAGGTAGTAGTCGGTGATGGCCTTGAGCAGGTCGTTGAGCTGGGACACGCCCAGGCATTGGCCGACGTAGGGCTTGAGCAGGCGCTCGCGCTCGGAGGCCGGCAGGCTGTCGGCGCCTTTGAGTTCGATGTCTTTGATCGGGAAGCAACGGGTGTCGGCGGGCGCGGTGGGCGCCTCG
>NZ_JAFLXH010000095.1:0-569 GCF_019891515.1 Pseudomonas sp. Wu6 | reverse complement strand
CGGGGCAAGTGCACGCCCTGATGGGCGAGAACGGTGCGGGTAAATCGACGCTGCTGAAGATCCTCGGCGGCGCCTATATTCCCAGCAGCGGCACGGTGCAGATCGGCGAGCGGGTCATGGCCTTCAAGAACGCCGCCGACAGCATTGCCAGCGGCGTGGCGGTGATCCATCAGGAGCTGCACCTGGTGCCGGAAATGACCGTGGCCGAAAACCTGTTCCTCGGGCATCTACCGTCGCGTTTTGGCGTGGTCAACCGCGGTGTGCTGCGCCAGCAGGCGCTGGCGTGCCTCAAGGGCCTGGCCGATGAAATCGATCCCCAGGAAAAGCTCGGCCGCCTGTCCCTGGGCCAGCGCCAATTGGTGGAAATCGCCAAGGCGCTGTCCCGTGGCGCCCATGTGATTGCCTTCGATGAACCGACCAGCAGCCTGTCCGCCCGTGAGATTGATCGCTTGATGGCAATCATCACGCGCCTGCGCGATGAGGGCAAAGTGGTGCTCTATGTCTCCCACCGCATGGAAGAAGTGTTCCGTATCTGCAATGCGGTCACGGTGTTCAAGGACGGGCGCTTC
>NZ_JAFLXH010000094.1:0-569 GCF_019891515.1 Pseudomonas sp. Wu6 | reverse complement strand
CGGGGCAAGTGCACGCCCTGATGGGCGAGAACGGTGCGGGTAAATCGACGCTGCTGAAGATCCTCGGCGGCGCCTATATTCCCAGCAGCGGCACGGTGCAGATCGGCGAGCAGACCATGGCCTTCAAGAACGCCGCCGACAGCATTGCCAGCGGCGTGGCGGTGATCCATCAGGAGCTGCACCTGGTGCCGGAAATGACCGTGGCCGAGAACCTGTTCCTCGGGCATTTGCCGTCGCGTTTTGGCGTGGTCAACCGCGGCGTGCTGCGCCAGCAGGCGCTGGCGTGCCTCAAGGGCCTGGCCGATGAAATCGATCCCCAGGAAAAGCTCGGGCGCCTGTCCCTGGGCCAGCGCCAACTGGTGGAAATCGCCAAAGCGTTGTCCCGTGGCGCCCATGTGATTGCCTTCGATGAGCCGACCAGCAGCCTGTCCGCCCGTGAGATTGATCGCTTGATGGCGATCATCACGCGCCTGCGCGATGAGGGCAAAGTGGTGCTCTATGTCTCCCACCGCATGGAAGAAGTGTTCCGTATCTGCAATGCGGTCACGGTGTTCAAGGACGGGCGCTTC
>NZ_JAFLXH010000093.1:0-587 GCF_019891515.1 Pseudomonas sp. Wu6 | reverse complement strand
GATCCCGCCCAGTTGGGTGTTTTGCAGCGCGCCGTTGGCGTTGTTGAGAATCACGCCGTTGGGGCCGACGTTGTACTGCTGGAACTGGTTATGGGACAAGCCTGCGCCGTTGGGCGTGGCGATGTTCACCACCGGCACGCCATTGCCCGCCGCGCCCACCGTGGTACCCGGCGCACTGACCACGATGCCCTCGGCCTGGGCCAGCAGCGGTTGCCAGAACAGTGCGTTGGCGAGGATCAACGCCAGCCCGCGTTTGGGCAGGCCGAAGAACGCGTTTCGCGGTTTCAGGGTGGCGGAAGGTTGGCGGGCCAGGAAGGCAAATTGTCGAACGTCCATTTTCAGTTTCTCGCTGCGGCGCAACGTTGAATTACAGGAAGAAATCCAGGCGGAAGTAGATCGGCGCTTCGCGCTCGGTGACGACTCCGGGTCTTTCCAGCGAGTGGGCAAAGGTCACGCTGGTGCTGACGTTCTTGCCTCGGGCGAACAGCTCCAGGGAGTTGCTGGACACGCGGCCATGAACGTTGTCGTTGTAGCGGTCGTTGCGGATCACGCCCTGGTCGTAGCCGACGCTGGCGCCGTATTCGAAG
>NZ_JAFLXH010000092.1:0-685 GCF_019891515.1 Pseudomonas sp. Wu6 | reverse complement strand
TGGCCGGGAGCTGCGGTACGCAACTGAAAGCTTCCGGCCCAAAAAAGCGGCTCCGAATCGCCGAATGAAGGCTAAGAAACCTGATCACCTATCACTATGATGGGTGCTCCGAAGGTTACATCAGATAGCCGAGTAGCCTCAGCTAATGCCCGTAAAGGGGCAGGCAAATCGAAAAGTGTCAGTGGATTCAGTGGGCGGCATTGCAGCTCATACCCCCTCAAGGCCTGGCGTGAATCGCGATGAACGTCTGACCAGTCGTACGCGAAGAACCCACGTTTGGCAAATTCAACGAAAGCGTTTACGCCAGCCCTGGCAGTGACCCGATCTACATCGGACACCTCCGGCAATGAAAGGACAAATTCTTCGGAGTTTTCGACGGAGGGCATTGCGGAATCAGGAACCGGCCCTGGCCCCCCCGTAGTGAAGAGCGCAACCTGCCCGACGGCGTCGGTGGCGACCCATCCAACATCAAAGTCCTGGAGAACGAAGGGAGCCACCATTTGCACCTACTTTATAAAAAGGGACGAGTTGATTTCCTAACTCTACTTGCCAGCCCAGAGTGTGTAAAAGCGCGTCGGCAAACTCTTAAAGCGGGAAGAAATTCGACGAGTTCATTGCCCCAGCTTTAAACATCCGGTTCTGGCCGATTACTGCCCGCTACGACAGGCAGAAATCGGCCAATAGC
>NZ_JAFLXH010000091.1:0-719 GCF_019891515.1 Pseudomonas sp. Wu6 | reverse complement strand
TCCAGCAGCAGCACCTTCATCGGCATCGACAGCCAGCGGCCGAGAATGGCCTTTTGCTGGTTGCCTCCGGACAGGTACATGATTTTCTGTTCGGCGCTCGGCGTCTTGACCTTCATCGCCTTGATTTGCCCGTCGGCGTTGCCCTTTTCCCAGCCATCGCGCAGCAGCCAGCCGAACGCCGAATGCGCGCCCCGGGCACTGATGTTGATGTTTTCAGCAACGCTGGACAGCGGAATGATGCCCTCCTTCTTGCGGTCTTCCGGGCACAGCAGTACGCCGGCCGCGATGGCATCGCGGGGTGAACGCAATTGCAGCGGCTCACCGCACAACTCCAGGCTGCCGGCACTGGCACGCTCCAGGCCGCTGAGCAGGCGGAACAGTTCCGTGCGCCCTGCTCCCACCAAGCCGAACAGGCCTAGGATTTCGCCTTTGCGCACGTTGAAACTGATCGGCGCGCGCAGGCCGGGACCGAGCAGGCCGTCGACCTTGAGCGCCACTTCGCCGTGCTCGCGCGGGCGATAGTCGTAGATGTCCTGGATATCGCGGCCGACCATGCAGGTCACCAACTGATCGTGGCTCAGCGCGCTCATGTCCTCGAAGGTGCGCACGAAGCGCCCGTCCTTGAACACCGTGACCGCATTGCAGATACGGAACACTTCTTCCATGCGGTGGGAGACATAGAGCACCACTTTGCCCTCATCGCGCAGGCGCGTGATGAT
>NZ_JAFLXH010000090.1:0-997 GCF_019891515.1 Pseudomonas sp. Wu6 | reverse complement strand
TGACCCCCGGCAAGCAAGTCGGCGGCAGCGACGTGGTGGTCAAGAACACCGCGCAAAAGCCCTGGCGCGCCAGCCTGTCGCGCAATAACGACGGCCAGAAAAGCACCGGCGAACAGCAATGGGGCGCCGGCCTTGAATGGGACAGCCCGCTGGGCCTGGGCGACCAGTTGATTCTGCGCGGCGGCCATGACGCCATCAGCGACCACCAGAAAACCTCGAAAAACACCATGCTCTATTACAACGTGCCGTGGGGCTGGTGGAACTTCAGCTACACCTACAGCGAGAGCGACTACCGCACCTTCGGCGTAACCGACGACTTCAAATACAAGCAGGACGGCGACAACCAGAACCATCAACTGCGCGCCGAACGGGTCATCCACCGCGATGACGTGAGCAAGACCTCGGTCAACATCGGCCTGGCGCACCTGCGCACCAACAACTACATCCTCGACGTGCGCACCGCGCCCAGCAGCAACCGCCTCAGCGAACTGCAACTGGGCGTCAACCACGGGCGGCGCATCGGCACGGCCTTCGTCAACCTGGACCTGGGCATGCAAAACGGCATCGGCCTGCTCGACGCCCAGTCCCAGGAAGAGCGCGACGCCTTCGGTCGCCGCCAGCCGAACTCGCGCTACCGCAAATACACCGCCACCGTCAGCTACCTGCAACCGTTCAGCCTGTGGGGCGAGTCGTTCAGCTTCAGCAGCCTGGCCACCGGCCAACGCAGTGAAGACCCGCTGTTCTCGCCACAGCGCATGAGCCTCGGCGGCTCGGCTTCGGTGCGCGGTTTCAAGGACCAGTTGCTGACCGGCGACAGCGGCGGCTACTGGCGCAACGAAGTGCGCTGGGCGCGCCCGGTGACCCTCGACTGGATGCGTCCGGCCTTCTTCGAATACGGCGCCAGCGTCGGCTACGACCAGGGCGTGATCCGCAACGACCGCTACAACGACAACGTTCATGGCCGCGTGTCCAGCAACTCCCTGGAGCTGTTCGCCCG
>NZ_JAFLXH010000089.1:0-1023 GCF_019891515.1 Pseudomonas sp. Wu6 | reverse complement strand
CACGGTTTCACCGTGATCAAGATCGCCGTGCCGGATGGCGAGAAAACCCTGTCGGCCATCGACAGCCTGGCCGCCAACGGCGCCAAGGGCTTTGTGATCTGCCCGCCGGATGTGTCCCTCGGCCCGGCGATTGTCGCCAAGGCCAAGGTCAACGGCCTCAAAGTGATGGCCGTGGACGACCGCTTTGTCGATGCCAAGGGCAACTTCATGGAAGACGTGCCGTACCTGGGCATGGCCGCGTTTGAAGTGGGCCAGAAACAGGGCGCCGCCATGGCCGCCGAAGCGAAAAAACGCGGCTGGGACTGGAAGGACACCTACGCGGTAATCAACACCTTCAACGAACTCGACACCGGCAAGAAACGCACCGACGGCTCGATCAAATCCCTGGAAGAAGCCGGCATTCCCAAGGACCATATCCTCACCGCCGCGCTTAAAACCCTCGACGTGCCCGGCAGCATGGACGCCACCAACTCGGCCCTGGTCAAGCTGCCCAGCGGCGCGAAAAACCTGATCATCGGCGGCATGAACGACAACACCGTGCTCGGTGGCGTACGTGCCACTGAAAGCGCCGGCTTCAAGGCCGCCAACGTGATCGGCATCGGCATCAATGGCACCGACGCCATCGGCGAATTGAAGAAAGCCGACAGCGGCTTCTTCGGCTCGATGCTGCCAAGCCCGCATATCGAGGGCTACAACACCGCGCTGGCGATGTACGAGTGGGTCACCACCGGTAAAGAGCCCGCCAAATACACCGCCATGGACGAAGTGACCCTGATCACCCGCGCCAATTTCCAGGAAGAACTGACCAAGATCGGGCTGTGGAAATGACCGCTGCGGCCCTGCGTTTTGACGGTATCGGCAAAACCTTCCCTGGGGTCAAGGCGCTCGATGGCATCAGCTTCACCGCGCACCCGGGGCAAGTGCACGCCCTGATGGGCGAGAACGGTGCGGGTAAATCGACGCTGCTGAAGATCCTCGGCGGCGCCTATATTCCCAGCAGCGGCACGGTGCAGATCGGCGAGC
>NZ_JAFLXH010000088.1:0-1202 GCF_019891515.1 Pseudomonas sp. Wu6 | reverse complement strand
CATCCGCAAAAACGCCTAAGCAGGGATTCAGACGATGGAAGAGCTTATCTCCCCCGGTATCTACAACCTGATCATCTTTGTGCTGGCGATTTATGTCGGTTACCACGTGGTCTGGAACGTCACGCCCGCGCTGCACACGCCGCTGATGGCGGTCACCAACGCCATCTCGGCAATCGTGATCGTCGGCGCCATGCTGGCCACCGCACTGACCGTGACCCCGCTGGGCAAGACCATGGGCACCCTGGCTGTGGCCCTTGCGGCGGTGAACGTGTTCGGCGGCTTCCTGGTAACCCGCAGGATGCTTGAGATGTTCAAGAAGAAAGCCCCGAAAGTAAAAGAAGAGGCGCCTAAATAATGAGCATGAATCTCGTCACGACGCTCTACTTGATCGCGTCGATCTGCTTCATCCAGGCGCTCAAGGGGCTGTCACACCCAACCACCTCCCGACGCGGCAACCTGTTCGGCATGCTCGGCATGGCGCTGGCCGTGCTCACGACAGTGGGCCTCATCTATAAGCTCGGCGCTGAGCTTGCCACCGCCGGAATCGGCTATGTGATTGTCGGCCTGCTGGTCGGCGGCACTGCCGGTTCGGTCATGGCCAAGCGCGTAGAAATGACCAAGATGCCGGAGCTGGTCGCCTTCATGCACAGCATGATCGGCCTGGCCGCGGTATTTATCGCCATCGCGGCGGTGGTTGAGCCGCAATCCCTGGGCATCGTCAAACACCTGGGCGACGCGATTCCTGCCGGTAACCGCCTGGAGCTGTTTCTCGGTGCCGCCATCGGTGCCATCACCTTTTCCGGCTCGGTGATCGCCTTCGGCAAACTGTCGGGCAAGTACAAGTTCCGTCTGTTCCAAGGCGCACCCGTACAGTTCGGCGGTCAGCACAAGCTTAACCTGGTGCTCGGCCTCGCAACGCTGGGCCTGGGCCTGGCGTTCATGTTCACCGGCAACCTCACCGCGTTCTCGCTGATGCTGGCCCTGGCCTTTGTACTGGGCGTGCTGATCATCATCCCCATCGGCGGCGCCGACATGCCGGTGGTTGTCTCGATGCTCAACAGCTACTCAGGCTGGGCAGCGGCAGGGATCGGCTTCTCGCTGAACAACTCGATGCTGATCATCGCCGGCTCCCTGGTGGGCTCCAGCGGCGCGATCCTGTCGTACATCATGTGCAAGGCCATGAACCGCTCCTTCTTCAATGT
>NZ_JAFLXH010000087.1:0-1251 GCF_019891515.1 Pseudomonas sp. Wu6 | reverse complement strand
TGAACTGGTCAAGTAATCCCGGACACCGATTACGGTGTTTATGCCGCTTTTTGCTCCATGGCTATTGGCGACAGGTAGTTGTTGTAGCTGTGGAGCCTGATTCGGTTGTATCGCATGAAGAAGCTGGTCATATCCCGCCTGGCTTCTTCAACTGTGGTGTAGCCCTTATTGGGCACCCACTCTGATTTAAGCGTCCCGAAGAAACGCTCTGTTGGCGCGTTGTCCCAGCACTGCCCTCTGCGGCTCATGCTTTGCGTTATCCCATGCTCCAGCAGCTCGGACTGAAAGAGCTGGCTGGTGTATTGGCTGCCTTGATCCGAATGAAACATCAAGCCTGCATGTTTGCCTCGAACCTCCACCGCCATTCTCAGCGCCTTGCTAACCAGGTTGGCGTCGTTGATCAGGGAAAACGCCCAGCCAACGATTCGGCGGGCGAACAGATCAATGACCGCTGCCAAGTGATACCAACGTTTACCAACCATCAGGCTGGTAACGTCGCCGCACCAGGCCTGATTGATTGCGGTTGGCTCGAAGTTACGCTTGAGCAGATTCTTGGCCACAAATGCTTCGACGCCTCTAGAGCGATACTGATGGCGGCGGCGCTGTCTGCTGGCCAGATTTGCCTCCGCCATGAGTTTTCCGGCCAGATGCCGTCCGACCTTGATCTGCTGGGCCTTCAAGTGCTGAGAGATCATCCGCGCGCCTGCACTTCCCCGGCTTTCGTCATGCAATTGCGCAACTTTTGCTCTGAGCGCATCACGCTTGGTATTCGGCACTGAGCGACGCTTAAGCCAGTCATAAAACGCGCTGCGGGAAACGCCCAGCGCACTGCAAAGCAGGCAGATCGGATACGAACTCGACTCTCTCAGCTCCTCGATCAGGAAAAACGATCGGGATCCGACATCAAGAGAGCCGTAGCCTTTTTTAAGATTTCAGCCTCGGTCTCCAGGCGCTTGACCTTGGCTCGCAGCTGTTGAAGCTCTCGCTGTTCATCGCTGATTGCCTTAGTACCTGCCACTGGCTGCCCTTTCTGACGCTCTTTGCGAACCTGCTCAATCCAACGGCGCAGAGCCGTGGGGCCAACCTCCATCGACGCACAGACGTCAGGAACTGAGCAGTTATCATCAAGAACCATGCTTACAGCACGTTGCTTGAACTCGCGGGTGTAGGTCTTTCGCTCTTGCATGAAACCTCCTGATTGGGCGAATCATATCGCCCTTAAGAGGTGTCCGGGAGCATTAGGCCAGTTCA
>NZ_JAFLXH010000086.1:0-1251 GCF_019891515.1 Pseudomonas sp. Wu6 | reverse complement strand
TGAGGTGGTCAACTTTTTCCGGACACCTCAATCGGTGTTTTCAGGCTGTTTGCCGCTCGTACTGATTGGGCGGCAAATAGTCTAACGATGAATGCATTCGTCGTTCATTGTAGAACCGCACAATGTAATCCGTGACGTCCCTGATTGCTTCATCATGATTGGCATAGTCCTTCCTCCAAACACGCTCCATCTTCAGGTTCAAGAAGAAACGTTCCATGACTGCGTTGTCCCAGCAGTTGCCCTTGCGGCTCATGCTGCAGCGCAAGCCATGTCGTGTCAGCATGGCTTGGTAAGTAGCGCCTGCATACTGGCTGCCCCGATCTGAGTGCGCGATCAGACCCGGTTTAGGCTGTCTCTGTGTGATGGCTAGTTGCATAGCACTGCACACCAACTCTGCGCGCATATGCGGAGCCATGGACCAGCCTACGATCTTGCGTGAATACAAATCCATGACAGCCGCCAAGTACAGCCAGCCGCTTCGAGTGCGAATATAAGTGATGTCAGCAACCCATGATTGGTTGATCTGCTCGGGGTTAAACTGGCGGTTGAGCAGGTTCTCAGCTACCGGGAAATTATGATTACTGTTGGTGGTATGAACGAACTTGCGCTTCCAGATCGGGCGTAAATCCTGTTGTTTCATCAGCCGACGGACCTTGTGCCGCCCAATGGATACGCCATCGCTACGCAGTGCTTTCATCACCCGACGACTGCCATAACAGTGCTCATTGGTCATGAACGTAGCTTTGACCTGAGCTGCAACCGGACAGACAGCTTTTGGCTTAAAAGACCGCTGACGAGCTTCATAGAACCCCGAACGGCTGATCCGCAAAACCCGGCAGATACGTATTACCGGGTAGGCCTTGCATTGCATTTGGTGAACCAATTGGTGGATCACTTCAATTCGCGGGCAAAGAAGGCCGTAGCTTTTTTTAATATATCGTTGTCAGTCTTCAGCTCGCGGATCTGCTGCTCAAGCTGACGAATACGCTGTTGCTCGCTGGTTAACGGTTTACCAATCCCTGTACCACCTAACTGCTCGGCTTGGTACTGCTGGACCCAGCGGCGCACGGCAGTGTCACTCAAGTCTAAATCGGTACAAACGGAGTTCACGCTCAGGCCTTGGTCAACAATCATCTTGCAGACTCTTAGCTTGAAAGCGGCGTCGAATTTTCTGTACTTCTTGGTCATGGAATACTCCTCAATAGGTGTAGTTTCACCTATTGAGGTGTCCGGGACTATTAGACCAGCTCA
>NZ_JAFLXH010000085.1:0-1308 GCF_019891515.1 Pseudomonas sp. Wu6 | reverse complement strand
GTCACGCTGACCGCGCCAACCGCCGTCAACGAAGGTGGCCAGATCACTTACACCGCTACGCTCTCTAACAAAGCGGGCAGCGACGTCACGCTGAAGTTGGACAACGGCTCATCGATCACCATCAAGGCCGGCGACACCGTCGGCACCGTCACCGTGCCTGCTCCAAGCGATGACGTGTTTATCGACAAGAGCACCCAGATCGTCAAAATCACCGACGCTTCTGGCGGCAACTTCGAAAAACTGGAAGTCGCAGGCAACGGCGCAACCACTGCGATCAACGACACCATCGACAAGGTCGATGTAGTTCTGAGCGCTACCACTACCGTCGGCGAAGGCGGCAACATCGTCTACACCGCCAGCCTTGTGGATAAAAACGGCGCGCCGGTGACCAACATCACCAACCCGCTGACAGTCACCCTGGATAACGGCAAAACCATCACCATCGGTGTGAACCAATCCAGCGGCACGGTCACCGCCGTGGCACCAAACGACGTTTATAAAGGCGATCAAACCGTCACGACCGCCATCAAAACCGTCACCGGTGGCGAGCACTTTGAGAACCTGGTTCCAGGTACCACAGCGGTTAACACCACTGTTACCGATACCCCAGGCACTGCTGATACCACTACCGTCACGCTCACCGCGCCAAGCGCAGTCAACGAAGGTGGCCAGATCACGTACACCGCGACCTTGAGCAACAAGGCCGGTACTGACGTCACGCTGAAGTTGGACAACGGTTCGTCGATTATCATCAAGGCTGGCGATACCGTCGGCACCGTGACCGTCCCTGCGCCAAGCGATGACGTGTTCATCGACAAGAGCACCCAGATCGTCAAAATCACCGACGCTTCCGGCGGCAACTTCGAGCAGCTGGTAGTTGCGCAAAACAGTGCCACGACAGCGATCAACGACACCATCGACAAGGTCGACGTGGTTCTGAGCGCTACCACCACGGTTGGCGAAGGCGGCAACATCGTTTACACAGCAAGCCTTGTGGATAAAAACGGCGCGCTGGTGACCAACATCACCAACCCGTTGACCGTCACCTTGGATAACGGCCAGAGCATCACTATCGGCGTAAATCAGTCGAGCGGTTCTGTTTCGGTTGTTGCGCCGGATGACGTCTATAAAGGCGATCAGACCGTCACCACTGCTATCAAGACTGTCACTGGTGGCGAGCACTTCGAAAATCTCGTTCCAGGTACCGATAAAGTCACAACAACAGTGACTGACACCCCAGGTACTGATAACACCACCACTGTCACGCTGACCGCGCCAACTGCCGTCAACGAAGGTGGCCAGATCACG
>NZ_JAFLXH010000084.1:0-1574 GCF_019891515.1 Pseudomonas sp. Wu6 | reverse complement strand
CGGTCAAGATTACCGACGCAACGGGCGGCAACTTTGAGAAGTTGGAAGTTGCTGGCAACGGCGCAACCACCGCGATCAACGACACCATCGACAAGGTCGACGTGGTTCTGACCGCTACCACCACCGTCGGCGAAGGCGGCAACATCGTTTATACCGCCAGCCTTGTGGATAAAAACGGCGTGCCGGTGACCAACATCACCAACCCGTTGACCGTCACCTTGGATAACGGCCAGAGCATCACTATCGGCGTAAATCAGTCGAGCGGTTCCGTTTCGGTTGTTGCGCCGGATGATGTTTACAAGGGCGACCAGACCGTCACCACTGCTATCAAGACTGTCACTGGTGGCGAGCACTTCGAAAACCTCGTCCCAGGTACCGATAAAGTCACAACAACAGTGACTGACACCCCAGGTACTGATAACACCACCACTGTCACGCTGACCGCGCCAACTGCCGTCAACGAAGGTGGCCAGATCACGTACACCGCGACCTTGAGCAACAAGGCCGGTACTGACGTCACTCTGAAACTGGATAACGGTTCAAACATCACCATCAAAGCCGGTGAAACTGTCGGCACTGTGACTGTGCCTGCGCCTACCGATGATGTGTTCATCGATAAGAGCACTCAGACGGTCAAGATTACCGACGCAACGGGCGGCAACTTTGAGAAGTTGGAAGTTGCTGGCAACGGCGCAACCACCGCGATCAACGACACCATCGACAAGGTCGACGTGGTTCTGAGCGCTACCACCACCGTCGGCGAAGGCGGCAACATCGTCTACACCGCCAGCCTTGTGGATAAAAACGGCGCGCCGGTGACCAACATCACCAACCCGTTGACCGTCACCCTGGATAACGGCAAAACCATCACCATCGGTGTGAACCAATCCAGCGGCACGGTCACCGCCGTGGCACCAAACGACGTTTATAAAGGCGATCAAACCGTCACCACTGCAATCAAGACTGTCACCGGTGGCGAGCACTTTGAGAACCTGGTGCCAGGTACCACAGCGGTTAACACCACTGTCACCGATACCCCAAGCACCGCTGATACCACTACCGTTACGCTGACCGCGCCAACCGCCGTCAACGAAGGTGGCCAGATCACTTACACCGCTACGCTCTCTAACAAAGCGGGCAGCGACGTTACGCTGAAGCTGGACAACGGTTCGAGCATCGTCATCAAAGCCGGCGACACCGTCGGCACCGTCACCGTCCCTGCGCCAAGCGATGACGTGTTCATCGACAAGAGCAATCAGATCGTCAAAATCACCGACGCTTCTGGTGGCAACTTCGAAAAACTGGAAGTCGCAGGCAACGGCGCAACCACTGCGATCAACGACACCATCGACAAGGTCGACGTTGTACTGACCGCCACCACCACCGTCGGCGAAGGCGGCAACATCGTCTACACCGCCAGCCTTGTGGATAAAAACGGCGCGCTGGTGACCAACATCACCAACCCGTTGACCGTCACCCTGGATAACGGCAAAACCATCACCATCGGTGTGAACCAATCCAGCGGCACAGTCACCACCGTGGCACCGAACGACGTCTACAAAGGCGATCAAACC
>NZ_JAFLXH010000082.1:0-1663 GCF_019891515.1 Pseudomonas sp. Wu6 | reverse complement strand
CGGCGTTTTTCAAGGTAGTTGTCGCGTCCACCGTCGCGCTACGCGACTTTTATTACCACGGTCAGCTCCCTTTCGGGGTTCAGATACACCGTCCCGATAGGGTTCCAGTTGCGTGTCTCTCCTGACCATCGTTCCGGTCTTTTCTCTCTGGCCTGCCGGTATGTCGCATCTCGACGAGCCAAGATTTCTCGGTCTTTTCCTTCATGACGTTGAGCCGGTGTTACGAAGCGGATCCGGCTATGACGGTGCACGGTGTTGTACCAGGTCATAAAATCCCTCACCCAGATACGCGCATCTTCCAGGCTGGTAAACCCCGCCTGTGGCCACTGCGGGCAGTATTTCAGTGTCCTGAACAGTGATTCCGAGTACGGGTTGTCGTTGCTAACCCGTGGTCGACCGCGAGACGGCGTGATGCCCAGGTCATACATCTTGGTCAGTAACGTCACCGATTTCATCGGTGCTCCGTTGTCCGAGTGAAGCACCAGCGGCTGGCGCCAACACTTCTCCTGAGTCACGCTTCGTTGCAGCAACGCTGCTGCCTTTTCCCCGCTCTCTGCTTCATAAACTTCCCAGCCCACGGCTTTTCGGCTGTAGATGTCTTCGATCAGATAGAGGTAGTAAAATTTCCCACGAACCGGGGACGGCAGGTAGGTGATGTCCCACGACCATACCTGGTTAGCTGAAGTCGCTGCGTAAGTGGTCGGTGCCTCATGGCGATGCGGCCGCTTGGCTCTGGACCGGTGATGCTGCTGACCTGCCGCATGCAGCACACGATAAAAAGTTGACTCCGAGGCTACATATCTTCCTTCATCGGCCAATTGCGGCACGATCTGGCTTGGCGGGAGGTGCGCATAGGCTTTGCTGTTGCACAGGGTCACGATGCCTTGTCGTTCAAGCTCACTGAGTGCATTACTCGGTATCGGCCTTAGCGTCGTCGTGCGTCCATCTGCCAAGAGTTCTTGCGGCAAGCTCCAGCGTTGCAGCGTCCTCAGTGAAATGCCTACCTCCTGACAAGCAGGCGCCCTGCGGGCGCCCGCCAGAATGGCTTCATTAAGCCAATCAACGAGTAAATACCGTTCTGGCAACAAGGTCAGTTGGCCTCGTCGTCGCTCCCCCAGTAGGCATTGAGCTTTTTTCGTAGTACCAGTAAGGCCGCTGTTTCAGCCAGAGCTGCATCTTTGCGGCGCAGCTCACGCTCAAGTTCACGGATACGATTTTTATCATCCCGTGACTGTCCGGAGGTTGCAGTTTTCGCGGTTGACTGTTTCGTGCTGCCGGCAATAAAAGCGTTGCGCCAATCGGTTATTTGCTCGGGAAAAATACCTTTTCGTCGGCAGTACTCACCGATCTCCAGTTCCGATAGCGAACCTGTTTCTATGATGATCGCCAGCTTGGACTCGGCGGACCAATTTTCGGCCGGTTGCTTGGCATCGGACAATTGCGTTCCTCTGGCGGCAGCTTGTTTGCGCCAATAATGGAGAGACATATCGCTGCAACCCTCGCGCCGGGCGACCTCCGCCGCCGAGAGACTCAGGGGCGGAAGCATCATTTTCAGCAGCGCAGCTTTACGTTCTTCTGAATAGAAAGGCATGACCATACTCTTGCCGCCCCCGGAATGCTTTTCAAAAAGCGGGGGACACGACAACTACCCTGACACCGGGGG
>NZ_JAFLXH010000081.1:0-2206 GCF_019891515.1 Pseudomonas sp. Wu6 | reverse complement strand
GGTTACTACAATCACTGATTCGGTCGATGCCACCGCCGTTACGCTGACTGCCGACACGACCGTCACCGAAGGCGGTCAGATCACTTACACCGCGACCCTGACCAACCCGGCGCAAACCCCGGTGAGCGTCACCTTGAGCAATGGCTCGGTGATTACCATCAAGGCGGGTGAGTCGACGGGCACGGTGGTAGTCGATACCCCAGCCAATGACGTCTACGTCAACGGTTCGACCGTCAGCACCACTATCACCGGCGCAACCGGTGGCAATTTTGAAAGCCTGGTGCCGAGCACGACTCCGGCACTCACCACCATTACCGATTCCGTCGATACCACAACCGTTACGCTGACCGCGCCGGCTGCAGCGAGCGAGGGTGGTCAGATCACCTATACCGCGACCTTAAGCAATAAGGCCGGTACTGACGTCACGCTGAAGCTGGATAACGGCTCAAGCATCACGATCAAAGCCGGCGATACCGTCGGCACCGTGACCGTGCCTGCGCCAAGCGATGACGTGTTTATCGATAAGAGCACTCAGACCGTCCAGATCACTGAGACCACTGGCGGCAACTTCGAGAAACTGGAAGTTGCTGGCAACGGCGCAACGACAGCGATCAACGACACCATCGACAAAGTCGATGTGGTACTGACCGCTACCACCACCGTCGGCGAAGGCGGCAACATCGTTTACACCGCCAGCCTTGTGGATAAAAACGGCGCGCTGGTGACTAACATCACTAACCCGCTGACTGTCACCCTGGATAACGGCCAGAGCATCACTATCGGCGTAAATCAGTCGAGCGGTTCTGTTTCGGTTGTTGCGCCGGATGATGTTTACAAGGGCGACCAGACCGTCACCACTGCTATCAAGACTGTCACTGGTGGCGAGCACTTCGAAAATCTGGTTCCAGGTACCGATAAAGTCACAACAACAGTGACTGACACCCCAGGTACTGATAACACCACCACTGTTACGCTGACCGCGCCGAGCGCAGTCAACGAAGGTGGCCAGATCACCTACACGGCCACGCTCTCCAATAAGGCGGGCAGTGACGTCACGCTGAAGTTGGATAACGGCTCAAATATCACTATTAAAGCCGGTGAAACTGTCGGCACCGTCACCGTCCCTGCGCCTGCCGATGACGTGTTCATCGACAAGAGCACCCAGATCGTCAAAATCACCGACGCTTCCGGCGGCAACTTCGAGCAGCTGGTAGTTGCGCAAAACAGTGCAACTACAGCGATCAACGACACCATCGACAAGGTCGATGTGGTTCTGAGCGCTACCACCACGGTTGGCGAAGGCGGCAACATCGTTTACACCGCCAGCCTTGTGGATAAGAACGGCGCACTGGTGACCAACATCACCAACCCGCTGACCGTCACCTTGGATAACGGCCAGAGCATCACTATCGGCGTAAATCAGTCGAGCGGTTCTGTTTCGGTTGTTGCGCCGGATGATGTTTACAAGGGCGACCAGACCGTCACCACTGCAATCAAGACTGTCACCGGTGGCGAGCACTTCGAAAATCTCGTCCCGGGTACCGATAAAGTCACAACAACAGTGACTGACACCCCAGGTACCGACAACACCACCACTGTTACCCTGACCGCGCCGAGCGCAGTGAACGAGGGTGGCCAGATCACCTACACGGCCACGCTCTCCAATAAAGCGGGCAGCGACGTTACGCTGAAACTTGATAATGGCTCGTCGATCACCATTAAAGCGGGCGACACCGTCGGCACCGTCACCGTCCCTGCGCCAAGCGATGACGTGTTCATCGACAAAAGCACCCAGATCGTCAAAATCACCGACGCTTCCGGCGGCAACTTCGAGCAACTGGTAGTTGCGCAAAACAGTGCAACGACAGCGATCAACGACACCATCGACAAAGTCGACGTTGTACTGACCGCTACCACCACCGTCGGCGAGGGCGGCAACATCGTTTACACCGCCAGCCTTGTGGATAAAAACGGCGCACTGGTG
This sequence comes from Pseudomonas sp. Wu6, assembly GCF_019891515.1. Taxonomy (NCBI): domain Bacteria; kingdom Pseudomonadati; phylum Pseudomonadota; class Gammaproteobacteria; order Pseudomonadales; family Pseudomonadaceae; genus Pseudomonas; species Pseudomonas sp. Wu6. Next base: position 222 of record NZ_JAFLXH010000081.1, on the reverse strand, counting down.
ACCAACATCACCAATCCGTTGACCGTCACCCTGGATAACGGCAAAACCATCACCATCGGTGTGAACCAATCCAGCGGCACAGTCACCACCGTGGCACCGAACGACGTCTACAAAGGCGATCAAACCGTCACGACCGCCATCAAAACCGTGACCGGTGGCGAGCATTTCGAAAACCTGGTGCCAGGTACCACAGCGGTTAACACCACTGTTACCGATACCCCA
>NZ_JAFLXH010000080.1:0-2749 GCF_019891515.1 Pseudomonas sp. Wu6 | reverse complement strand
TTCCACCGTGACCGAAGGCGGTCAGATCACTTACACCGCGACATTGACCAACCCGGCACAAACCCCGGTGAACGTCACCTTGAGCAATGGCTCGGTGATTACCATCAAGGCAGGTGAGTCGACGGGTACGGTCGTGGTCGACACACCGCCGAACGATGTCTACGTTAATGGCAGCACCGTCAGCACCACTATTACAGGCGCAACCGGCGGCAACTTTGAAAACCTGGTGCCGAGCACCACGCCTGCGGTCACCACGATTACTGATGTGGTCGATACCACCACTGTCACCCTGACGGCCGGTTCGACCGTGACGGAAGGTGGCCAGATCACCTACACCGCGACCCTGACCAACCCGGCACAAACCCCGGTGAGCGTCACCTTGAGCAATGGCTCGGTGATTACCATCAAGGCAGGTGAGTCCACAGGTACTGTGGTTGTCGATACCCCGGCCAATGACGTCTACGTTAATGGTTCGACCGTCAGCACCACCATTACCGGTGCTACCGGCGGCAACTTTGAAAACCTGGTGCCGAGCACCACGCCTGCGGTTACCACCATTACTGATGTGGTCGATACCACCACTGTCACCCTGACGGCCGGTTCGACCGTCACCGAAGGCGGTCAGATCACTTACACCGCGACCCTGACCAACCCGGCGCAAACCCCGGTGAACGTCACCTTGAGCAATGGCTCGGTGATTACCATCAAGGCGGGTGAGTCGGTTGGTACAGTGGTCGTGGATACCCCGGCTAACGACGTCTACGTTAACGGTTCGACCGTCACCACCACCATTACCGGTGCAACCGGCGGCAATTTTGAAAACCTGGTGCCGAGCACGACGCCTGCGGTCACCACTATTACTGATGTGGTCGATACCACCACTGTTACGCTGACGGCCGGTTCGACCGTGACCGAAGGTGGTCAGATCACCTACACCGCGACCCTGACCAACCCGGCGCAAACCCCGGTGAGCGTCACCTTGAGCAATGGCTCGGTGATTACCATCAAGGCGGGTGAGTCGACAGGTACGGTCGTGGTCGACACACCGCCGAACGATGTCTACGTTAATGGCAGCACCGTCAGCACCACTATTACAGGCGCAACCGGCGGCAACTTTGAAAACCTGGTGCCGAGCACTACGCCTGCGGTTACTACAATCACTGATTCGGTCGATGCCACCGCCGTTACGCTGACTGCCGACACGACCGTCACCGAAGGCGGTCAGATCACTTACACCGCGACCTTGACCAACCCGGCGCAGACCCCGGTGAGCGTCACCTTGAGCAATGGCTCGGTGATTACCATCAAGGCGGGTGAGTCGACGGGTACGGTGGTAGTCGATACTCCGGCCAATGACGTCTACGTTAATGGTTCGACCGTCAGCACCACCATTACCGGCGCTACCGGTGGCAATTTCGAAAGCCTGGTGCCGAGCACTACGCCTGCGGTAACCACTATTACTGATGTGGTCGATACCACCACTGTCACCCTGACGGCCGGTTCGACCGTGACCGAAGGCGGTCAGATCACCTACACCGCGACATTGACCAACCCGGCACAAACCCCGGTGAGCGTCACCTTGAGCAATGGCTCGGTGATTACCATCAAGGCGGGTGAGTCCACAGGTACTGTTGTTGTCGATACGCTGGCCAATGACGTGTACGTCAACGGTTCGACCGTCAGCACCACCATTATCGGTGCTACCGGCGGCAACTTTGAAAACCTGGTGCCGAGCACCACGCCTGCGGTTACCACCATTACTGATGTGGTCGATACCACCACTGTCACCCTGACGGCCGGTTCGACCGTGACCGAAGGTGGTCAGATCACCTACACCGCGACCTTGACCAACCCGGCACAAACCCCGGTGAGCGTCACCTTGAGCAATGGCTCGGTGATTACCATCAAGGCGGGTGAGTCCACAGGTACTGTTGTTGTCGATACGCCGGCCAATGACGTGTACGTCAACGGTTCGACCGTCAGCACCACCATTATCGGTGCTACCGGCGGCAACTTTGAAAACCTGGTGCCGAGCACCACGCCTGCGGTCACCACCATTACTGATGTGGTCGATACCACCACTGTCACCCTGACGGCCGGTTCCACCGTGACTGAAGGTGGCCAGATCACCTACACCGCGACCCTGACCAACCCGGCACAGACGCCGGTGAGCGTCACCTTGAGCAATGGCTCGGTGATTACCATCAAGGCGGGGGAATCGACGGGTACTGTTGTTGTCGATACGCCGGCCAATGACGTCTACGTTAATGGTTCGACCGTCAGCACCACCATTACCGGCGCTACCGGTGGCAATTTCGAAAGCCTGGTGCCGAGCACTACGCCTGCGGTTACTACAATCACTGATTCGGTCGATGCCACCGCCGTTACGCTGACTGCCGACACGACCGTCACCGAAGGCGGTCAGATCACTTACACCGCGACCCTGACCAACCCGGCACAAACCCCGGTGAGCATCACCTTGAGCAATGGCTCGGTGATTACCATCAAGGCGGGTGAGTCCACAGGTACTGTTGTTGTCGATACGCCGGCCAATGACGTCTACGTTAATGGCTCTACCGTCAGCACCACCATTACCGGCGCTACCGGTGGCAATTTCGAAAGCCTGGTGCCGAGCACGACGCCTGCGGTTACTACAATCACTGATTCGGTCGATGCCACCGCCGTTACGCTGACTGCCGACACGACCGTCACCGAAGGCGGTCAGATCACTTACACCGCGACCCTGACC
>NZ_JAFLXH010000079.1:0-3282 GCF_019891515.1 Pseudomonas sp. Wu6 | reverse complement strand
GTCGAACTTTCGGTTCATCTCGTCTTCACACACCGCAATCTGATGCTCGTTAGAGTAGTCAAATTGCTTGGGTGTTATATGGTCAAGCCTCACGGGCAATTAGTATTGGTTAGCTCAACGCCTCACAGCGCTTACACACCCAACCTATCAACGTCGTAGTCTTCGACGGCCCTTCAGGGAACTCAAGGTTCCAGTGAGATCTCATCTTGAGGCTAGTTTCCCGCTTAGATGCTTTCAGCGGTTATCTATTCCGAACATAGCTACCCGGCAATGCCACTGGCGTGACAACCGGAACACCAGAGGTTCGTCCACTCCGGTCCTCTCGTACTAGGAGCAGCCCCTCTCAAATCTCAAACGTCCACGGCAGATAGGGACCGAACTGTCTCACGACGTTCTAAACCCAGCTCGCGTACCACTTTAAATGGCGAACAGCCATACCCTTGGGACCGGCTTCAGCCCCAGGATGTGATGAGCCGACATCGAGGTGCCAAACACCGCCGTCGATATGAACTCTTGGGCGGTATCAGCCTGTTATCCCCGGAGTACCTTTTATCCGTTGAGCGATGGCCCTTCCATACAGAACCACCGGATCACTAAGACCTACTTTCGTACCTGCTCGACGTGTCTGTCTCGCAGTCAAGCGCGCTTTTGCCTTTATACTCTACGACCGATTTCCGACCGGTCTGAGCGCACCTTCGTACTCCTCCGTTACTCTTTAGGAGGAGACCGCCCCAGTCAAACTACCCACCATACACTGTCCTCGATCCGGATAACGGACCTGAGTTAGAACCTCAAAGTTGCCAGGGTGGTATTTCAAGGTTGGCTCCACGCAGACTGGCGTCCACGCTTCAAAGCCTCCCACCTATCCTACACAAGCAAATTCAAAGTCCAGTGCAAAGCTATAGTAAAGGTTCACGGGGTCTTTCCGTCTAGCCGCGGATACACTGCATCTTCACAGCGATTTCAATTTCACTGAGTCTCGGGTGGAGACAGCGCCGCCATCGTTACGCCATTCGTGCAGGTCGGAACTTACCCGACAAGGAATTTCGCTACCTTAGGACCGTTATAGTTACGGCCGCCGTTTACCGGGGCTTCGATCAAGAGCTTCGCGTTAGCTAACCCCATCAATTAACCTTCCGGCACCGGGCAGGCGTCACACCCTATACGTCCACTTTCGTGTTTGCAGAGTGCTGTGTTTTTAATAAACAGTCGCAGCGGCCTGGTATCTTCGACCGGCATGAGCTTACGGAGCAAGTCCTTCACCCTCACCGGCGCACCTTCTCCCGAAGTTACGGTGCCATTTTGCCTAGTTCCTTCACCCGAGTTCTCTCAAGCGCCTTGGTATTCTCTACCCAACCACCTGTGTCGGTTTGGGGTACGGTTCCTGGTTACCTGAAGCTTAGAAGCTTTTCTTGGAAGCATGGCATCAACCACTTCGTCATCTAAAAGATGACTCGTCATCAGCTCTCGGCCTTAGAATCCCGGATTTACCTAAGATTCCAGCCTACCACCTTAAACTTGGACAACCAACGCCAAGCTGGCCTAGCCTTCTCCGTCCCTCCATCGCAATAACCAGAAGTACAGGAATATTAACCTGTTTTCCATCGACTACGCTTTTCAGCCTCGCCTTAGGGACCGACTAACCCTGCGTCGATTAACGTTGCGCAGGAAACCTTGGTCTTTCGGCGTGGGTGTTTTTCACACCCATTGTCGTTACTCATGTCAGCATTCGCACTTCTGATACCTCCAGCAAGCTTCTCAACTCACCTTCACAGGCTTACAGAACGCTCCTCTACCGCATCACTTACGTGATACCCGTAGCTTCGGTGTATGGTTTGAGCCCCGTTACATCTTCCGCGCAGGCCGACTCGACTAGTGAGCTATTACGCTTTCTTTAAAGGGTGGCTGCTTCTAAGCCAACCTCCTAGCTGTCTAAGCCTTCCCACATCGTTTCCCACTTAACCATAACTTTGGGACCTTAGCTGACGGTCTGGGTTGTTTCCCTTTTCACGACGGACGTTAGCACCCGCCGTGTGTCTCCCATGCTCGGCACTTGTAGGTATTCGGAGTTTGCATCGGTTTGGTAAGTCGGGATGACCCCCTAGCCGAAACAGTGCTCTACCCCCTACAGTGATACATGAGGCGCTACCTAAATAGCTTTCGAGGAGAACCAGCTATCTCCGAGCTTGATTAGCCTTTCACTCCGATCCACAGGTCATCCGCTAACTTTTCAACGGTAGTCGGTTCGGTCCTCCAGTTAGTGTTACCCAACCTTCAACCTGCCCATGGATAGATCGCCCGGTTTCGGGTCTATTCCCAGCGACTAGACGCCCTATTAAGACTCGCTTTCGCTACGCCTCCCCTATTCGGTTAAGCTCGCCACTGAAAATAAGTCGCTGACCCATTATACAAAAGGTACGCAGTCACCCAACAAAGTGGGCTCCCACTGCTTGTACGCATACGGTTTCAGGATCTATTTCACTCCCCTCTCCGGGGTTCTTTTCGCCTTTCCCTCACGGTACTAGTTCACTATCGGTCAGTCAGTAGTATTTAGCCTTGGAGGATGGTCCCCCCATATTCAGACAAAGTTTCTCGTGCTCCGTCCTACTCGATTTCATGACTAAGAGATTTTCGCGTACAGGGCTATCACCCACTATGGCCGCACTTTCCAGAGCGTTCCGCTAATCTCAAAGCCACTTAAGGGCTAGTCCCCGTTCGCTCGCCACTACTAAGGGAATCTCGGTTGATTTCTTTTCCTCAGGGTACTTAGATGTTTCAGTTCCCCTGGTTCGCCTCTTACGCCTATGTATTCAGCGTAAGATAACCATCTTATGATGGCTGGGTTCCCCCATTCAGACATCTCCGGATCAAAGTCTGTTTGCCGACTCCCCGAAGCTTTTCGCAGGCTACCACGTCTTTCATCGCCTCTGACTGCCAAGGCATCCACCGTATGCGCTTCTTCACTTGACCATATAACCCCAAGCAATCTGGTTATACTGTGAAGACAACATTCGCCGAAAATTCGAATTTCTCGTTAAGAGAACTCACAAATTTTACCTTAGCCTGATCCGTTACCAGTGAAAGTAACGTTCAGTCTATCTTTCTATCACATACCCAAATTTTTAAAGAACGATCTAATCAAAGACTAGAAATCAATATTCACTTCAGAATATTCATTTCTAAACTCTAACAGCAGAAGCAGTTAATGGTGGAGCCAAACGGGATCGAACCGTTGACCTCCTGCGTGCAAGGCAGGCGCTCTCCCAGCTGAGCTATGGCCCC
>NZ_JAFLXH010000078.1:0-5429 GCF_019891515.1 Pseudomonas sp. Wu6 | reverse complement strand
ACCACTTGCGCTTGCGATCTCTCGTAAGCGGGAGGCGAATTCTACAGCGTTACACGCTGCTGTCAACACCTCTTTTTCAACTTCCTTTTGGCTTCGATGAACTGAAGCGACCTGCTTTCGAAACTCGCTTAACTCATTGTTTACCAAGGAGTTTTCCGTTTCGACTGCGCCGGAAGTGGGGCGAATTATAGGCGCACAGAATCTGCCGTCAACGACTAATTTCGTTTTCTTATCAAATAGTTAGGATTGATCAGAAAACGACCGACGCCCCTCTATATAGAAGAGATACTTCAGATAACGCCAGCCTCTCTTAAAGCAGCCACGCTCGACGGCGCCAGCCCCAGCACACTTTGCAGCACTTGAACCGTATGCTCACCCAACAGCGGAGGCGCATTACGATATTCCACGGGCGTCTTGGAAAGCCGGATGGGACTCGCAACCTGAGGCACCATCCCCGCTAACGCGTGAGGCAACTCTATGGCCAACCCGCGCGCCTTGACCTGCGGATCGGCAAACATCTGCGCCAGATCATTGATCGGCCCACATGGCACACCTACTTTCTCCAGCTGCGATACCCACTCTGCCGTAGTCTTGAACACGGTCGCCTGCCGAATCAGCGGGACCAGCACCGCACGATTGGCAACTCGCATCTTATTCGTAGAGAACCGCGGATCATCCGCCCACTGGGGTTGCCCGGCCACCTCGGCGAACTTGCGAAACTGCCCGTCATTACCCACGGTCAGGATGAAATCACCATCAGCCGTAGGAAAGTCCTGATAAGGCACGATGTTCGGATGCGCATTGCCCAGACGCTTTGGCGAAACTCCGGTAGTCAGGTAGTTCATCGCCTGGTTAGCCAGGCAAGCTACCTGCACATCCAGCAGCGCCATATCAATATGCTGCCCACCGCCGTCGTGATCCCGGTGAGCAAGCGCCGCCAGGATGGCTACGGTCGAATACAGCCCGGTGAGAATATCGGTCAATGCCACCCCAACCTTCACCGGCCCCGCGCCCTCATCCCCCTCAGGCCGACCGGTGAGGCTCATCAACCCACCCAGCCCTTGAATCATGAAGTCATAGCCGGCACGGGTTGCATAAGGGCCGGTCTGACCAAAGCCGGTAATCGAGCAATAGATCAGCTCCGGATTGATCGCCTTGAGCGACTCATAATCCAGACCATAAGCTGCCAGGCCACCCACTTTGAAGTTCTCGATCAGAATGTCCGACTTGGCAGCCAGGTCACGCACCAGCTTCTGCCCCTCAGGCTTGGTGAAGTCGATGGTCACCGACGCCTTGTTCCGGTTGGCGGACAGGTAGTACGCGGCCTCACTGGTGTTCTCACCATCAGCATCCTTGAGAAAAGGCGGCCCCCAGGCGCGCGTGTCGTCACCATTGCCCGGCCTTTCGACCTTGATCACCTCGGCCCCAAGGTCCGCGAGTATCTGCCCGGACCAAGGGCCCGCCAGTACTCGCGATAAATCCAGTACACGCAGATGCGAAAGCGCGCCCATGTCCGTGCTCCTATTAATAGAAGGCCTGAAGACCGGTTTGCGCGCGCCCCAGGATCAAGGCATGCACGTCATGCGTACCTTCATAGGTGTTGACCACTTCCAGGTTGACCAGATGACGCGCCACCCCGAACTCGTCGGAAATGCCGTTGCCGCCCAGCATGTCCCGGGCCATGCGCGCGATATCCAGAGACTTACCACATGAGTTGCGCTTCATGATCGAAGTAATCTCAACCGCCGCCGTTCCCTCATCTTTCATCCGCCCCAGGCGCAGACAACCTTGCAGCGCCAACGTGATCTCGGTCTGCATGTCGGCCAGCTTCTTCTGGATCAACTGCGTCGCCGCCAACGGGCGACCAAACTGATGACGATCAAGGGTGTACTGGCGCGCGGTATGCCAGCAGAACTCCGCAGCCCCCAGGGCGCCCCAGGAGATGCCGTATCGCGCCGAGTTCAGGCAAGTAAACGGACCTTTCAAGCCACGCACGTCCGGAAAGATGTTCTCTTCGGGCACAAACACGTTGTCCATGACAATTTCGCCCGTAATGGACGCCCGCAAACCGACCTTGCCGTGAATCGCCGGAGCACTCAGGCCTTTCCAGCCCTTCTCCAGTACAAAACCGCGGATGTCGCCGGCGTCGTCCTTGCCCCACACCACGAACACATCGGCGATCGGGCTGTTGGTGATCCACATCTTCGCGCCGGTCAGGCTGTAACCGCCTTCCACTTTGCGCGCACGGGTAATCATCGCGCCTGGATCAGAACCGTGATTGGGCTCGGTGAGACCGAAGCAGCCGATCCATTCGCCGGAGGCCAGTTTCGGCAGATACTTTTGCTTTTGCGCTTCGGTGCCGAATTCATTGATCGGCACCATGACCAATGAGGACTGCACACTCATCATCGAGCGATAACCGGAATCGACACGCTCCACTTCACGGGCAATCAACCCATAGCTGACGTAGTTCAAGCCACTGCCACCGTATTGCTCGGGAATCATGGCCCCCAGCAAGCCGGTTTCGCCCATCTCGCGGAAGATCGCGGGGTCGGTCTTTTCATGACGGAAAGCTTCAAGCACACGGGGCGCCAACTTGTCCCGAGCAAACTGCTCGGCACTGTCGCGCACCATGCGTTCTTCTTCGGTGAGCTGTTGATCCAGCAGCAGCGGATCGATCCAGTTGAAGCTTGCCTTGCCAGCCATGAATAAGTCCTCACGAAAAGAATCAAAACGTCGTGCAGGCAGACTAGGCCGGGGCGACGCCGAGGGCAAACGAGGTTTCTGCATGGGGTTGTGCTAATTTCTCACTTCGTAACGCCTGACAAGGCCAAAAAAGCGCCTTATATGTGAGGACAATGTACATGCGCAGGAAAATCCCCAGCACTACCGCGCTTATCAGTTTCGAAGCAGCCGCCCGCCATGAGAGCTTCACCAAGGCCGCACAGGAGCTTTCCATCACTCAAGGTGCGATCTGCCGACAGATCGCCAGCCTTGAAGAATTTTTGAGTGTCGAACTGTTTCGACGCTCGCGGCGCGGGGTAAAGCTGACGGAGGCGGGGCTGTCTTATAGCCGCAGGGTGGCAACGCAACTGGATGCAGTAGAACGCGACACCCTTTCAGTCATGGGCCAGCAGGGCGCGAATGTCATCGAACTGGCCGTGGTACCGACTTTCGGCACCCAATGGCTGATCCCGCGCCTGAAGGACTTTCAACAGCGGCACCCGGAAGTGACGGTCAACCTGACCAACCGCACGCGCCCCTTCCTGTTTGCCGACACCGAGTTCGACGCTGCGATCTATTTCGGCGATGCCGACTGGTCCGGCACCGAGTCCCACAGACTTATGGGTGAAAACCCCGTCCCCGTATGCAGCCCACGCTTACTCGGCGACCGCGCGCACTTTACCCCCCAGGAAATGGCCGACCTGCCGCTCTTGCAGCAGACAACGCGCCCTTATGCCTGGCGTCAGTGGTTCAACGCCCAACAGATGAGCGTTCCCCGCGACATGACAGGCCCGCGTTACGAGCTATTCTCAATGTTGTCCCAGGCGGCAATGCATGACATGGGCATTGCGCTGATCCCACCCTTCCTGATCCAGCGAGAGTTGAAAGAGCAGCACCTGGTGATCGCGAGCCACCAAACCCTGCCCAGCGATAAGGCGTATTACCTGATGATTCCGGAACGAAAGGTCAAATCCGCGTCCCTGCATGCGTTCCGCGATTGGCTCATCGAGCAATCTCGGCGCTACAACCCCGACACCCAAGGCCAACCCCCATTTACTGACCTTGTAGTCAACTAAATCAAAGCACTACAGATATACGCGGATGTCGCATTTAAACAGACTGTATCTGTTGAACAAAAAAGGAGCGCAAAGCCATGAATGATAAGGCTTGCAGCGACTATTACGGTTCAATAACCGACTATTCACGCCGACGATTAAAAAACCGCGCGTTACCGCCTACAAGCCTTTAATTGCTTGTATTTAAAGGGGTTATTTCGGCGCATTGCGACAATCAGTCACAGGGTGACTTGTAGTTAATTTTTCGTCACCCGTCATAATCCCTTGAAGGCCGTAAAGTTCGCCTGCAAAATGCCGCGCCCCGCTGTCATTTCAGCGGGATCGTGCTGATCGGCCGCCCCAGTTGCGCCACTCACGGCGCACTGGCCTTTTTACAAAAAGATCAAAAGCAAAAAGATCATGCAGGAGATTTGACGTGCACATTGGTGTTCCTCTCGAAACCCAGACCGGTGAAACGCGGGTGGCTGCCACCCCGGAAACCATCAAGAAGCTGATCGGCCAGGGCCATAAGGTCACTGTACAAAGCGGCGCCGGCATCAAAGCCAGCATCGTCGACAGTGCCTATGAAACGGCAGGCGCAACCATTGGCAGCGCCAGCGATGCGTTTGGCGCCGAACTGATCCTCAAGGTGGTTGCTCCCAGCGACAGCGAACTGGCGCTGATCAAAAGCGGCACCGTATTGGTGGGCATGCTCAACCCGTTCAGCAACGAAACCATCGCCAAGCTCGCAGAGCGCGGCATCACGGCCTTCGCGCTCGAAGCTGCGCCACGCACCTCCCGGGCGCAGAGCCTGGATGTGCTGTCCTCCCAAGCCAATATCGCCGGCTATAAGGCCGTGTTGCTGGCTGCCCACCACTACCCGCGCTTCATGCCGATGTTGATGACTGCCGCAGGCACGGTGAAAGCCGCTCGCGTGTTGATCCTCGGCGCCGGCGTTGCAGGCCTTCAGGCGATTGCCACGGCGAAACGCCTGGGTGCGGTGATCGAAGCGTCTGACGTTCGCCCGGCCGTGAAGGAGCAGATCGAATCCCTCGGTGCCAAGTTCGTTGATGTGCCTTACGAAACCGATGAGGAGCGCGAATGCGCGGTCGGCGTCGGCGGTTACGCACGTCCCATGCCCAGCAGCTGGATGCAGCGCCAGGCCCTGGCTGTGCATGAGCGCGCCAAGCAGGCCGACATCGTCATCACCACGGCGTTAATCCCCGGCCGTAAAGCGCCGACCTTGCTCAGCGCCGAAACCGTCGCGCAGATGAAGCCCGGCTCGGTGGTCATCGACCTCGCGGCAGCCCAGGGCGGCAACTGCCCGCTGACGGTTGCAGATCAAGTCGTGGTGGAAAACGGCGTGATCATCTGCGGCCCGACCAACCTGGCCGGCGCCGTGGCAGCCGATGCCTCGGCCCTGTACGCGCGCAACCTGCTGGACTTTCTGAAACTGGTGTTCACCCAGGAAGGGCAGTTTGAAATCAACCTCGAAGACGACATCGTCGCCGCGTGCCTGATGTGCCGCGACGGCCAAGTCATCCGCAAAAACGCCTAAGCAGGGATTCAGACGATGGAAGAGCTTATCTCCCCCGGTATCTACAACCTGATCATCTTTGTGCTGGCGATTTATGTCGGTTACCACGTGGT
>NZ_JAFLXH010000077.1:0-5821 GCF_019891515.1 Pseudomonas sp. Wu6 | reverse complement strand
GTGGGCCGCCGCCACGCGCCATCCATGGCGCGGGGCGGCTAACCCGGCGTCCTGCCGGGTTACCCACGGATTCAAGCCTGCGTTCGGCCAGCGTGGTTTGACGGGGCGCCTGAGATCAAGATCAAAAGCAGATCAAGATCAAGAGCGACTCGCTTCGCATCGTGGTTACGGTTGGGCGCTGCTGAGTTGTGTAGATACCTATGCCCCGGTGAGGCAGTGTCAGTAAATGCATTGCTAACTGATACATCGCTATCGGGGGCAAGCCCCCTCCCACATTTGATTGCATTCCAGTCTGTTAACGGTGCGTGGCAATCCAGATCAACAGCCCCGCCTGAAACACGGTAAATGCCACCAGGCAGGTGATGGTAAAGCGCAGCCCGCTGTCCTCGCGTTTGAACTTGAGCACCTTTTCCTCTTCCTTGCGCAGCTTCACTTCCTGCTCGGCCAGGTTCTGCTCGGCCTGTTGCAGCATCTGCGCAGCTTCGAGGATTTCCACGAATTGCACTTTCTCGGTGTTCCAGCTGTCCAGTACATCGCTGACTTTGCCCGGCTGTACGTTGCCCTTGAGGTGTTGCACGTCGGCATAGGCCACGTCAAAACCCTGGACGCGCAGGAAGTGATCGCGGCGCAGGCGCGTGGCTTCGTTGAGCGCGTCCTTGTTGGCCAGGTCGACGCCATCGACGCGGTAGTGTGACCACTTCTTCTTGGCCCATGCGGCGGCCTGGGCCACCAGGAAGCGGCCGAGGCCACGGTTGGCCGGTTCGATTTCCAGGCTGTTGCCCGGGCCGAAGTGCACGCGATGTTTATCGTGGTCCACCCAGATATCCAGGGTGTTCTGCTCGCGCCGAACGCGCTGGCTGGGCAACTGGATGACCAGGCGCAACAGGCTGTGATGCGAATCATGGCGCTCGGCGTAACCGAACTGTACAAACCGCAAGGGCCGCGCGCCGGTCGCACGGTCGATGGCCAACGGGGCGAGGCGCAGCATCTTGAAATGTTCGGCGTGTACGTCCGCCCAAGGCAGCGCCGCCGCAGCGGCGGCCTCGGCTTCAGCCGGGATGTCAGCGGTGGGTTCGGGTGTTGCTTCGGTGGTTGTCATGCGGCGCGATCCTGTCCAAGCCCTGCGAGCCGACAGTCTTTTTACTGTCGACTCTGGGCTTATCGGCCGTTTTCTCCAGGACTGGAGGCCAATGGCCGCTTAACGCGGTGCAAGTCCGTCGATAAAGCGCACTATCCGCTCGCCCAACTCGGCCGCAAGGGGCAATTTCGGATCGTTGTAGGACGCCAGTTGCTGCTTGACGTTGTTGGGCACGATGCGCATCACGTGGTTCATGCCTTCGATCACGGTCAACTGTGCGTCGGGCTTGGCCTTTTTCAATTGCCGTGCATCGTCCACGCCGACCTGTATGTCGTTGGTGCCCTGGATGATCAGGGCCGGCATGCTCAAGCGCGCAAAGGCTGCCGAGGGATCGGCGCGAAACAGGCTGATCAGATAGGGCTGCACGCTGGGTCGGAAAATACCTTCGAGTGGGCGCGGCACATCGTCATCCACCTGGCCGGCCTTGAGGTGGTCGAGAATGTCGTTGCTGCGCAGCAACAGCGCCGGTGGCAGGTGATCGGCCAGTTGCTGGCGAATCACCTGGTCGACCGGGCGGGCGCTGCCGGACAAGGAAATCACCCCGGCCGGATTCAACTGCGGCGCAGCGAGGGCGGCAACCAGCGCGCCTTCGCTGTGGCCCAGCACAATCAACGGGCCCATGCGCTTGTCAGCCTTGAGCAACTTGCCCCAGGCCACGGCGTCGGCCACGTAGGCGTCGAGGGTCAGGTTGCGTTCATCCGGGGTCGCGGCAAGGCTGGCGGCCACGCCGCGTTTGTCATAGCGCACGCTGGCGATATTGTGCCGGGCGAGCACCCAGGCCAGGCGCTTGAGGCTGTCGTTGCGCGCGCCGTCGGCGCTGTTGCCGTTGCGGTCGGTGGGACCTGAACCGGCGATGATCAGCACCACCGGCACGGGTTGGTCGGACTGCGGCAACAGCAGCGAGCCAAACAGCTCGCCGCTGCCGGTGTCCAGGCTGATGGGCCGTTGCAGCACGACGGGGGAGGCGGCCTGGGCCGCGACGGTAAACAGGGTGAGGGTGAACAGCAGAACTCGCAGCATCATCGCGCCATCATTGGAGAGGTGCCGGTTGGACCAACGTCTACCGGTAAGGTTTCGAGGATGAACTAGTCGGTTAGCCTGCGTATACTGGCCGCCTTAAGTTATTACGGTTGACTTGATTCAACTGATTTCACGGAGCGCTCCGCATGTCCGGCAACACCTTCGGCAAGCTGTTCACAGTCACCACCGCGGGCGAAAGCCATGGCCCGGCGTTGGTCGCCATTGTCGACGGCTGCCCGCCCGGCCTCGAGCTGTCTGTGCAAGACCTGCAGCGTGATCTGGACCGCCGCAAGCCCGGCACCAGCCGCCATACCACCCAGCGCCAGGAACCCGACGAAGTCGAGATTCTCTCCGGGGTGTTCGAAGGCCGCACCACCGGCTGCGCCATCGGCCTGTTGATCCGTAATACCGACCAGAAGTCCAAGGACTACTCGGCGATCAAGGACCTGTTTCGCCCGGCCCATGCCGACTACACCTACCATCACAAATACGGCGAGCGCGACTACCGTGGCGGCGGCCGCAGTTCGGCCCGTGAAACCGCGATGCGCGTGGCGGCCGGTGCCATTGCCAAGAAATACCTGGCGGCCCAGGGCATCGTCATTCGTGGCTACATGAGCCAGCTCGGCCCGATTGAGATCCCGTTCAAGACCTGGCACAGCATCGAAGACAACGCCTTCTTCTGCCCCGACCCGGACAAGGTGCCGGAGCTGGAAGCCTACATGGACCAGTTGCGCCGCGACCAGGACTCGGTCGGTGCGAAGATCACCGTTGTGGCCGAGGGCGTGAAGCCGGGCCTGGGCGAGCCGATCTTCGACCGTCTCGACGCCGAACTGGCCCACGCGCTGATGAGCATCAACGCGGTCAAGGGCGTGGAAATCGGTGCCGGTTTCGCCTGCGTGGCCCAGCGCGGCACCGAGCATCGCGATGAGATGACCCCGCAGGGGTTTCTCAGCAACAACGCCGGCGGCATCCTCGGTGGCATCTCCTCGGGCCAGCCGATCGTTGCGCACCTGGCGCTCAAGGCCACATCGAGCATCACCACGCCGGGCCGCTCGATCGATGTGCACGGCAACCCGGTCGACGTGATTACCAAGGGCCGCCACGACCCGTGCGTCGGCATCCGCGCCACACCCATTGCCGAGGCGATGATGGCTATCGTGCTGATGGACCACCTGCTGCGCAATCGTGGTCAGAATGCCGATGTGCAGGTGAGTACGCCGGTGCTGGGCCAGCTGTGACGGGCTGACAGTGACAGCCCTCCCTTATTGGCGCCTCTCCAGTTTCTACCTGTTCTACTTCGCCCTGCTCGGGGCGACGGCGCCGTTCCTGGCGCTGTATTTCGATCACTTGGGCTTCTCCAGCGCGCGTATTGGCGAGCTGGTGGCCATTCCCATGCTGATGCGTTGCGTGGCGCCCAACCTCTGGGGCTGGCTGGGCGACTACACCGGCCGCCGCCTGGCCATCGTACGGTTCGGCGCGGTGTGCACGCTGTTGAGTTTCTCGTTGATTTTCGTCAGCAAGACCTACGCCTGGCTGGCCCTGGTCATGGCCCTGCATGCGTTCTTCTGGCACGCGGTGCTGCCGCAGTTCGAAGTGATCACCCTGGCTCATCTGCAGCGCCAGACGGCGCGCTACAGCCAGATCCGCCTGTGGGGCTCCATCGGCTTTATCCTTACCGTCGTGATCATGGGCCGCCTGTTCGACTGGCTGAGCGTGGACATCTACCCGGTGGTGGTCGTGGTGATCATGGCCGGTATCATCGGCGCCAGCCTGTGGGTGCCGAATGCGCAGCCCGCCAGCCACGGCCAACGCCTGGCCGGGGACGGCTTTGTGCGGCAGTTACGCAACCCCGGCGTGCTGGCGTTCTATGCCTGTGTGGCACTGATGCAAATGAGCCATGGCCCCTATTACACCTTTCTCACACTGCACCTTGAACACCTGGGCTACAGCCGTGGCGTAATCGGTTTGCTGTGGGCCCTCGGGGTGGTGGCGGAGGTCCTGATGTTCCTGGCCATGAGCCGCATCCTCTCGCGCTTTTCGGTGCGCCGGGTGCTGCTGGCGAGTTTCCTGCTGGCGGCGCTGCGCTGGCTGCTGCTCGGCGCATTTGCCGAATTTTTCTGGGTGCTGCTGCTGGCGCAAGTGCTGCATGCCGCCACGTTCGGCAGTTTCCATGCGGCGGCCATCGCCTTCGTGCAGCGCAGTTTTGGTGATCGCCAGCAAGGCCAGGGCCAGGCGCTTTACGCCGCGCTGTCCGGCACCGGCGGTGCGCTGGGCGCGCTGTATGCCGGTTACAGCTGGAACCTGCTGGGCCCCACGCTGACGTTCAGTATTGCCAGCATCGCGGCCCTGGCTGCCGCCGTTATCATTGGCCTTCGATTGCAAGAGCCGAACCAAGGAACCGTGCAATGAGCTATGTCGCCGTCTATGACCTCGCTACACCGGACACCCCGAACAAAGTGCTGACCCACTTCGACGACATTCAGTCGACCCTGGCCGAACACGGCGTGCGCTTTGCACGCTGGCAGCCCGGCACACTCGAAAAGGGCGTCGACGATGCGCAACTGATTGCGGCGTATCAGCCGCAGATCGACGCGCTCGGCTACACGCGTGCCGAGGTGCTCAGCGTGACCGGTGCTGACTCCAAAGAAGTGCTGCAGGCCGAACGCCTGGATGAGCACACCTGCGCTGAAGACCAGGCGCGATTCTTCATCGCTGGCCAGGGGCTGTGCTCGTTGCGCATTGGCAAGTATGTCTACGGCGTGCGGTGTGAGAAGAACGATCTGCTGATCGTGCCTGCCGAGATGCCCCATTGGTTCGACATGGGCGAGCATCCTTATTGTGTGATGCTGCATTTGTTCAACACCGTCGAGGGCGCGGTGCCGACGTTGACCGGCAGTGACATCGCCCGTGACGCTGGCAAATTGGACGACTAAGACAAATATTTTAAATGTTCAACCCGGGCAAGTTGGAATTTGCTGTGGGAAGAAGCCTAATTCCATGTAGGGCTTGGCTGTTTAGCCTCGGCCTCGCTCTCTCATTGCTCAGGTTGTGTAACTCTCGCTTTGTTCAATGTTCATGGCGCCTGTCAATAGGAAGAATCCGAAGGGTGACAGCGCATCGGCATATAAAAAGGAGAGAGCAATGAGTCGCCCAGAGGAGATGTCTCACCCGTTGGAAATCGTGCCGACGGCCATCAGAAGACGCTTGAGTCTGCTCGGCAAACCCCTCACCCGGACGGAACTGGAGATTCTGCGATGGGCCTCCGAGGGCAAGACCATTTGGGAGATGAGCAGGATTCGCTGCACCTCGGAGGCCACGGTTAAATTCCATCTGCGCAATATCTACGGCAAGCTCGATGTGAATAACCGGGTGCAGGCGATGAATGAGGCGACGCGTCAGGGACTGTGCTGACGGCGTAAAAAAGGGCCGCGGCGCTCAACGGCGTACAAGGATCGTTCCCACGCTCCGCGTGGGAATGCCGCCCAGGACGCTCTGCGTCCTGCTTTCAATGCAACATCCGAAACGTGCGCAATGGTGACGCGGAGCGTCACGGGATGCATTCCCACGCGGAGCGAGGGAACGATCATCTCAGCGAAAGACTTGCCGCGACGCTCAGTCATGCACAAGATCGTTCCCACGCTCCGCGTGGGAATGCCGCCGAGG
>NZ_JAFLXH010000076.1:0-7058 GCF_019891515.1 Pseudomonas sp. Wu6 | reverse complement strand
GGTCAAGACGCCGAGCGCCGAACAGAAAATCATGTACCTGTCCGGAGGCAACCAGCAAAAGGCCATTCTCGGCCGCTGGCTGTCGATGCCGATGAAGGTGCTGCTGCTGGACGAGCCCACGCGCGGTATCGACATCGGCGCCAAGTCCGAGATCTACCAGATCATCCACAACCTCGCGGCCCAGGGTATTGCGGTGATCGTAGTGTCCAGCGACCTGATGGAAGTCATGGGCATTTCCGACCGCATCCTGGTGCTGTGCGAAGGCGCCATGCGCGGTGAACAACTGCGCGAAAACGCGACTGAATCCAACCTGCTGCAGCTGGCCTTGCCGCGCGGCCTGGCGAACTGAGAGACGACCATGACCCTTCAAAACAACGCGTTGCCCTCGGCACGCAAACCCCTCGATCTGCGCGCCTTGCTCGACAATTGGGCCATGCTGCTGGCGGCGATAGGCATCTTTGTGCTGTGTGCCTTGTTGATCGATAACTTCCTCTCGCCGCTGAATATGCGCGGGCTGGGCCTGGCGATTTCCACGGTGGGCATTGCTGCGTGCACCATGCTGTTCTGCCTGGCTTCCGGGCACTTCGACTTGTCGGTGGGCTCGGTGATTGCCTGCGCCGGCGTGGTGGCGGCGATTGTGATGCGCGACACCGACAGCGTGATGCTTGGCATCGGCGCGGCGCTGTTGATGGGCTTGATGGTGGGCCTGATCAACGGCATCGTCATCGCCAAGCTGCGGGTCAACGCGTTGATCACGACCCTGGCGACCATGCAGATCGTGCGTGGCCTGGCCTATATTTTTGCCGACGGCAAAGCGGTGGGCGTGTCCCAGGATCAGTTCTTCGTGTTCGGCAACGGCCAGTTGTTCGGCGTGCCGGTGCCGATCCTGATCACGATCGTGTGCTTCCTGTTCTTCGGCTGGTTGCTCAATTACACCACCTACGGGCGCAACACCATGGCCATCGGCGGTAACCCGGAAGCGGCGTTGCTGGCCGGCGTGAACGTGGATCGCACCAAGATCCTGATCTTCGCCGTGCACGGTTTGATCGGCGCGTTGGCCGGTGTGATCCTGGCCTCGCGCATGACCTCCGGCCAACCGATGATCGGCCAGGGTTTCGAGCTGACGGTGATATCGGCGTGCGTGCTGGGCGGGGTGTCGTTGAGTGGCGGTATCGGCATGATTCGCCATGTGATTGCCGGGGTGTTGATCCTGGCGATCATCGAGAATGCGATGAACCTGAAGAACATCGACACGTTTTATCAGTATGTGATCCGTGGCTCGATCCTGCTGCTGGCGGTCGTCATCGACCGCATGAAACAACGCTGAATCCAAGTCATCTGGAGATCAAATGTGGGAGGGGGCTTGCCCCCGATAGCGGTGAGTCAGTTGATGCATCTGTAGCTGACCCACCGCAATCGGGGGCAAGCCCCCTCCCACAGTTTTAATCGGCAGTGAATTTAAAAATGGTGTTCTGGGTATAGGTTTGCCCTGGGTTCAAGCGAGTCGAGGCAAAACCAGGCTGGTTAGGCGCATCCGGAAAATGCTGGGTTTCCAAAGTAAACCCGCTCCAATGCTGGTACGCCTTGCCGCCCTTGCCCTTCATCGAACCGTCCAGGAAGTTGCTGGTATAGAACTGCACCCCAGGCTCGCTGGTGTAGAGCTGCAAGCGCCGACCCGACTCGGGGTCATGCACCTCGGCCGCCAGCTGCTTGACGTCACCCTTGGTATCCAGCGCCCAGTTGAAGTCAAACCCGCCCTGTTTCGGTTCGGCAAACTTGAGCTGCGGGTGGTCGTCCTTGATGTGCTGGCCGATAGGTGTGGGCTTGAGGAAGTCCATCGGCGTGCCCTTGACCGGCGCCAGTTCGCCGGTGGGGATCAGGGTGGCGTTCACCGGTGTGTAATGGCTGGCGTGCAGGGTGGCGACCTGCTTGAGGATGTCGCCATTGCCCGCGCCGGCCAGGTTGAAGTAGCTGTGGTTGGTGAGGTTGAGCACGGTCGGTTTGTCGGTGGTGGCGGTGTAATCGATGTGCAGTTCGTTCTTGTCGTTCAGGCGATAGGTGACTTCGGTTTTCAGGTTGCCGGGGAAGCCCATTTCACCGTCCTTGGACAGGTAGGTGAGGGTGACCCCGACCGAATCCTTGTCCTTGAGCGGCTTGGCTTGCCACACCTGCTTGTCGAAGCCCTGGGCGCCGCCATGCAGCGAGTTGGGGCCGTCGTTGAGCGGCACCTGGTAGCGTTTGCCGTCGAGTTCAAAGGCACCGCCGGCCAGGCGATTGCCGAAGCGCCCAATGGTCGCGCCGAAAAACGCGGTGCCGGCCTGGTAGCCCTGCACGTCGTCAAAACCCAGCACCACGTCGTCGACCTTGCCGTGTTTGTCCGGCACCTTCAGCGACTGCAGCACACCGCCGTAGGTAATCACCGTGGCTTGCATGCCATGGCTGTTGCGCAGCACGTATTGTTCGACGGCGGTGCCGTCGTTGGTTTTGCCGAAGGGTTTGTGTTCGCTGCTCAAGCCGGCGGCATGTGCGCCGCCGCTGGCGATCAGCATGGACAGCGCCAGGCCGGACAGCAGGTATCGAGGGTGCTTCATGGTCGAACTTCCTTTTGTTGTTTTAGGATTGAATAGTTCTACTAATGTGCGATATTTCGTCACTTGGACAGCGAATTTATAGCCTTTAACGCCGATTTCGTAAAATAAAATAAGACTAATTGATCGAGGCATCACGTTATGAGTACTGAGCACGCCCTGTATCCCGACCTCAAGGGCAAGACCGTAATGATCTCCGGCGGGGCCTCCGGCATCGGCGAATTCATGGTGCGGGCCTTCGCGGCCCAGGGCGCCAAGGTGGCCTTCGTGGACCGCGCACAAAGCCAGGGCGAACGCCTGGCGGCACTGTTGAACTCCAAGGGGCATACCGTCGAGTTCGAATGCTGCGATATCACCGACGAGATTGGCTATCGCGCCGCGATCGGGCGCTTCGAACACTCCCTGGGCCCGATCACGGTACTGGTCAACAACGCCGCGAACGATGTGCGCCATACCTTGGAGGAAATCGACTCGGAGATGTTCGACCGCCTGATTGCGGTCAACCTCAAGCACGCGTTCTTTGCCGCCAAGGCCGTGGCACCGATGATGAAACACGCCGGTGGCGGCTCGATCATCAACCTCGGCTCCGTCGGCTGGATGATGGCCTCCGCCGGCTACCCGGTGTACGCCGCCAGCAAGGCCGCCGCCCATGGCATGACCCGCGGCCTGGCTCGGGAGCTGGGGCCGCACCGCATCCGCGTCAACACGCTGGTGCCAGGCTGGGTGATGACGGAAAAACAACTGGCCCTGTGGGTGGACGACGCCGCCCGCGAGCTGATCGCCCGCAGCCAGTGCCTGCCGGGCAGTGTGATGCCTGAGCATATCGCTAATATGGCGCTGTTTTTGGCTTCCGACGCCTCGGCGATGTGTTCGGCGCAGAACTTTATCGTGGATGGTGGTTGGGTGTAGAAACGCGACTATCAAACGATGAGGATGAAGTGTGGGAGGGGGCTTGCCCCCGATAGCGGTGTGTCAGCCAGCTTATATGTTGACTGGTACACCGCCATCGGGGGCAAGTCGAATCGTCGCACCGCCCCTCCCACATTTGAAAAGCGGTGCTGCTTCAGGCCTTCATATCGAACGCCTGGCCGCGCCGGGCGGCTGTCCGGTAATGCGCTTGAAGGCACGGCTGAACGCCGCCTGGGAGGTATAGCCGAGGCGTTGCGCCACGGTGTCGATGGGCATGCGCTCCAGGGTCAGCCATTGGCTGGCCAGGCGCATACGCAGTTCCGTGGTATAGCGCAGCGGCGGTACGCCGAGGGCGGCCTGGAAGCGATCGGCGAACACCGAGCGCGAGGTGTGACACTGGGCGGCAAGCTGCGCCACGCTCCAGTCGTGGCCCGGTTGCTGATGCAAGGCGAGCAGGGCGGGGGCCAGGCGCGGATCGCGTAACGCCGCCACCAGACCCGAGGCGTTGCCACAGGCGCACTCGACCCAACCCCGTACGATCATCGCCGCCACCACATCGGCGAGGCGCGCGAGGATGCCGGCATAACCCACGCGCGCCGTGGACACTTCGCGTTCCATGACCGCCAGAATCGGCATCAGCCCCGGGTAACGCTGGCCTGCGGCATCGATCAGCATCAGGGCGGGCATCAGGTTGCCGAGCCCCTGGAGGCTGCCGAGCTCGAACTCCATACATGCACTGAACAACAGCCTGTCGGGGACGGTATCGGGTGAGGCGTTCACGGCGCAGACGGTATCCCCCAGCGGTGCGCTGTCGAAATCACTGATGTCCTGCACAGCCGCATCCGGCGCGGATAACAGCGCGTGCGCGCCGCCGTGGGAGACGAACACCGCGTTGCCGGCCGACAGGGCGAAAAGGCTGCCGTCCTCGGCACGCAGCGTGGCGTGACCGGCCGCGAGAAAGTGGAAATAGGCGTGGCCCGGCTTGGCACCAAAGGCCATGCCGAACGTAGGCCCGGCCTGGATACGCCGGTACTGCACACCCCGCAGGCGCATGCCGCGCAGCAATTCATTGATCAGGTCGGAGGAAGCGGTGAAAGCGTCCACTGAATTCATATTCGGGGTTTCAGTCAAATAATCAAGGTTCTGCATCATAGATCATCCAGGCGGGCCTACCTAGACTGAGCGCCACGTTAATGACTGTAGGAAGACTTGTTATGACTGATTGTGCAGCCCATGCGCCTGCAGGCGTTGTGGCAGAGCCGGCCTGGCTGGCGGTATTTTCCCTGGCAATGGGGGTGTTCGGCTTGCTCACGGCTGAGTATTTGCCGGCCAGCCTGTTGACGCCGATGGCCCTGGACCTTGGCGTTACAGAGGCATTGGCCGGGCAAGCCGTCACGGTGACGGCGGTAGTGGCGCTGTTCGCCGGTTTGCTGGTGCCCGGGCTGACCCGTGGTATCGACCGGCGTATCGTGCTGCTGGGTTTTTCCACGCTGATGATTGCCTCCAACCTGCTGGTGGCGCTGTCCTCCAGCCTGACGGTGCTGTTGTTGATGCGCATCCTGCTGGGCATTGCCCTTGGCGGTTTCTGGAGCATGGCGGCGGCGGTGGCGATGCGCCTGGTGCCTGCGTCGTCCTTGCCCCGGGCGCTGTCGATCATTTTCAGCGGCATTGCGCTGGGCACCGTGGTCGCTGTGCCGCTGGGCAGCTACCTGGGTGGCCTGTACGGCTGGCGCAGTGCGTTTATCGCGGCTGCCGCCGTGGGCGTGGTGACCCTGGCCTTCCAGGCATTCACGCTGCCGCGCCTGGCGCCCAATGGCACCGCGCGCCTGCGCACCGTGCTGCACGTGTTGCTGCGCCCCGGCATCGCCATGGGCATGTTCGGCTGCGTCTTGGTGCACACCGCGCATTTCGCGCTGTTCACCTATATCCGGCCGTTCCTGGAAAGCACCACCGGCGTCGGCACCGAAGGGCTGGCGCTGATGCTGCTGGGTTTCGGCGTGGCGAACTTCGCCGGCACGCTGTTCGCCGGTTGGTTGCTGGTGCGCCACCCACGGGCAACGCTGGTGTTGATGCCGGTGCTGGTGGGCGTTGCGGCACTGGCGTTGGTCTGGCTGCCTGCGTCACTGCCGACCCAGGCGCTGCTCCTGGCGCTCTGGGGCATGGCGTTTGGCGGCGTGCCGGTGGCGTGGTCGAACTGGGTCGCGCGTGCGGTGCCGGATCAGGCCGAAAGTGCCGGAGGCATGGTGGTGGCGTCGGTGCAGTCGGCCATCGCTGCGGGGGCTGCCGGTGGCGGGTTGATGTTCAGCGTCAGCGGCATTGGCGGGGTGTTTGTCGGGGCGGGTGTGTTGATGCTGCTCGCGGCGTTGCTCATCGCACTGCGTGTGCAGGTACCAGGGCAGGACGGTGACCTGAGTGTGACGCACCACCCGTCTTTGGTTTAGTCTCAAACCCTTCGTTGATCGCAAGCGCTCCAGGAGCATTGAACATGGCTGACTACGTACCCCCCAAGGTCTGGACCTGGGACGCCGAAAGCGGCGGCACCTTCGCCAGCATCAACCGGCCCATCGCCGGCGCCACCCATGAGCAAGCGCTGCCGGTGGGCAAGCATCCCTTGCAGCTGTATTCCCTGGCCACGCCCAACGGGCAGAAGGTCACCATCCTGCTCGAAGAGTTGCTGGCCCTCGGGCACACCGGCGCCGAATACGATGCCTGGCTGATCAAGATCGGCGACGGCGACCAGTTCGGCAGCGGCTTCGTGGGGGTCAACCCGAATTCGAAGATTCCGGCGTTGATGGACCACAGCGGCGCTGCACCGATTCGCGTGTTCGAGTCGGGCGCGATCCTGCAATACCTGGCCGAAAAATTCGCGGCGTTCTTCCCCGCCGAACCTGCGGCGCGTGCTGAGTGCCTGTCGTGGCTGTTCTGGCAGATGGGCAGCGCACCGTATCTGGGCGGCGGCTTCGGGCATTTCTATGCGTATGCGCCGAGCAAAATGGAGTACCCGATCAATCGCTTTGCCATGGAGGCCAAGCGTCAGCTGGATGTGCTGGACAAGCGCCTGGCGGTGAGCGAGTACATTGCCGGGGATGAATACACCATTGCCGATATCGCTATCTGGCCCTGGTACGGCGGGTTGGTGAAAGGGCGCTTGTATGGGGCGGCGGAGTTTCTGTCGGTGCATGAATACAAGCATGTGTTGCGCTGGGCCGATGCGATCGATGCGCGGCCGGCGGTGCAGCGTGGGCGGCGGGTGAATCGGGTGTCGGGTGACGATCAGTTGGCTGAGCGCCATGATGCGCGTGATCTGGACTGAGTGAAATCCAAGTGTGGGAGGGGGGCTCCCGATGGTGGCCTCTCAACCGACGGGTATCCATCTGACACACCTTGGTCCAAATGTGGGAGGGGGCTTGCCCCCGATGGCGGCCTCAGGGCCGACCAGGATGCTGGGTTGAGTACATATCCGTTTCTGCGGTAACGGCTACTTAGGGTTCCGCCCTGACGGCGGGTCACTTTGGAAAAGCCCCAAAGTAACCAAAGGGCTCTTGCCCCACCACTCGGCAC
>NZ_JAFLXH010000075.1:0-7156 GCF_019891515.1 Pseudomonas sp. Wu6 | reverse complement strand
CCACGGATTCAAGCCTGCGTTCGGCCAGCGTGGTTTAACGGGGCGCCTAGGATCAAAAGCAGATCAAGATCAAGAGCGACTCGCTTCGCATCGTGGTTACGGTTGGGCGCTGCTGAGTTGTGTGGGTACCTATGCCCCCCGATGGCGTCAGTAGCCTGCCCCCAAACATGAAACTTTTGTCATCTAACCCAACCCCCTGCGACCAAATGCCACGGTTTACATGGCCTGCAGCACTGTTGCGTTTCCTGCAATGAATTGTTGCACGCAAAACCGGTTTACTTAGCAAGCTAACAAATCATATAACAAAGGCCTGCGACGACTTGCCGCAGATCAACCAGAGATTGGAGCAAGCAGATGACTGTAAAAGTAACTGAACGCGACGATGAACATATGTCCCACGAAGCACTAGGCCACGGGATTCACATCTGGGATGTACATCAACAAGATTTGCTGGTCGGCATGTTTCACAACGAGAGCGATGCTCATAATTATAAAAACGAACTTGAATCGCTTGAGATGAAACGCCAGGCACAAGGCTCCTGAAATTCCGAAATCGCGTAGACGTCCGGCCCACGCAGCCGGGCCGCCTGCAAACGAAAACCCCGCCTGTTGGCGGGGTTTGTCGTTTCTACAGCCTTACCACATCAGATCATCCGGGATCTGGTAGGCGGCGTACGGATCGTCCTCATCCGGCACCTGGCTTTCGGTCAGGAGGTTGAGCTGAACGATACGCTCCGGCGCGCGCTCCTGGATCTTCAGCGCGGCTTCGCGCGGGATCACTTCGTAGCCGCCGCCGTGGTGCACGATGGCCAGGGAGCCATTGCTCAGTTTATTGCGCATCAGCGTGTTGACCGACAGGCGCTTGACCTTCTTGTCATCCACGAAGTTGTAGTAGTCCTCGGTGGTCAACTTTGGCAGCCGCGAGGTTTCGATCAATTGCTTGACCTGGGCCGTACGGGCCTTGGCCTCGGCTTTTTCCTGCTGCTGGCGGTTCAGCTCCTGGTCGCGCTTGACCTTCTCGGCGTGCGCCTCGGCGGCCAGGCGCGCCTGAGTGTCATCGACCTCAGCCTGGCCCTTGTGGACCAGGCGCTGCTGTTTCTGCTTCTCTTTGCCGACCTGCTTGGCCTGCTTTTGATTGACCAGACCTGCTTTGAGCAACTGGTCGCGAAGGGAAAGGCTCATGGTGCTTACTCACTTGGGCAACTGCTCAACCGCAGCTGGATATAGTCTTTTCCTGGCGTTTGGCTTCGCCCCACAGGGCGTCCAACGTTTCGAGGGTGCAATCTTCTATGGGTTGGTGCGTGTCGCGCAATGCCTGTTCGATAAATCGGAAACGTCGCTCGAACTTGGCATTGGCACCGCGCAGCGCGGTTTCAGGGTCCACCTTGAGGTGACGGGCGAGGTTGACCGCTGCGAACAACAGGTCACCCACCTCATCGGCAATCGCCGCCGAGTCGTTATCGGCCATGGCTTCGAGCACTTCATCCAGCTCTTCGCGGACGTTATCCACCACCGGCAACGCCGACGGCCAGTCGAAACCTACTTGGCTCGCGCGCTTTTGCAATTTGGCGGCACGGGACAGCGATGGCAAGGCGGCGGGCACATCATCAAGCAAGGAAAGTTGCTCGGGCGCGTCGGATTTTTCCGCGCGCTCCTCGGCCTTGATCTGCTCCCAGCGCTGCTTGACCTGCTCTTCGCTCAACTGCGGGATATCCAGCGGTGCGTAAAGATCGCCGGTAGGGAACACATGGGGATGACGCCGGATCAGCTTGCGGGTGATGCTGTCGATCACCCCGGCAAATTCGAAGCGCCCTTCTTCACGCGCCAGCTGGCTGTAATACACCACCTGGAACAGCAGGTCGCCCAGCTCGCCTTGCAGATGATCGAAGTCGCCGCGCTCAATGGCATCGGCCACCTCGTAGGCTTCTTCAAGGGTATGCGGCACGATACTGGCATAGGTTTGCTTGATGTCCCACGGGCACCCGTATTGCGGGTCGCGCAGGCGGTTCATCAGGTGTAGCAGGTCGTCTAGTGAATACATCGATCTCTTTCCACTGAAGATCCAGTGTGGGAGGGGGCTTGCCCCCTCCCACATTATTTAACTGCGTTCACCCAGGGGTGCGATTGCGCCGCGTCTCAATGATGTTCGGCAGCTGGGAAATCCGCCCCAGCAACCGCCCCAGCGCGTCGAGCCCCGGGATCTCGATGGTCAGGGACATCAGGGCAGTGTTGTCCTCTTTGTTCGAGCGGGTGTTGACCGCGAGTACGTTGATCCGCTCATTGAGCAGCACTTGCGAGACGTCACGCAGCAACCCGGAACGGTCGTAGGCGCGGATGATGATGTCCACCGGATAGGTGAGCACCGGCACCGGGCCCCAGCTGACCTGGATGATCCGCTCCGGCTCGCGCCCGCCCAGTTGCAGCACCGAGGCGCAGTCCTGGCGGTGAATGCTCACGCCGCGGCCCTGGGTGATGTAGCCGACGATGGCGTCGCCCGGCAACGGCTGGCAGCAACCGGCCATTTGCGTCATCAGGTTGCCCACGCCCTGGATCTGGATATCGCCACGCTTGCCAGGCTTGTAGCCGGTGGCCTTGCGCGGGATCAGTTCCAGCTGTTCGTTGCCACGCTCCGGCTCCACCAGTTGCTGGGCCAGGTTGACCAACTGGGCCAGGCGCAGGTCGCCGGCACCGAGGGCGGCGAACATGTCTTCGGCGATCTTCATGTTGGCCTTTTCGGCCAGCTTGTCGAAGTCCACCTGGGGCAGGCCCAGGCGCGCCAGTTCGCGTTCGAGCAGGGTCTTGCCGGCGGCGACGTTCTGATCGCGGGCCTGCAGCTTGAACCAGTGGACGATCTTCGCCCGTGCCCGTGAGGTGGTGATATACCCCAGGTTCGGGTTCAGCCAGTCGCGGCTCGGCGTGCCGTGCTTGCTGGTGATGATCTCGACCTGCTCACCGGTTTGCAGGCTGTAGTTGAGCGGCACGATGCGGCCGTTGATCTTGGCGCCACGGCAGTTGTGGCCGATTTCGGTGTGCACGCGGTAAGCGAAGTCCAGCGGCGTGGCGCCCTTGGGCAGGTCGATAGCGTGACCGTCGGGGGTGAAGATGTAGACCCGGTCCGGTTCGATATCCACGCGCAGCTGTTCGGCCAGGCCGCCGATGTCGCCGAGTTCTTCGTGCCACTCCAGTACCTGACGCAGCCAGGAGATCTTCTCTTCGTACTGGTTCGACCCGGCCTTGACGTCGGTGCCCTTGTAGCGCCAATGGGCGCAGACGCCCAACTCGGCCTCTTCGTGCATGGCGTGGGTGCGGATCTGCACTTCGAGCACCTTGCCCTCAGGACCGATCACCGCCGTGTGCAGCGAGCGATAGCCGTTTTCCTTGGGGTTGGCGATGTAGTCGTCGAACTCTTTGGGAATGTGGCGCCACAGCGTGTGGACGATCCCCAGCGCGGTGTAGCAATCGCGCATTTCCGGCACCAGCACACGCACGGCCCGTACGTCGTAGATCTGGCTGAACGCCAGGCCCTTGCGCTGCATTTTGCGCCAGATCGAATAGATGTGCTTGGCGCGCCCGCTGATGTCGGCATCGACGCCGGTGGCCTGCAACTCGGCACGCAACTGGCCCATCACGTCGCTGATAAAGCGCTCGCGGTCGAGCCGCCGCTCATGCAGCAGCGTGGCGATCTGTTTGTATTGATCGGGTTCGAGGTAGCGGAAGGACAGGTCCTCCAGCTCCCATTTGATATGACCGATGCCCAGGCGGTGCGCCAGCGGCGCGTAGATGTCGAAGACTTCGCGGGCAACGCGGTTGCGTTTTTCGTCGTCGGCGGTTTTCACCGCACGGATCGCGCAGGTACGTTCAGCCAATTTGATCAGCGCGACGCGGACGTCGTCGACCATCGCCACCAGCATCTTGCGCAGGTTTTCCACCTGGCCCTGGGTCCCCAGCACCATGGACTGGCGCGGGCTGAGGCTGGCACTGATGGCCGCCATGCGCAGCACGCCGTCGATCAGCTTGGCCACCACTGCGCCGAAACGCTGGCTGACGGTCGGCAACGGAATATGCCCTTCGCGCACGCCGCGATAGAGCACGGCGGCAATCAGCGAATCCTGGTCCAGCTTGAGATCGGCAAGGATCTCGGCGATTTCCAACCCGGTACGAAAGCTTGAAGTGCCCTCCGCCCACAGGTTCTTGGCCGCATTGTCCTGCTGTTCAGACTCACGAGCGAACTCGCAGGCTGCTTTCAAGGCTTCACGGTCCAGTGCCGGGTCGACACTGACGGCATGATCCAGCCATGCCTCGAGATTGATACTGCCGTCGGTGTTGATCGGCTGGTGTGCTCTCACCTGTACCATCTTGCTTACCTTCCCTACGACGCACCTTGGATGCGCCAAAAATCATCGCCGACCTTGCTGCAGATTCCCTGGCAGTTCACGGCCCTGGAGACTGCAGGCCAGTCGGATTAAACGGGCATCCTAGCCCGCTTCAAATAACGCCATGGCCTCGACATGCGCTGTCTGCGGAAACATGTCGAGGATCCCGGCACGCTTTAGCCGGTAGCCTTGCTTGACCAACTCAACCGTGTCCCGCGCCAGCGTCGCCGGATTGCAGGACACATACACCAGGCGCCTGGCCCCCAGGGTGGCAAGTCTGCGCACAACTTCCTGGGCACCGTCGCGCGGTGGGTCCAAGAGTACCGCAGAAAAGCCCTGTTTGGCCCATTCCGCGTCAGTCAGGGGCTGGGACAAATCGGCCTGAAAAAACCGTGCATTATGCAAATTGTTGCTTAGGGCATTCTGTGCCGCACGCTCCACCATGGTCTGCACGCCTTCCACGGCAACGACTTCACGTACCTGCCTGGCCAGTGGCAGGGCAAAATTGCCCAGCCCGCAAAACAGGTCCAGCACCCGTTCATCGGGTTGCGGCGCCAGCCATTCCAGAGCCTGGGCGACCATCGCCTCGTTGACCCCGGCATTGACCTGCACAAAATCACCCGGCCGGTACGCCAGCTCCAGGTCCCACGCCTCCAGGCGGAAACCGAGCGCGTTACCCGGCTCGACCGGCTCCGGCTGGCCCTCGCCCTGCAGCCACAACTGGGCATCATGGAAGGTGCAAAATTCTTTCAACACCTGCATGTCCGCCTCGGACAGCGGTGCCATATGCCGCAGCAACACGGCGATGGCCGTACCACTGAACAACTCCACGTGCCCCAACGCCTGAGGCTTGCTCAAACGGCGCAGCATGTTCGGCAGACGCTGCATGATCGGTTGCAAGGCCTGTACCAGTACCGGGCAATCATCGATGGCGATGATGTCCTGGCTGGCCACGGCGCGGAAGCCTACTTCAAGCTGCTTCGCCTTGGCATCCCAGCGCACGGCCACACGGGCGCGGCGTCGGTAGCCGAACTCCGGCCCGCTCAAAGGCGCAGCCCACGCTTGCGGTTCGACACCGGCCACACGGGACAATTGCTCGGCGAGCATGCGCTGTTTCAGCGCAAGTTGTTCGCCATGGGGCAGGTGTTGCACGCTGCAGCCGCCACAGCGGCCAAAATGTGGGCACGGCGCCGGACGGCGCAGTTCGCTGGCCGTGAACACACGTTCGGTGCGCGCCTCGACCACCTTGCCGTGGGCGCCCAGCACCCGCGCTTCGACTTCTTCGCCGGCGAGCGCACCGTTTACGAACCAGGTGCGCCCTTCGAAAAACACAATGCCGCGCCCGTCGTTGGCCAGGCGTTCGATGGTCAGGCGTTGTTTCTTGCCCACGGGAATCTGAGGGGCCCGGCTGCCGCCCGTCGGTTGAAAGCGCAGGCCTCTCTCGTGCTTGGCCATCAGTTGGGTTCGTCGAAGATGCCGGTCGACAGGTAGCGGTCGCCTCGGTCACAGATGATCGCGACGATCACCGCGTTTTCCACTTCTTTGGACAGGCGCAACATACCGGCCACCGCACCACCGGACGACACACCGCAGAAGATGCCCTCTTCACGGGCCAGGCGGCGGGTGGTGTCTTCGGCTTCACGCTGGGCCATGTCGATGATGCGGTCCACGCGCGTGGCGTTGTAGATCCTGGGCAAATACTCTTCGGGCCAGCGGCGGATACCGGGGATGGCCGCGCCTTCCATCGGTTGCAGGCCGACAATCTGAATCGCCGGGTTCTGTTCCTTGAGGTAGCGCGAATTGCCCATGATGGTGCCGGTGGTGCCCATGGAACTGACGAAATGGGTGATGGTGCCCTGGGTCTGGCGCCAGATTTCCGGGCCGGTGCTGGTGTAGTGCGCTTCGGGGTTATCCCCATTGGCAAACTGGTCCAGCACCAGGCCACGGCCTTCGGCCGCCAGGCGTTCGGCGAGGTCGCGCGCGCCTTCCATGCCTTCTTCCTGGGTAACCAGGATCAACTGGGCGCCATACGCGGTCATCGCCGCCTTGCGTTCGGCGCTGCCGTTGTCGGGCATGATCAGCACCATCTTGTAACCCTTGATCGCGGCGGCCATGGCCAGGGCGATCCCGGTATTACCCGAGGTGGCTTCGATCAGCGTGTCCCCCGGCTTGATCTGCCCGCGCAGTTCGGCGCGGGTGATCATCGACAGCGCCGGACGATCCTTGACGGAACCGGCCGGGTTGTTGCCTTCAAGCTTGAGCAACAGGGTATTGCTGGTGTCACCCGCCATGCGTTGCAAGCGGACCAGGGGTGTGTTGCCGACGCAATCGGCGATTGTTGGGTACTGCAAGGTCATGGCGTATTCGCAATCCAGACTGCGGGGGCGGACATCATACCGGGAAAGGTCGGCGGGCCATATCACGCAAAGTGCGGTGCTTATGGCTTATAGGAATAAGGAAGAAGTGGGGTGCCTGTGAGGGCGCTATCGGGGGCAAGCCCCCTCCCACATTCGACCGCACTCTCATGTTGGAACGCTATCCACTGTGGGAGGGGGCTTGCCCCCGATGGCGGCCTCTGGGCCGACCAGGATGTTGGATCAGATCGCGTACATATCCGTTTCTGCGGTCACGACTGCTATGGGTTCCGCCCTGACGGCGGCTCACTTTTGAAGAGCGCAAAAGTAAGCAAAACGCTCTTGCCCCACCACTCGGCACCTCGCTTAGGCTCGGTGTGCCCGAACGCAGGCTTGAATCCGTGGGCCGCCGCAATGGGCCATCCCTGG
>NZ_JAFLXH010000074.1:0-7776 GCF_019891515.1 Pseudomonas sp. Wu6 | reverse complement strand
CTGACCCACTGCTATCGGGGGCAATCCCCCTCCCACATTTTGTTTTGTGCCTGGCAAAAGTCCCTGTCAGCCGGTCAGCGGTGTGGCCGACGAGCAGTTCATCAGCTTCGTAATGTCCAAAGCCGGTGCAATGGGCGGCGCGCAATAATCCTGAAATGCAGTTAACAATGTGGGAGGGGGCTTGCCCCCGATGGCGGTGTATCAGTCAGCTTATCTGTGGCTGACCCACTGCTATCGGGGGCAAGCCCCCTCCCACATTTTGTTTTGTGCCTGGCAAAAGTCCCTGTCAGCCGGTCAGCGGTGTGGCCGACGAGCAGTTCATCAGCTTCGTGATGTCCAAAGCCGGTGCAATGGGCGGCGCGCAATAACCCTGAAATGCAGTTAACAATATGGGAGGGGGCTTGCCCCCGATGGCGGTGTATCAGTCAGCTTATCTGTGGCTGACCCACCGCTATCGGGGGCCAGCCCCCTCCCACAGTTGTTTTGTGCCTGGCAAAGAATCTGTGTCAGCCAATTCTGAACAATTGTTCTGAATTGCCCTTGCCCCTGCCTGGCTAAGAGATAGTTGCCCCAGGAAAGCTAGGTCGGGTCCCGAGACGCCGACACCCTGATGCACATCGCTCAGGATCACCCATCGTTGCGGCTTTCCTTGTAAGGAAGCCGACGACATGTTGCCAATCCCTCCACTCAGCGCTTCAGGCCGGTTGCGGCTGCTCATCGCAGCAGGCCTGTGCAGCCAATTGCTGATGCCTGCCTATGCCGTGGCCGACCCTGCCTATGACGCCCTGATCATCCAGGCGCGCAACGGTCACTTCACGCCGGCACTGACCCAACTGCGTCAACTGTCCGCCGAGCGCCAGACGCCAGGCCAGGTCAGCGATCACCTGGTGATTGCCGGTTGGGCCGGGCAGGACGCGGAAGTGGTGAAGGTGTATGAGGCGCAGGGCAAGCATCGCAACCTGACCACCCAGGCACTGGCCACGGTGGCGCGCACCTATCGCAATCAAAAGCAGTGGGCCCAGGCCGAGGCGGTCTATCGCCAGGCGCTGCTGCGCGAACCGAATAATATCGACCTGCAACTGGGCCTGGCGCTCACCCAGGCCGATGGCGGCAAGGCCAATGAGGCGGTGCAACGCTTGCGCGCGCTGGTGGCGGCGCAACCGAATGACCCCAACCGCCGCATGGCCCTGGGCTATGCGCTGACCCGCGCCGGCCTGAACTACGACGCACTGTTCGAGTTCGACCAGGCCTTTATCCGTGCCGGCGACAAGCCCGACGTGGCGCGTGAATACATCGTCGCGCTGCAAAAGGCCCGCCTGCCGGAAGCTGCCCTGCGCCTGTCGGCCAGGCGTCCGGGCCTGGTGGACGCGGTGACCCAGCGCCGCCTGGAAGGCGACCTGGCCGCCGAGCGCGTGCGCATCGCCGAGTTCGCCACGCGTACCGAAAAAGAACGCTACGTGGTCGCCGACCGCGCCCTCAGTGACTACGACCGACTGATCGCACGCTGGACCCCGGACGCCGGCGCCCATGACGACGTGGTGCGCTGGCGCATCGACCGCCTGGGCGCACTGAAGGCCAGGGCGCGAACGGCCGAGGTGATCCGCGAGTACCAGACCTTCAACGCTGAAGGCGTGCAATTGCCCACTTACGCGTTGCGTTGGGTGGCCGCCTCGTACCTCGACCAGCGCCAGCCGGAAAAAGCCGAACCCTTGTATCGCCAGGTGTTGAGTGCGCCGGATGCCGACGCCAGTTACCGCGTCGACGACAGCACCGCGTTGTTCTACGCCCTGCTGGAAAGTGACAAGGTCGAGGATGCCCGCCAGGTCGCCGACACCCTGGCCAAAGAACAGAAGCCCCGCGTCGAACTCAAGGGCTTGCCGATTGGCAACCCCAACGACAACTGGATGGACGCGCAGCAACTCTCCGCCCAGGCCGGCACCTTCGGCGGCGACCTGCCGGGCAGCGAAGCCAACCTGGAAGCGCTGGTGGCCAAGGCGCCAGGCAATATCGGCCTGCGCATCGCCCAGGCCGACATGTACCGCGCCCGTGACTGGCCGCGCCGCGCCGAAGGCACCCTCAAGGAAACCGAAGCCCAGGCGCCCCGCGACATCGGCCTGGAAGTGTCCCAGGC
Source organism: Pseudomonas sp. Wu6 (assembly GCF_019891515.1). Lineage (NCBI taxonomy): Bacteria > Pseudomonadati > Pseudomonadota > Gammaproteobacteria > Pseudomonadales > Pseudomonadaceae > Pseudomonas > Pseudomonas sp. Wu6. The sequence goes on along the minus strand of NZ_JAFLXH010000074.1, from coordinate 5,645 downwards.
CTACACCGCCATGGACCTGCAGGAGTGGCGCCAGATGGACGCCCTCACCGACGACGTGGTCGCGCGCAACCCGGACAACCGCCAGGTGCAACGTCTCAACCGCCTGCGCGATGTGCATGACATGGCCGAACTGCGCGTCGAGGCCTACACCGGCAAGAGCTACGGCGGCGGCAACAACAACGACGCAGGCGCCGTGGCCGGCAGCCGCGACTGGGGAATTGAAAGCGTGATCTACACGCCGCCCATCGACGAAGACTGGCGCCTGTTCGCCGGTGCCGGCTACGCCACCGCCGACTTCAGCGAAGGCACCGGCCAGCACCGTTGGCAGCGCGTGGGCGTGGAGCGTCGCACCCGCGACATGACGATCGAAGCCGAGGTGTCCAATCACTCCTACGGCGACGGCGCCAAACAAGGCGCGGCAGTGTCGATTGCCCGCGACATCAACGACCACTGGCAGTACGGCGGCAGCGTCGGCTACCTGCTCACCACCACGCCGCTGCGCGCCTTGAACGACGGCGTCACGGCCAATGGCGGCAGTGGTTTTATCCGCTGGCGCGCCAATGAAAGCCGCGAGTGGAAACTGACCCTCAGCCCGTCGCACTTCAGTGACGGCAACGACCGCGTCGAAGCGCTGCTCAGCGGCCGCGAGGGCCTTTACAGCTCGCCCCATGTGCAAGTCGACCTGGGCTTGGAAGTCGGCGCGAGCCGCAACAGCAAGGAAGACACCGCGTACTTCAACCCGAAGTCGGACTTCACGGTGTTGCCCGTGATCAACGTCAACCACGTGCTCTATCACCGCTACGAGACCCAGTGGAGCCAGCAGTTCCAGATCGGCGCGGGCACCTACAGCCAGCGCGACTATTCCACCGGCGGCATCGGCGTTATCGGTTACGGCCAGCGCTTTCGCTGGAACGACGTACTGGAAATGGGCGCCAACCTCAGCCTGATCAGCCGACCTTATGACGGCGACCGCGAACGCGATCTGCGTCTGCTCGTCGACCTCACTTACCGTTTCTAGAAGAGCCTGACCATGACCGTCCTCAGCCGTTGCTTGTTGGTCCTGGGTCTAATGCTGGCCGCCGCGTGCGCCCAGCAACCCGCGCCCTATACCCCACCCGCGCAGCGGCCAACCGCGCTCAACGAAGCGCCGTGGCCGAAAAACCATTTCCTGGGCATTGCCTACCATGACGTCAATGATCGCGACCCGGATCAGGCGGTGGTGGCGGTGCGTACCGAACGCTTGATCGAACAACTGGCCTGGTTGCGCGAGAACGGCTACCAGGCGGTCAGCGTCGACCAGATCCTGGCCGCGCGCAACGGCGGCCCGGCCCTGCCGCCCAAAGCCATCATGCTCAGCTTCGATGACGGCTATTCCAGCTTCTACACCCGCGTGATGCCGATTCTGCGCGCCTACCACTGGCCGGCGTTACTGGCGCCGGTGGGCTACTGGATCGACACGCCGCTGAACAAACCGGTGGACTTCGCCGGGTCACCGCGCCCGCGTGGAGAATTCCTCACCTGGCAGCAGATTCGTGAAGTGTCCCAGTCGGGCCTGGTGGAAATCGCCGCGCATACCGACGCCAGCCACACCGGGATTCTGGCGAACCCCCAGGGCAACCTCGAGCCGGCGGCGACCTCGCTGCGCTACGACCCCGCGACCAAACGCTATGAAACCGACGCGCAATTCCAGGCGCGGATGCGTGCGGACGTCGCGGCCATCACGCAAAAAATCCGCACAGTGACCGGCAAGGCGCCACGGGTATGGGTATGGCCATACGGCGCGGCCAAAGGCACCTCCCTGGCCGTCGTCAGCGAGCAGGGCTATCAGATGGCCCTGACCCTGGAAGACGGCCTCGACAGCGCCAGTGATCTGATGAACAGCCCGCGCTTCCTGGTGGCGTCCGACCCGGACGGCGAGCATTTCGCCAACAGCATCGTCGCCGCACAGACCCCGGCACCGATGCGCGTATTGCATGTGGACCTGGACAACGTCTACGACCCGGACCCGGCCCAGCAGGCGCGCAACCTCGACGTACTGGTGCAGCGCGTGGTGGACATGGGCGCCGGCACCGTATTCCTGCAAGCCTTCGCCGACCCCAAGGGTGACGGCCTGGTGCACTCGCTCTACTTCCCCAACCGTCACTTGCCGGTGCGCGCCGACCTGTTCAACCGCGTCGCCTGGCAACTGCACACCCGTGCCCACGCCGCCGTGTATGCCTGGATGCCCGTGCTCAGTTTCGCCCTCGACCCCAAGCTGCCACGCGTGACCCGTTGGGACCCGCAAACCGCCAGGCTGGGGCCTGACCCGGACCAGTACAAACGCCTGTCGCCGTTCGACCCGCAGGTGCGCAAAATCATCGGCGAGATCTACGAGGACCTGGCCCGCAACAGCGCCATCGACGGTGTGCTGTACCACGACGACGCCGTGCTCTCGGACTTCGAAGACGCCAGCCCCGCCGCGCTCAAGGCGTACGCGGCCAATGGTCTGCCGGACACTGTCGCCGCCTTGCGCGCCGATCCCGCCACGCTGCAACGCTGGACCCGCTTCAAGAGCCGCTACCTGATCGACTTCACCCAGGAGCTGACCACCAAGGTCCGCGCCATCGCCGGGCCGCAGGTGCAGACCGCGCGCAATATCTTCGCCGAACCGATGCTCAACCCGGACAGCGAGGCCTGGTTCGCGCAGAACCTCGATGACTTCCTGCAGGCCTACGACTGGACCGCGCCGATGGCCATGCCGTTGATGGAAGGCCAGGAAGTGAAGACCTCCAATGCCTGGCTGGAAAAACTGGTGGCGACAGTCAAGGCCCGCCCGGGCGCCATGGAAAAAACCGTTTTCGAGCTGCAAGCCAAAGATTGGCGCACCAAAGCCGCACCGGATATCAGCGCTGAGCAACTGGCGCAATGGATGGGCGTGCTCAAACGCCAGGGGGTCAAGAGCTTTGGCTATTACCCGGACAACTTCCTGGAAAACTCCCCGGACCTGAAGACTGTACGTCCGGCCCTTTCCAACCAGTGGAACCCTTGATCATGTTCGACAGAATCCTGGCTATATTCGTGCTGGCACTGGTATTGGGTGTGCCCCTGGGCCTGATCTTCCTGGTCACCGGGCAGTTCCTGATGGACTTCGTGTTTTTCTACCCGCTGTTCATGTCCGCGCTGTGGATCGCCGGCGGCCTGTACTTCTGGCTGCACTGGGAACGCCACTGGCCGTGGGAGGAAGACACGCCGGCGCCGACCCTGGCCGGCAACCCGCTGATCTCGATCATCGTCCCTTGCTACAACGAAGGCGATAACGTCGCCGACACCATGGCGGCCGCCCTGGCCCAGGTGTACACGAACATCGAAGTGATCGCGGTCAACGACGGCTCCAGCGACAACACCGCCGCAGTACTCGACGCGCTGGCGCTGCAACACCCACGCCTGCGCGTGCTGCACCTGGCGCAGAACCAGGGCAAGGCCGTGGCCCTGCGCATGGGCGCGGTGGCGGCGCGCAGCGAATACCTGGTGTGCATCGACGGCGATGCGTTGCTCGACAAAAACGCGGCGGCCTACATGGTCGCGCCGATGCTCGACAACCCGCGCCTCGGCGCCGTCACCGGCAACCCGCGTGTGCGCACACGGTCGACCCTGATCGGGCGGGTACAAGTGGGCGAGTTCTCTTCGATCATCGGCCTGATCAAGCGCACCCAGCGCGTATTCGGGCGGATCTTCACGGTGTCGGGTGTGGTGGTGGCGTTCCGTAAGAAGGCGCTGGACCGCATCGATTACTGGAGCACCGACATGATCACCGAGGACATCGATGTCAGCTGGAAGCTGCAACTCGATCACTGGGCGATCTTCTACGAACCGCGTGCGCTGTGCTGGATTCTCATGCCCGAAACCGTTGGCGGCCTGTGGAAGCAGCGCCTGCGCTGGGCCCAGGGCGGCGCTGAGGTGCTGTTCAAGAATATCCGTGGCATCTGGCAATGGCGCCATCGCTACCTGTGGCCGCTGCTGTTCGAATACTGCCTGTCCACCGGCTGGGCGTTCACCTTCCTGCTCTCGGTGGTGTTCTGGGGCCTGGGCAAATTCATGGTGTTGCCGCAGGCGATTACCGTCGACTCCTTGGTGCCGCCGGCGTTTACCGGGTTGGTGCTGGCGATGGTGTGCCTGCTGCAGTTCGCGGTGAGCATCCTGATTGACCGGCGCTACGAAAAAGACCTGTGGAAAACCCTGTTCTGGACCGTGTGGTACCCGATGGTGTTCTGGCTGGTGAGCCTGTTCACCACCCTGGTCAGCTTTCCCAAGGTGTTGTTCAACCAGCACCAGAAACGCGCCCGCTGGGTCAGCCCGGACCGTGGTATCAAACCTGCCCAAGAGGAGGCGTGACGATGAAACTGGTCAGAACCCGCCAGAACCTGGCGATGTGGATTATCGATGTGTTGCTTACCCTGCTGGCCTGGGCCGGCCTGGTCTGGCTGCTGGCTCGGGGCATGAACGCCATGCTCGAAACCCACGGCGGCCCGCGCCTGGAAGCGCCGATCTTCGCTGCGCTCAACACCTTGCAAATCTACCTGTGGATCGCCCTGTTCAACGCCGTGATCCTGATTGCCTGGGCGCGCTACCAGCAACGCAAAGGCCGCAAATTCGCCCAGCGTCGCGCCGAGGCGAATGCCCTCAGCGACCAGCACTTGAGTGAAAGCTTCAACCTGGGCGAGGGCGACCTGGAACAACTGCGCCGCCCCGGCGTGCTGGTGATTCACAACGATGAAGAGGGTGGCGTGGGGGAAATCAAATCCCACGTCTCTCGCGATGTCGAACGCCCCGGCCTGGCTCTGGTGCCCGGCTCGGAAAAAGACAAGGGCCTTGGCTGATATCTTCAGCCCTGCACTACCCAATGTGGATGTTGATCGTTCCCACGCTCCGCGTGGGAACGCCGCCTGGGACGCTCCGCGTCCCTACGACAACTCAATACGTACAGGTGACGCAGAGCGTCACGGGCTGCATTCCCACGCACAGCGTGGGAACGATCATCTCCAGCGCTGTGAGTGCGCACGGGTTCAAAAAATCTGATTGGATTTCCGATAAATGGGACCCAAATCACAAAACCGCCGCGAACTTTCCTCCGATCCCCGGCACTAACCCTAACTCGACGAAACCTGATGGCTAAATAATGGCGATCACTGTGTGGCAGTCGAACAGCCCTCGAAACAGTTGCCGCCGGTCGGATTAAACGTCTCAGTAATCAGGCCGGTCACTGTTCGATAATTATTTTTTGTTACTAATCATTAGGTTAATCGGAAACACGCTCGAACACCCGACAGCCTCCGCATCTAGGACGGCCGGACGTTCGATGTTAGCTTCCCGGCCCTTGATTTTCGACGGATCGAACATGCCAATGCCACGGACTCGGTTTCTACTATGCACCCTCCTGCTCACTTGCCTGAGCTTGAACACTGCATTCGCTGCCCCCACGCCCGGGGACCAGGACCTGATCCGCGATCGGCAGAACCGCCTGCTTGAAGAGCAACAGCGGCGTCTCCAGGAACTTCAGGACCTGCCCGGCAAAGCGGCCAAACCCGAGGCGCCCACCGCGCCCGCCGACACCCGTTGCTTCCCGATCAAAGACATCGAACTCAAAGGCGCCGACAGCCTGCCGGCCT
>NZ_JAFLXH010000073.1:0-10057 GCF_019891515.1 Pseudomonas sp. Wu6 | reverse complement strand
TTTACGTTCTTCTGAATAGAAAGGCATGACCATACTCTTGCCGCCCCCGGAATGCTTTTCAAAAAGCGGGGGACACGACAACTACCCTGACACCGGGGGTCAAGATCAAGATCACGAGCGGCTCGCTTCGCATCGTGGTTACGGTTGGGCACTGCGCAGGCATGTCAGCTGTCACGTTTAAGCCTCTGCAAATCCGAACGAACGTCCTCAAGTTGACACAGTCTGATATTAGGCCCGAGCACGGGTAGCCGCACAGACCTGCCAAGTCAATGAAATATTGGGATTTTCTGATGTGCGCAAAAAACGCCCGATCTGACTGCAGGCCTTGTAGTCCGTGGCTTTCAGCCATGAAAAAAGGCTCTGTTCACAAGGTTATCCACAATTTGTGTGGATAACCTTTCTGTCGTATGGAACTGGAGTGACACATGAAACCACCCTTCAATTTCACCCGCTTCCTGCCTATAGCCGCACGCTTGCTGGGGCGTGGCCGTCTGCCAACCCTGCTGTTTGCTGTCGCGGCCAAAGGCTCGAGCCAGGGCAATCGGTTGGGCCAGCTCAAGGATGACCTCAAGCTGCTTCAGGCCCTGTGCCTGGCTTACTGGCGCGGCGAGTATCGGGCGATCAGCCCCAAGGCGCTGATTTCGGTGGTGGCGGGGCTGATGTACTTCGTCAGTCCGATTGACGCGATTCCGGATTTTATTCCCATGTTCGGTATGTTCGACGACATCGCCGTGCTGGCCTGGGTCATGAAGACCCTGAGCGGGGAACTCAGCGCGTTTCGCGCCTGGCGCGATGCGCAACGCCCGGAAAAGCTGGCCGTGGTCGAACGTCTACCGGCCACACCTGAGCTGCTCGCCCAGGAAAACCCACAAAAAAACTGATGCTTTGGGCTATCCCCTGCGACCTCCGTGGCTGTTAGGATTACACTTCCAAGGAAGGAGTAAGGAAATTACTTACTTGGTAAGTGTTTTTATCCTACGGGGCAGTCATGGATATCCAGATCATTTCACGTAATGGCGAACCCGAATATGCGGTGTTGCCATGGGACCAGTACCAGGCGCTGCTGAAAGCGGCCGGTCAGCAACAGCCCACACTGGCTTCTTCCCCCGCCGCACCGATTACTCCCGACCAGGACGTGCACCCGCTCGCAGCCCTGCGCGGCCTGCGTGAAGCCAAGGGCCTGGCGATCGAAACCCTGGCGCGCACAGTGGGTATCAGCCCCTCGTATCTTGGTTTGATCGAAAGGGGTGAACGACAGCCGGATGCCGCCATTCGCCGCAGCCTGGCCTGGGAATTGGGCGTTGCAGGTTGGAGGGATGACTCTTGAGCCTACGTATCAGCCGTCAACATTGGGATGGCTTACTCAACGAACTGGACCAGGCGCGCCGTCAGCGCCATCTGCTGACCTACCGTGCGCTGCTTGAGCGCCTGCAATTCCCGACGCCGGCGATGCAGACCCTGGCCGCCGCCCTGGAGCACCTGGCGGCGCTGGACGCCAAGGCCGAGCAGCCGCTGCGCAGTTCCCTGGTGATCAGCCAGGGTGCCAGCCGCCTGCCGCGCACCGGGTTCTTTGAATGCGTGGAGCGCCTGGGGCGTTTCAGCGGGCCCTCCGACGGTGTGGCCGCCGCTTCCTGGCACGCTTCGGAGGTGGTGCGGGTGTTCGAGTACGAATATCCCGAATCCGCCGAGGCTTAAGCCGGCAGCAGGTCCAGGCTGTCGATCACATGGATGCTGTAACCGGCGATGTCCTTGGCCTGGTGCTTGGCCTGCGACGCCAGCTCCGCCAACTGGCTGGCATCGAGTTGTGCACAGGCCTGTGGATACAAATGCACCACGCCAATCGACAGTGAAAGCAAGGGGAATTCCTGGCGCACGCCCTGGCGGTTGAGTGCGGTGAAGCAGCCGGCGTCGAGGTGCTCGGCGCGGTAGAAACGTCGGCATTGGGTGTGAAAGTCGTCCAGCAGTTGATTGAGCCGTTTGCGCCAGTCCTGTGGGCCCAGCACCAGCAGAAAGTCATCACCACCGATGTGCCCGACAAAGTCGCGGCTGGGATCGACCCGGTCGTTCAGGCACTGCGCCAGGCACAACAGCACCTCATCCCCGCGCCCATAACCATAGATATCGTTGAACGGCTTGAAGCTGTCGATATCCACATAGCAGATCACCGACTCACGCTGTTGCTGCAGCAGGCGCGTCAGGCACTGCTGGATCGGCACGTTGCCCGGTAGCAGCGTGAGCGGGTTGGCGTAGCGCGCCTGCTGGATTTTCAGTTCGGTGATCAGTTTGAGCACATCGATGACCCGTCCCAGGCCCAGGTAGTCGCCATTCAATGTAATGATGAAATCTTCTTCGATGCGTTGCCGCGCGCGGCTGGTGAGCAAGCGGCTGACCTGTTGCAGGGACTGGCTCAACTCCACGGCCAGGAAGTCATCGCTCATCAGGCGGCTGATCGGCTTGCGGGCGAACAGGTCGGTCGCGAAGGGTTTGAGCAGCGCGTCCGACAGCGAGTGTCGATGCACGATACCCACCGGGTGGTCGCGGGCATCGAGCACCGCCAGTGAGTTCAGGTTGGCCTGGCGACGGAATGCTTCGAGCACCTGGGCGGTTGCCGTGTCTTGATCCACCGCCGGCTGTTCAATGAGCAGCGCGCTGAGGTCACTGGCTTCTTCATTCAGGGCGATATTGGCGTGGTCCGGCTTGGGCAGCATCAAGCGTGCTTCCTGCGGTGGATGCTCCTGAGGCCGGCAGAGCAGGTAGCCCTGGACCAGGTCCACGCCCATTTCCGTCAACACCGCCAACTCTTCCGGCAGTTCAATGCCTTCAGCGATCACCTGGGCCCGGGAGGCCTTGGCGATCTGCATGATCGAGCCGACAAATTCGCGTTTGAGCGCGTCCTGGTGGATGCCGTCGATAAAGTGGCGGTCGATCTTCACATAATCCGGGCGTAGCTCCGACCATAACCGCAGGCTGGAGTAACCGGCGCCCAGGTCATCCAGGGCAATGGCAAAGCCCATGTCGCGATAGTGATGTAACGCGGTCTGCAACAGCTTGAAATCATCGGTGGGCGTCTGCTCGGTGAGTTCGATCACCACCTGGCTGGGGGGAATACCGAACTCGCGCAGCAATTGCAGGGTGCGCCCCGGTTGGTGCGCCGTCTCCACCAGGGATTCCGGTGAGATATTGAGAAACAGCTTGCCCGGCAGCTTCTGCTCGCTGAAGCGCCGGCAGGCACTCTCACGGCAGGCCATTTCCAGTTCGCTCAGGCGCCCGGCATGGCTGGCGATGGAGAACAGGGCGACGGGGGAGTGCAACGGGCTGTTGGACGGGCCGCGACTGAGGGCCTCGTAGCCGAGGATGCGGCGTTCAGACAGGCAAATGATCGGTTGGAACAGGCTGTGCAAACTGCGTTGAGCCAGGATAGAGCCCAATGCATCCAGCTGTTCGGTCATGGTCATGGCACTCTCGGTCGAAAAAAAAGGACCGCAGGCTTGAAACCTGCGGTCCTTATATTTCACGACAGAATGATGTCTATATGATGACACTCCAGGGAGCAATCACATTAAATTGACATCATTTACTGCTTGGCTACCTGCTTGGTGATTTTCAGGTAGTCCAGCAGGATGCGACCGGTCTCGGCCAGATAGGCGTCGTCTTCCGGCTTGGTTTTTTCCGCCTCGGTCGGCAGCGCATCTTCATCTTCTTTCTTCAGTTCCTTGAGCGGGTCCTCGCCCTTGGCCTTGCGGCGCACGTTTTCCAGCACCAGTTGTTGATTCTCGATGTCGGCGTGCTGCTTGCGACGGTCCGCTTCGTTGAGGCTGACGGTTTTCTCTTCCATCAACTTCTTGGCCAGGGCCAGCTTGTCGCGGATGAAGACGAACTCGGCGTCCTTGGCGGAGCGCGTGTCGTGGTCAGCTTTCAGCTGTGCCAGGAACGGCTTGAACGGGTCGGATGCCGGCTTGATCGCAGGGCGGATGGTGTCCCACGGCATGGCTTCGGGCAGGGCGCTCTCGCCGATTTCCTTGGTGTCGATGATCGACGGGAAGTCGATGTCCGGCAGTACGCCCTGATGCTGGGTGCTCTGCCCGGAAACCCGGTAGAACTTGGCCAGGGTCAGCTTGAGTTCGCCGTGGTTCAGCGGCTGGATGGTCTGCACGGTGCCTTTGCCGAAGGTCTGGCCACCGATGATCAGCGCACGGTGGTAGTCCTGCATGGCGCCGGCGAAGATCTCCGAGGCCGAGGCCGAGAGACGGTTGACCAGCAACGCCATCGGGCCTTTGTAGAAGGCGCCCGGGTTCTCGTCTTCGAGTACGTCGACACGGCCGTCGGCATTGCGCACCAACACGGTCGGGCCCTTGTCGATGAACAGGCTGGTCAGCTCGGTGGCTTCCTGCAGGGAACCGCCGCCGTTGTTGCGCAGGTCGATGACCACGCCGTCGACTTTTTCCTTCTGCAGCTCAGTCAGGATTTTCTTCACGTCGCGGGTGGTGGACTTGTAGTCCGGGTCACCGGCGCGGAAGGCCTTGAAGTCCAGGTAGAAGGCCGGGATTTCAATCACGCCCAGCTTGTAGTCCTTGCCATCCTGCTTGAGGTTGAGGACTTTCTTCTGCACGGCCTGGTCTTCGAGCTTCACCGCTTCACGGGTGATGGACACGATCTTGCTGGTCTGGTCGTTGGGTGCATTGGTGTGCGGAATCACTTCCAGGCGCACCACGCTGCCCTTGGGCCCGCGGATCAGCTTGACCACTTCGTCCAGGCGCCAGCCGACCACGTCGACCATCTCTTTGTCGGCCTGGGCCACGCCGATGATCTTGTCGGCCGGGGCGACCTGCTTGGTCTTGTCCGCCGGACCTGCCGGCACCAGGCGCACGATCTTGACCTGGTCATTGTCGCTTTGCAGGACGGCACCGATGCCTTCCAGGGACAGACTCATGTTGATATCAAAATTTTCCGCGTTATCTGGCGACAGATAATTGGTGTGCGGGTCGTAGGACATCGCGAAAGTGTTGATGTAAGCCTGGAAGATGTCTTCGGCACGGGTCTGGTCCAGGCGCGCCAGCTGATTCTTGTAGCGCTTGGTCAACAGCTCCTGGATGGCCTTGGGCTCTTTGCCGGCGATCTTCAGGCGCAGCACTTCGTCCTTGACGCGTTTGCGCCACAGGTCGTCGAGCGCGGCGGTGCTGGTCAGCCAAGGAGCGTCCTTGCGGTCCACCAGAAGGGTTTCCTTCTCGGTGAAATCGAGCTTGTCGATGCCTTTGTTCAACTCACCCAGGGCGAAGTCCAGACGCGCTTTGACGCGGTCCAGGTAACGCTTGTAGATGGTGAAACCGGGCTGCAGGTCGCCGCTTTTGAGGAGGTCGTCGAACTGGGTCTTCCACTTGTCGAACTCAGTGATATCACTGGCCAGGAAGTAGCTGCGCGACGGGTCCAGCAGCTTGAGGTAGCTGTCGTAGATGATCACCGAGCGTGCGTCGTCCAGCGGCGGCTTGCTGTAGTGATGGCGCTTGAGCAACTCGACGACGTTAAGGCTGGCAATCACCTCATCGCGATCAGGCTGAAGGTTGTCCCAGCTATTGGCTGCGAACGTATTAGTCGACATCGACGCGAAGCCGAGACCAATGAAAAAAGCGAGGGCGGTGCTGGGGAACAGATGCTTCATGCTGATTCGACGCGGGGGCAATTGATAACGCATATTAGGCCGTCTTTGAGGGAGCCGGTTCCATATGGTCCGGTCGCATAATGCAAAAAGCCCGACGCTACTGCAACGGGCTCAGTCCGGACTCACTATGGAGGCACTGTGAGAGCATTGCAAGGCGTCGAGGGTCATGTCGAGCGGTGTAAGAGCTCGGTCCTACCTGCAATGTAGGTCAAGTTCGCGTTCGCGTGTTGGAAGCGGGCGCTCATCGTGTTGAATATTCCGGAGTTGTAATAGGGCCTATGTAGGAGGGGGCTTGCCCCCGATAGCGGTATGTCAGTGAAGAATGTTTCATCTGATCCACCGCCATCGGGGGCAAGCCCCCTCCCACATGGGGATCTTCTGCAGGGAGATCTTGGTAGGTTCAGGCCCAATGGTGAATCGGCCAGCCCGCCTGTTCGGCGTGGGCCCGCAATACCGGGTCGGGGTTGACCGCCTGTGGGTGATCCACCTTCAGCAATAACGGCAGGTCATTGCGCGAATCCGAGTAGAAACAGGCACCTTCCAGGGTTTCGCCTTCCTGCTCAAGCCATTGCAGCAAGCGCGTGATCTTGCCTTCGCGGTAAGTCAGCACGCCCTCGGTCTTGCCGCTATACACCCCGTGGCTGACCTCCAGCTCGATGCCCAGCACTTCGTCGATGCCGATGCGCGCCGCAATCGGCGTGACCAGGTGCGTGCCCGAAGCGGAGATCACCAGGATCCGGTCTCCATTGGCGCGGTGTCGGGCGATGGTTTTGGTCGCGTCGCTGTAGATCAGCGGCTCGATCACGTCCTCGACCCAGGGTTCCACCAGGTGTTCGATCTCTTGCGGGGTGCGGCCGATCATCGGCTCCAGGCTGAAATCCATGAAATCCTCCATGCGCAGCTCGCCTCGGCCGTAGGCCGCCATCAACTCGTCGTTCCTGCGCATGAATGACTCAGGGTCGACCCAGCCCAGACGGCCCATCTGCGCGCTCCACAAGGTGGCGCAGTCGCCATGGATCAGGGTGTCGTCCAGATCAAAAATTACCAATGCCATCCGAAATGCTCTCTCATTCAGTCGTTGCCCGTCAGGCTACTTCACACAGCGCGCTGGGGTCGATGGAAAGTGCCAGGCGCTGGCCGTCCGGATGCAGATCGTCGGCAGAGCGGTTCAGCACATCCACCACCAACTCCACGCCACGGGCTTCGATACGATAGCGAATCACGTTGCCCAGCAGGCTGTGGCTGCGCACCAGCGCGTCAAGGTCGCCGTTACGGCTCAGTTCGATGGCTTCGGGGCGGATCGCGATGCGCCCACTGATCGGTCGTTGCAGCAGTTGGCTGGCCTTGTCGGCATCGAGCAGGTTGTAGTTGCCGATAAACCCGGCGGCGAACACATCCACCGGCGCAGTGTAGAGGGTCTCGGCATCGCCGCTCTGTACGATTCTGCCCTGATTCATCAGGAAGATGCGGTCCGACATGGTCAGGGCTTCCTCCTGGTCATGGGTGACGAAAATGGTGGTCAAGCCGAGTTCGCGCTGGATCTGGCGGATCTGCTCGCGCAGGTGCTTGCGAATCCGTGCATCCAGCGCCGACAGCGGTTCATCCAGCAGCAACAGGCGCGGGCGGGTCACCAGTGAGCGGGCGAGGGCGACGCGCTGGCACTGGCCGCCGGACATCTGGTGCGGATAACGACCGGCCAGGTCCTTGAGCTCGACCAATTGCAGCACCTCCTGGACCCGCTTGTGACGGTCGTCGGCGTTGACTTTCTGCATGCGCAGGCCGAAGGCGACGTTCTGTTCCACGGTCATGTTGGGAAACAGCGCGTAGCTCTGGAACACCATGCCGATATGCCGTTTCTGCGGGCTTAGCGGGACGATGTCCTGGCCATCGAGCAGAATTTTCCCACTGTCCACCGAGGTCAGCCCGGCGATGCAGCGCAGCAAGGTCGACTTGCCGCAACCGGACGGGCCGAGCAGGGTGACAAACTCGCCCTTGGCGATTTCGCAATTGATATCACTGAATACCGGGGTGCCGGTATAGCTCTTTTGCAGGTGTTGGACGCTGACGAAGCTCATTGGCTTTTGTCCTTGTTCAAGATATTGGCGGCCCAGGTCAGCACCAGCACAAAGAAGAAATAGGAGATCACGACGGCACTGGTGAAGTGGCCGCTGCTGTTGCGCATGTTGTTGAGGTACACCTGCAGGGTTTCATAGCGGGTGCCGACCAGGATGTTGGCGAACACGAACTCACCGAACAGGAATGAGAACGACAGCAGAAGCGCCACCATCAGGCCTTTGCGCAGATTGGGCAGCACGACCAGGAACGCCGCTTGCCAGGTGCTGGCGCCGAGCAGTTGCGAGGCGTCCATGAGGTCGCGCAGATTGATCGCCTGCAGGTTGTTGGTGATTGCGCGGTACATGAACGGCAGCGCCACGGTGAAGTAGCAACCGATCAGAATCCACGGCGTACCCACCATTGCCAGCGGCCCGGACCCGTACAGTTGCAGCAGCCCCACCGACGACACCACCGGCGGCACCGCGAACGGCAGCAGGATCAGGATGTTCATCAGCGCATCCAGCCTGGGGAAGTGGTAATGCACCACGAACAGCAGCGGCAGGATCAGCACCACCGACAGGATCAGCGCGCCCACGCACACCAGCAGCGATTGCCCGAAGGCCATCAGGAAGCGCGGGTCGCTCCATAGCTGCACATACCATTTCAGGCTGAAGCCGGCAGGCAGGATGGTGGCCGACCAACTGCTGGAGATCGAATAGACAAAGGTGCCTGCCAGCGGCAGTACCAGAATCAGGAACAGCACGTACACCACCGCCCGATGGTAGAGGGACGCCGGGCCGGCATCAGCGCGAGACATGGTAGCTCCTCTTGAGCAGCAGTTGATGGACCACCGTGACCACGGTCATCAGCGCCACCAGCACCACGGCCAGGGCGCTGGCCATGTTCGGGTCCAGTGACACGTCACCGGAAACCAGCCCCGCGATGCGGATCGGCAGCACGTTGAAGTTGCCGGTGGTAAGGGCGTACACGGTGGCATAGGCGCCAAGGGCGTTGGCCAGCAGAATCACGAACGTGCCGAGCAGGGCGGGGGTCAGGACCGGCAAGCCGATGTGCCGCCAGAACTGCCAGCCATTGGCGCCGAGCAGGGCAGCCGATTCGCGCCAGTCTTCGCGCAGTGCGTCAAAGGCCGGGTACAGCAGCAGGACGCCGAGGGGGATCTGGAAGTAGGTGTAGAGGAGGATCAAGCCGGTTTTGGAGTACAGGTTGAAGTCCTGGATGATCCCCGCCTGCTTGAGCATGATGGTAATGCTGCCGTTGAACCCCAGCAGGATGATGAACGCGAAGGCCAGGGGCACGCCGGCGAAGTTGCTGGTCATGTTGGCAAACGCCGTGACGAAATTGCGCAGCGGCGAATCGACCCGGCGCAGGGAGTAACTGCCCAGCGTGGCGATGATGATGCCGAAAACGCTGGAGTAGAAGCTGATCTCGAGGCTGAACTGGATCGCCTGCAGGTAGAACTTCGAACTGAAAATGCGCGTGAAGTTTTCCAGGCTCCAACCGCTGTCTTCGGTTTGCAGGCTGTTGATCAGCACCCAGGCCAACGGCGCGATCTGGAACACGATAAAGAACAGCGCGAAGGGCGCCAGGCACAGTAAGGCCAGCCATTTGCCGCGAACCATGCCACTCATTTGAGCAACTCCCGGCAGACCGGTTTGTCGTGGGGCACGCCGAGCAGCGCGCAGACGGTACCGCACAGGTCGGTCTGTTTCGGCGCGGCGGCGGCATCCAGGCTGAAGGCGTCGCCGAGTACAAACAGCGGCACTTCGCGCTCCTCCGGCAGCAGGCCGTTGTGGGAGCGGTCGTTGTTCATGCCGTGGTCGGCGGTGACCAGCACCTGGTAACCGGCGTCGAGCCAGCCTTGCAGGTAGTCGGCGAGAATAATGTCGGCCGAGCGTGCGCTGTTGCGGTACTGCGCAGTGTCGAGGCCGTGCTTGTGACCGGCGTCGTCGATGTTCATCGGGTGCACCAGCAGAAAGTCCGGCGCGTGCTTGAGGCGCAGGCTTTCGGCGTCGGCAAACAGGTGGGAGTCCGGGTAGTGGTCATTCCAGTAGAAATGCCCATGCTGGATCGCCAGCGCCGCATCGTCGGTATGACGATCACGGGCGGCGAGAAAGGGGGTGCGGTTATACAATTCGCTGACCCAATGGTAAGCCGCCGCCGCGGTGGTCAAGCCGGCACGGGTGGCGTAGTGGAAAATGCTGCGCTGGCTGGACAGGCGCGCGACGTTGTTGTGAACGATGCCGCTCTGGATCGGCGGCACGCCATGGGGCACTTGCAGGCTTATGTCGGCGCAGGACGCGCAGCCTTCTACACACTGGAATGTGA
>NZ_JAFLXH010000072.1:0-10113 GCF_019891515.1 Pseudomonas sp. Wu6 | reverse complement strand
GTGAAGGTGTCCAGCTCTTCGTTGCGACCGCCGATCTCGTTGTAGATCTCGTGCAGGAACTTACGCAGGTCAGCGACCTTGCGTTGCTCTTCGATCATACGGTTGATCTTCTCGCCCAGACCTTTGGCCGCGAGGCCCAGGTGGGTTTCGAGGATCTGACCAACGTTCATACGCGAAGGTACGCCCAACGGGTTGAGGACGACGTCGACCGGGGTGCCATTGGCATCGTGCGGCATGTCTTCAACCGGCATGATCACGGAGACCACACCTTTGTTACCGTGACGACCGGCCATCTTGTCGCCCGGCTGGATGCGGCGACGGATTGCCAGGTAAACCTTGACGATTTTCAGCACGCCCGGAGCCAGGTCATCGCCCTGCTGCAGTTTGCGCTTCTTGTCTTCGAACTTGTCGTCCAGCAGACGGCGGCGATCAACGATATAGGCCTGAGCCTTCTCGAGCTGCTCGTTCAGAGCATCTTCAGCCATGCGCAGTTTGAACCACTGGCCGTGCTCAAGACCGTCGAGGATTTCGTCGGTGATGTCCTGACCTTTCTTCAGGCCTGCGCCGCCTTCAGCCTTGTGGCCTACCAGAGCGGAACGCAGACGTTCGAAGGTCGCGCCTTCAACGATACGGAACTCTTCGTTCAGATCCTTGCGGATCTCGTCGAGTTGGGTCTTCTCGATGGACAGTGCACGAGCATCACGCTCAACGCCGTCGCGGGTGAAGACCTGTACGTCGATGACAGTACCCTTGGTACCGGTAGGTACGCGCAGGGAGGTGTCTTTAACGTCGCTGGCTTTTTCACCGAAGATGGCACGCAGCAGCTTCTCCTCCGGAGTCAGTTGGGTCTCGCCTTTCGGAGTGACCTTACCGACCAGGATGTCGCCTGCGCCAACTTCAGCACCTACGTAAACGATACCGGCTTCGTCCAGCTTGTTCAGTGCAGCTTCACCCACGTTAGGGATGTCTGCAGTGATTTCCTCTGGCCCAAGCTTGGTGTCACGTGCCACACAGGTCAGTTCCTGGATGTGGATCGTGGTAAAGCGATCTTCTTGAACAACGCGTTCCGACAGGCAGATGGAGTCTTCGAAGTTGTAACCGTTCCAGGCCATGAACGCGATGCGCATGTTCTGACCCAGTGCCAGCTCACCCATATCGGTGGACGGGCCATCGGCCATGATATCGCTACGCTGAACGCGGTCACCCTTACGCACCAGCGGACGCTGGTTGATGCAGGTGTTCTGGTTCGAACGGGTGTATTTGGTCAGGTTGTAGATGTCGACACCGGCTTCACCGGTTTCAACTTCGTCATCGGCAACACGAACCACGATACGGCTGGCATCAACGGAGTCGATCACGCCACCACGACGAGCCACGACGCAAACGCCGGAGTCACGGGCTACGTTACGCTCCATGCCGGTACCTACCAGCGGCTTGTCGGCGCGCAGAGTCGGTACAGCTTGACGCTGCATGTTGGAACCCATCAACGCACGGTTGGCGTCATCGTGTTCCAGGAACGGGATCAGCGACGCTGCAACCGACACTACCTGCTTGGGCGATACGTCCATCAAGGTGACGTCTTCCGGCGCCTTGACGGTGAACTCGTTCAAGTGACGAACAGCTACCAGCTCGTCGATCAGGACTTTTTTGTCGTTCATCGTGGCCGAAGCCTGAGCGATCACGTGATCAGCTTCTTCGATGGCGGACAGGAACACGATCTCGTCGGTGACCAAGCCTTCTTTCACCACACGGTACGGGCTCTCGAGGAAGCCGTACTGGTTGGTGCGCGCATAAGCGGCCAGGGAGTTGATCAGACCGATGTTCGGACCTTCCGGCGTTTCGATCGGGCAGACACGACCGTAGTGCGTCGGGTGTACGTCACGGACTTCGAAGCCTGCGCGCTCACGGGTCAGACCGCCCGGGCCCAGTGCCGAAACACGGCGCTTGTGGGTGATCTCGGAGAGCGGGTTGTTCTGGTCCATGAACTGCGAGAGCTGGCTGGAACCGAAGAACTCTTTCACCGCCGCAGCCACTGGCTTGGCGTTGATCAGGTCTTGCGGCATCAGGCCTTCGCTTTCAGCCATCGACAGACGCTCTTTGACCGCACGCTCAACACGTACCAGGCCAACGCGGAACTGGTTCTCGGCCATTTCGCCTACGCAGCGAACACGACGGTTACCCAGGTGGTCGATGTCATCGACGATGCCTTTACCGTTACGGATGTCGACCAGGGTCTTCAGTACCGCGACGATGTCTTCCTTGCACAGCACGCCCGAACCTTCGATCTCGGTACGACCGATACGACGGTTGAACTTCATCCGGCCGACCGCAGACAGGTCATAACGCTCAGGGCTGAAGAACAGGTTGTTGAACAGGGTTTCGGCAGCATCTTTGGTAGGTGGCTCACCAGGACGCATCATGCGATAGATCTCGACCAGCGCTTCCAATTGGTTGCTGGTGGAGTCGATCTTCAGGGTGTCGGAGATGAACGGACCGCAGTCGATGTCGTTGGTGTAAAGGGTCTCGATGCGAACGACTTGAGCCTTGGCGATTTTGGCCAGGATCTCGGTGTTCAGCTCGGTGTTGCACTCAGCCAGGATTTCGCCTGTCGCCGGGTGAACGATGACCTTGGCGGTAGTGCGACCCAGGACGTAGTCCAGCGGCACTTCCAGCTCTTTGAGACCGGCTTTTTCGATCTGGTTGATGTGGCGCGCGGTGATACGGCGGCCGGCTTCAACAATGACCTTGCCCTTTTCATCCTGGATGTCCAGGACGGCAATTTCACCACGCAGACGCGAAGCGATCAGCTCCAGCTTGAGGGTTTCATCCTTCAGGCTGAATACGTTGGTGGTGTAGAAGGCGTCCAGCACTTGCTCAGTGGTATAGCCGAGCGCGCGCAGCAGTACCGAGGCCGGCAGCTTACGACGACGGTCGATACGCACGAACACGCAGTCTTTCGGGTCGAACTCGAAGTCCAACCACGAACCGCGGTACGGAATGATCCGCGCGGAGTACAGGAGCTTACCGGAGCTGTGCGTCTTGCCGCGGTCGTGGTCAAAGAACACGCCCGGGGAACGGTGCAGCTGGGAAACGATTACGCGCTCGGTACCGTTGATAACGAAGGTACCGTTCTCAGTCATCAGGGGGATTTCACCCATGTAGACTTCTTGCTCTTTGATGTCCTTGATCGCTTTGTTCGACGACTCTTTGTCGAAGATGATCAGACGGACTTTTACCCGCAAAGGTACGGCGTACGTAACACCGCGCAACACGCATTCTTTGACATCAAATGCCGGTTCGCCCAGGCGATAACCGACGTACTCCAGCGCAGCATTGCCGGAGTAGCTGATGATCGGGAAAACGGATTTGAAGGCCGCATGCAGGCCCACGTCGCGGAACTGATCTTTGGTCGCTCCCGCCTGCAAGAATTCACGATACGAATCCAGCTGGATAGCCAGAAGGTACGGGACATCCATGACGTCCGGCAACTTGCTAAAGTCCTTGCGGATACGTTTTTTCTCAGTATATGAGTAAGCCATCAGCGTTCCCCAGCTTGGTCACCTGCTTGTTTGGCCCTCCCGACGGGAGCAGCCAGAAAATCTTGCAAACCCCATGGTTTGCACCACCGCATCGGGTGGCTACAGCGCGTTAATGGCGGCGACCGAGTCGACAGCCAAGAACGGAAAAAGGCCGGTGGCAAGAGCCACCAGCCATCAGCCTTCAGCTTAAAGCTTGGGCTGGAGACGCAAGGTCGATGCTTACTTCAGCTCGACTTTAGCGCCTGCTTCTTCCAGAGTAGCTTTGGCTTTGTCAGCAGCGTCTTTCGACACAGCTTCCAGAACCTGGGCAGGAGCGCCGTCAACTACAGCCTTGGCTTCTTTCAGGCCCAGACCGGTCAGTTCACGTACTGCCTTGATCACGTTTACTTTCTTCTCGCCAGCTTCCAGCAGCATGACGTTGAATTCGGTTTGCTCTTCAGCAGCGACAGCAGCAACAGCTGGGCCAGCGGAAGCAGCGGCAGCGGAAACGCCGAATTTTTCTTCGAAAGCTTTGATCAGCTCAACAACCTGCAGAACCGACATTTCAGCTACGGCGTTGAGGATATCGTCTTGGGAGATAGACATTGCTGTATTTCCTGAATTGGGGGACGGCCTACGCGGCCATCGAAATAAACAAAAATACGCGAAAGAATTTGCTCAGCCTTAGGCTGCGGCAGCTTCTTTTTGCTCGCGAACTGCAGCCAGAGTACGAGCCAGCTTGCTGGTAGCGCCTTGAATCACGCTCATCAGCTGCGAAATAGCTTCGTTACGGGTCGGCAGTGTTGCCAGTACGTCGATTTGGTTAGCTGCGAGGAACTTGCCCTCGAACGCAGCTGCCTTGATCTCGAACTTATCCTGACTCTTGGCGAATTCCTTGAACAAACGGGCAGCAGCGCCTGGATGGTCCTTGGAGAACGCGATCAGAGTCGGGCCGGTGAACACGTCGTTGAGAACACTGTATTCAGTGTCAGCAACAGCGCGCTTGAGCAGGGTGTTACGTACAACACGTACGTACACGCCAGCTTCACGAGCCTCTTTACGGAGTCCGGTCATAGCGCTTACTGTCACACCACGGGCATCAGCCACGACAGCGGACAGAGCAGCTTTGGCAGCCTCGTTGACTTCAGCGACGATGGCCTTCTTGTCTTCGAGATTAATTGCCACGGGTTTAACTCCTGCTTGTTACCGTTTCATCCGGCCTAGGCCTGATGTCGTTTTGGTGTCTGATTCGGTAAGGAACCGGGAGCACCATCTGCGTAGGCTTGTTGGTTTAAGACTTGCGTCGCCTACGGTCTTGGATAGCCCCCGCCAGGCAGGGACCCCAATCTTTCAATTGACGCAATCGCTCGCGCCAACCTGTGTCTTATACGTCCAGCGAGCCTTGGTCGATGACCAGACCTGGGCCCATAGTGGTGCTCAGGGTAACGCGCTTGACGTAGATACCTTTCGAGGAAGCAGGCTTGATACGCTTCAGATCAGCGATCAGGGCTTCAACGTTTTCCTTCAGCTTGACGGCATCAAAGCCGACTTTGCCAACGGAGGTGTGAATGATGCCGTTTTTGTCGGTGCGATAACGAACCTGACCAGCCTTGGCGTTTTTAACCGCGGTAGCTACGTCTGGCGTTACGGTGCCGACTTTAGGGTTAGGCATCAGGCCGCGTGGACCCAGGATCTGACCCAACTGACCTACAACGCGCATTGCATCCGGGGAAGCAATAACAACGTCATAGTTCAGGTCGCCGCCTTTCATTTCGGCAGCCAGGTCGTCCATGCCAACGCGATCGGCGCCAGCGGCCAGAGCAGCTTCGGCGGCCGGGCCTTGGGTGAAGACAGCAACACGTACAGTCTTGCCAGTACCGTGTGGCAGCACAGTAGCGCTACGAACGACCTGGTCGGATTTACGTGGGTCAACACCCAGGTTCACAGCAACGTCAACGGACTCGCTGAACTTGACAGTCGACAGCTCGGTCAGCTGGGCAGCAGCGTCTACAAAGTTGTAGGACTTGCCCGCTTCGATTTTGCCGGCGATAGCCTTTTGGCGCTTGGTCAGCTTAGCCATTACACACCCTCCACGTTAAGGCCCATGCTACGAGCAGAACCGGCGATGGTACGCACGGCTGCATCCATATCAGCTGCAGTCAGATCCGCGTTTTTGGTTTTCGCGATTTCTTCCAGCTGAGCACGAGTTACGGTGCCAACCTTAACGGTGTTCGGACGAGCGGAACCGCTAGTCAGACCAGCAGCTTTCTTCAGAAGAACCGAAGCCGGAGTCGACTTGGTTTCGAAAGTGAAGCTACGGTCGCTGTATACAGTGATGATCACTGGAGTCGGCAGACCTGGTTCAATACCCTGAGTACGGGCGTTGAAGGCCTTGCAGAATTCCATGATGTTCACGCCGTGCTGACCCAGAGCTGGACCGACGGGTGGGCTAGGGTTGGCCTGAGCGGCCTTCACTTGCAGCTTGATGTAAGCGGTAATCTTCTTGGCCATGAGGCACTCCAATTACGGGTTCAAGCGCCTCGAAAGGCTCCCCGGTTACTTGCGCGTTTATCCCAGTGACGACAAAACCCCACAGCCTAGGCTGTGGGGTTGGGATGCTTGCTCAGCTAGACCTTCTCGACCTGGCTGAACTCCAACTCTACCGGAGTAGAGCGACCGAAAATGAGCACCGCCACTTGGATCCGGCTCTTTTCGTAGTTAACTTCTTCGACAGTGCCGTTGAAATCAGCAAACGGACCATCTGTGACACGAACAACCTCGCCTGGCTCGAACAATGTCTTCGGCTTAGGCTTGTCGCTACCGTCAGCAACACGACGCAGAATTGCTTCCGCCTCTTTATCGGTGATCGGTGCAGGCTTGTCGGCAGTACCGCCAATGAAGCCCATGACGCGAGGAGTGTCCTTGACCAAGTGCCAAGTACCTTCGTTCATGTCCATCTGCACCAGCACGTAGCCAGGAAAGAACTTACGTTCACTCTTGCGCTTCTGGCCATTCCGCATTTCAACCACTTCTTCAGTGGGAACCAGAATTTCGCCGAAGCCATCTTCCATGCCTGCCAGCTTTACGCGCTCCAGCAAAGAGCGCATAACATGCTTCTCGTAACCCGAGTAAGCATGCACAACGTACCAACGCTTAGCCACGGGACACCCTTAGCCAACAATCAAGGAAACAAGCCAGCCGAGCAGGGAATCGAGCCCCCACAACAGCAACGCCATAACCAGAACAACAGCCACGACAATCAATGTGGTCTGTGTGGTTTCTTGGCGAGTCGGCCAAACGACTTTACGAATTTCAGTGCGAGCTTCCTTTACCAGGACCGCGAAGGACTTGCCCTTGGCAGTCTGCAGGCCTACAAAGGCGGCTACAGCAGCAAGGGCGAGCAAAGCGAGAACGCGGTACAGGATCGGCGAAGCAGAATAGTACTGATTGCCAACAACGCCTACGACCACCAAGGCGACTACTGCGA
The DNA here is from genome assembly GCF_019891515.1 of Pseudomonas sp. Wu6. NCBI lineage: Bacteria > Pseudomonadati > Pseudomonadota > Gammaproteobacteria > Pseudomonadales > Pseudomonadaceae > Pseudomonas > Pseudomonas sp. Wu6. Next base: position 3,108 of record NZ_JAFLXH010000072.1, on the reverse strand, counting down.
GCCACTTGACCAGATCGAAACGAGAGCTTTGAGCTTCAGCCTTAGGAGTCATCTATGAAGATCCTGTGAAAAGAAAGCCAGACACACCACGTGAATCTGGCAGGTCAGGAGGGAATCGAACCCCCAACCTACGGTTTTGGAGACCGTCGCTCTGCCAATTGAGCTACTGACCTAAAACAAAATCAGGCCGACCATTATGCAGGCCTGAAAAAGACTTTACAACAACCAACCCCAACAGACTTGAAATCACTGACATCCAACGCCAGAAACAGCACGATACAAGCCGAGGCAGCTGTTAAAACAAAGGCAGATATTTTCATATCTGCCTTTTTATATGGAGCTCTTGAGCGGATTTGAACCGCTGACCTCACCCTTACCAAGGGTGTGCTCTACCAACTGAGCTACAAGAGCAAAACACCTTGCACAACCTGCAAACTTGGAGCGGGTAGCGGGAATCGAACCCGCATCATCAGCTTGGAAGGCTGAGGTTCTACCACTAAACTATACCCGCGGAGCTTGCAGCTCACGCTAAAATGGTGGAGGGGGAAGGATTCGAACCTTCGAAGTCGTAGACGTCAGATTTACAGTCTGATCCCTTTGGCCGCTCGGGAACCCCTCCTAAGCGAGCCGGCATTTTACATCACGCCGACCTTCTGTCAAGCATTTTCTCATTTAAATTATGAGGTTAGCTGCGTTGACGTTGCTTCGCATCAAAAGCCTTAAAGGTCTTCACTGCGAAGCGGGCGCCATTCTATGCAAACTATTGGAGAGTTGCAATGCCTTCGCACAGCATTATTTTATGTTTTAACTCATTGAATTCCTTAGCAAGGTTTTCAAAGGGCAGATCATCCGCCAGGCGCCTGCTTTCAGGGGACACTCGGAGCCAATAACCGGTTGCTTCAGGCATGTTCAGCAATTGGACCTTGACCTTTATATCCAGGCTCGTGAGGCGCTGTTCCAAGGATTGCGCCTGGCGCTGATCGGCAAACCCGCCAATGTACAAGCAGGTATTTTGCGTGTCGGACGATTTCGCACGATCCCTGCGAGCCACCGAATCGGAAGATTCACTCAGCAGTTTTATATCCTGCTGGGAGCCACGATAAAGACTCAGAGGAGTGACATCCTTGGCGCGCAACGGCGCCTCTTGCTGATGCCATATGTAATAGAAGACATTAAGAATCAGTAGAAGCAGAAACAACCAACGCATAAGCACCTCAGGGCAAAGGGCACGCCATTGCCAGGCCAATAAATACCAGATCCGGCACAAGCCGTGCCTGCGGCACAGCGTCAAAGACCAGGTCAGCATCTCCGCCAGTCAGGAATACAGTGAAGCTATCTCCCCAATAACTCCTGGCGAGCTCGATCTGGGTGAGCACAAACCCTCTCAGCATCAGCGTACAGCCACGCTCGACCGCCTCGACCGTTGTACGCCCGGGCGACAGGCGCTCCAGAGCGCGCTCAGCGGACGCATCGTCGTAGCGTATCTTGCGCGTATGGGTACGCAACTGGTTGCGCATAAGCGGCAGACCAGGACAAATGAAGCCTCCCAAATGCTTGCCATCGGCATCAATGAAATCTGCAGTCGCCGCCGTGCCAAAATCCAACACCAGGCAAGGACCGGACGCTAGCTTGTACCCTCCAAGGATCGCCAGCCAACGGTCCAGGCCAAGCCGCTCGAAGTCCTCATAGCCATTGCGAACGCCCGCCATTTCCACCGCGGACGTCGCACACGAGACCGTAATGCCAAAAGCGTCAATCAACGTCTCGACCAGCTTGTCCGTTTCCTCCAGGGCGCGAACACTCACCAGTCGACAACGCGTCAGTGCCATGTCCGGCACCGCATTCAAACTCTCAATCAATGCCACATTCGAACCGACCACGCCCTCCGCAAAGGCGCTCACCCTGTCGAGATTCAGCACTCGCCATTTGATAAAGCTATTCCCACAGTCGAGCTCAAGAATCATCACGCAACCTCAGGCTTAACTCACCACCACTGTATGTTTTTTCGACACCGTCTACGTCCAGGCGCAACGCTCCTTGACGATCAACACCGAGCACCACTCCATCAACACGATTCACACCCGCGATAAGTGATACCGCCTGCCCTTGCCACGCATGATTTCGCTCCCATTCCTCCTGGAGGGCCGCAAAGCCAGATACCCTGTGCCGATCGAGGTAGCGCTGCAGTTGCAGGCTAACCTGGGCCACCAGAGCATTACGATCAGCAGCAGATCCTGTCTCGAGCTGCACCGATGTCCATTGCTGATCAACCTCAGCGGCTCTCTGCATGTTCACGTTGATCCCGATACCGATTACCACGTGACAGATATCCGCCGGATCCCCAATCAACTCCAGCAATATCCCCGCGATTTTCTTGCGCCCGACCAATACGTCATTGGGCCATTTCAAGACGGCACCCTGAACACCGGACTCTCGCAGAGCCTGAATGACCGCCAAGCCAACAACAAGACTCAGACCTTCCAGTTGCCGGAGGCCATCCTCAATACGCAGTACCAGGCTGTAATAGATGTTTTGGGCGAACGGGCTGACCCACTTTCGGCCGCGCCTACCGCGCCCAGCCATTTGCTGCTCAGCTAATACCAGGAAAGGCACAGCTCGCGCGACATCAACCATGCGCAACGCCTCTGCGTTGGTGGAATCAATCGAGTCGTAGATATGGATAGGCCAGGACAACGACGGTGCACTTCGCGTAATCCCTTCAGCATTCAGAAACACCAGTGGCGACGCTAACTGGTACCCCTTACCACGCACCTTATGAATAGGTAGATTCAATTCGGCCTCAAGAAGCTGAAGCTGCTTCCACACGGCACTGCGACTAACGCCCAAGGCAGCACCCAGCGCCTCTCCGGAATGGAATCGGCCATCTTTCAGAAGTTCTAACAGCGTAAGCATGCAGGTATCGCCTCACAATGAGGCACGCATGATAGCCATGCGAAGAGGCATTGCATAGAAAGGCCACACTTCCCCAGGCCGCGGTGAACGCTCTTATGATTTTCGAGCGCCCAAAACAAAACCCCTGTTTGCGTTAGCAAACAGGGGTTCTGGAATTTAATCTTGACGATGACCTACTCTCACATGGGGAAACCC
>NZ_JAFLXH010000071.1:0-10717 GCF_019891515.1 Pseudomonas sp. Wu6 | reverse complement strand
ATGGGCCATCCATGGCCCAGTGCGGCTAACCCGGCGTCCTGCCGGGTTGCCCACGGATTCAAGCCTGCGTTCGGCCAGCGTGGTTTAACGGGGCGCCTGAGATCAAGATCACAAGCAGATCAAGATCAAGAGCGACTCGCTTCGCATCGTGGTTACGGTTGGGCGCTGCTGAGTTGTGTAGATACCTATGGTATCGGGGGCAAGCCCCCTCCCACATTTTGATCCGGGCCTGGTTCTTAGCGAGCGGCGCCCAGTTGGCCTTTTTCGTCGGAGAACACAATTTCCACCCGACGGTTCTGCGCACGGCCACGCTCGGAGGCGTTGGCCTCCACCGGGTACTTGTCGCCATACCCCTCGACCTGAATGCGTTTTTCGTCGATCCCCAGGTCAACCAGCACATCTGCCACCGACTGGGCACGATCACGGGACAGGTTCAGGTTGTCGCGTTCGCCCCCGGTATCATCGGTGTAGCCCTCGATGCGCACCTTGCGCCTGGGGTTCAGTTGCAGGAACTGCACGACCTTCAACACCGTACGGTTGGCCGAATTCTGCAACTCGGCTTCGCCGGTATCGAACAAGACATCGCCCAGGGTCATCACCAGGCCACGCTCGGTCTGGGTGGTCAGGCTGGCGATTTGCTGTTCGACCCACTTGCCCTGCTGCTGCACGCTGGCCAACTTGCTTTCACGCAAGGCCAATTGCAGGCGCTGGCGTTCCAGCTCGAGTTTGGCAAGGCGCTCGGCGTTCAGCCCCTGCTCGGTGTGTTCCCGGGCGATGGCACTGTAGCGTTGGCTCAGGTAAGCGTAATGCACCACGTCGGCGCCGCTGCCCCAGTAGCTGGAGAGGCGGTCGGCACGCGCCAGGGACTCCCCGGCGCGGATTACATCCTTGGGCGCGAAGCGCAATACATTGGCGTCTTCCTTGACCGACTGAAAGTCATTGCCGGCCTGTTGCAACGCCTGCTCGCTACTGGGCTGGCTGGCACAGCCGCCCAGCACCGCGCTGCTCAGCAGTAACGCCACACTCACACCGCGGATCATTGGGCTTCTCCCAACTGCAACTGCTTGCGCAGGCGCGCGATGCGCGTGTTGACCACGTTCAATTGTTCCTGGCTCTTGCCGGTCAGCACTTTGGCCTCGGCCAGACGCGCATCCAGTTCAGCCTGTTCGGCGCGCATGCGTGCGTGTTTGTAGGACTGGTCGGCCATGTTGCCCTGGGCTCTGGCAAATTTTTCTTCAGCCAGTTTCAGCTCGGGCGATTCATCGGTATTGGCGCCCACTGCGTTGGCTTGCTCCAGGGCTTGCTGGGTCAGGCGCATTTGTTCAGTCGGCGCAGGATCGGTGGCACATCCCGCCAGGGCGACAACGGCCAGGGCCGCGAAAAGAGGTCGAAGAGTCACTGAAAATCCCTACTTTGTTGGGGTACCGACGGGTTGTTGCAATTGCGCCTTCCAGCGCTCGAGATTGCGCTGCAACGCGGCTTCCGCGGTACCGGACGCGGGCAATTCTGTCATCTTTTTAGCCAGCTGTCCGCGCAGCCACGGATCATTGCAGGCCGAATTGTGGGAGATGGCCAGGTACAGGCCGGGCTGGTCGATCGGTACTTCGCGCGCGACCAGGTCATTGCTCATGCCCAGGGTCTGGGCCATGGCCATGCCGGAATAGCGGCTGGCGAGCACATAGTCCACCTCCCCCAGCAACAGCTTCTGGAAGGCTGGCGTCAGGCTGGGCAGACGCTGCAAGGTCAACTGCTCGCCGGCAAGGGCATCAAACCCGGCACTCAGACGAGCGCGCTCCGAGGCGGCGCCCTTATGGCCGTGCAAGTCGGCAGCGGTGGTGTAGACCAGGGGCGAGTCCTTGCGTGTCCACACCAGGTAATCGATCTGCATCAACGCCGGGTGGATGTAGTCGAGGTTTTCCAGCTCGCCGAGGTTCAACGGCGCATCGGCGAGGATATCCATGCGCCCGCTGCGCACTTCCTCCAGGGCCAGGGAGCGCTTGCCGCCGTAAAGCAGGTCGATTTTCAGGCCCAGGTCCGTGGCTACCTGTTGCAGCACATCGGCGGTGGCGCCGATCAGGTGAGTCGGGTCCTGCGGGTCGCGCCACAGCAACGGCGGTGCATCCGGGCTGCCGGTAATGATCAGGCGCTCGCACTTGCCGGCCGCCAGCGACAAGGTCGGCAGCAGCGTAAGACTTAGCAGCAGGATCAAGGAACGCAGTTGCATGGCGAGGTGCTCCTACACGTCAAAAAAAAGCCCGGTCACAAGACCGGGCTCTTTATAAGTGAAGCGACTGGATTAGACCAGCTTCTCCAACTCGGGAACGGCTTCGAACAAGTCCGCCACCAGGCCATAATCGGCCACCTGGAAGATCGGTGCTTCTTCGTCCTTGTTGATCGCAACGATCACCTTGGAGTCTTTCATACCGGCCAGATGCTGGATCGCGCCGGAGATACCGACCGCGATATACAGCTGCGGCGCAACGATCTTGCCGGTCTGGCCGACCTGCATGTCGTTGGGTACGAAGCCTGCGTCAACGGCTGCGCGGGACGCGCCGACCGCTGCGCCCAGCTTGTCGGCCAGGGCGTACAGGTGCTTGAAGTTATCACCGTTCTGCATGCCACGCCCGCCGGAAACGACGATTTTGGCAGCGGTCAGTTCCGGGCGATCCGACTTGGCCAGCTCTTCGCCGACAAAGCTGGAAGTGCCAGCGTCATGGGCAGCAGCGACGGCTTCAACGGCAGCCGAACCGCCTTCAGCGGCCACCGGGTCGAAGCCGGTGGCGCGCACGGTGATGACCTTGACCGCAGCGTTGGACTGCACGGTGGCGATGGCGTTACCGGCATAGATCGGGCGCTTGAAGGTGTCGGCGCTTTCGACCGAGATGATCTCGGAGATCTGGTCAACGTCCAACTGCGCGGCAACGCGTGGGAGGATGTTTTTGCCGTTGGAAGTGGCGGCAGCCAGGATGTGGCTGTAGCCGGCGCCCAGCTCTGCAACCAGCGGCGCAACGTTTTCCGGCAGCTGGTGCGCGTAAGCAGCGTTGTCGGCGTTGAGCACTTTGCTCACACCAGCGATTTTCGCGGCGGCTTCAGCCACCGGGCCAGCGCCCTGACCGGCTACCAGTACGTGGATGTCGCCACCGATTTTAGCGGCAGCGGCCACGGTGTTCAGGGTGGCCGGGGCCAGCACCTTGTTATCGTGTTCGGCGATTACGAGGATAGTCATGTTCAGATCACCTTCGCTTCGTTTTTCAGTTTCTCAACCAGTTCAGCCACCGACTTGACCTTGATGCCCGCGCTGCGTGCAGCCGGCGCTTCGACTTTGACGGTCTTGTTGGTGGAGGCGGTGGAAACGCCCAAAGCGTCCGGAGTCAGCACTTCAAGCGGCTTCTTCTTGGCTTTCATGATGTTTGGCAGGGACGCATAACGCGGCTCGTTCAAACGCAGGTCGGTGGTGACGATGGCCGGCAGTTTCAGGGAAACCGTCTGCGCGCCGCCGTCGATCTCACGGGTGACCGCAACGCTGTCGCCACTCACTTCCACTTTGGACGCGAAGGTGCCCTGGCCGTAACCGGTCAGTGCAGCCAGCATCTGGCCGGTCTGGTTGTTGTCGCTGTCGATGGCTTGTTTGCCAAGGATCACCAGTTGCGGCTGTTCCTTGTCGACAACGGCCTTGAGCAGCTTGGCCACGGCCAGGGAGGTCAGCTCTTCGGCGGACTCGACCAGGATGGCGCGGTCGGCGCCCAGTGCCAGGGCGGTACGCAATTGCTCCTGGGCAGTGGTCGGGCCGATGGAAACCACGACGATCTCGGTCGCCACGCCTTTCTCTTTCAGGCGTACGGCTTCTTCCACGGCGATTTCACAGAATGGGTTCATCGACATCTTGACGTTAGCAAGGTCGACGCCGGAATTGTCCGCCTTGACGCGAACTTTCACGTTGTAATCGACAACGCGTTTGACAGCTACAAGAACCTTCATGGATTCCTCGTTACTCTCCGGTGAAAAGAAAGTCGCCTAGGCGAACCTGGCGGTTGATGCTCATCGGCACACAAGGGCACCTCCAAAAACCTCGGCGGATGACCTTGCTCACGGGAAGTGATGACCGTTCGTCAGGGGTGACTGAGAGGTCATTCTTTATCGCAGCATGTAAACTGCGCGCCAGTGTCCGGGCACGCGTCACCTGTCTTGCTTTTGGACGTGCTCTTGAAACCTGCAGTCTGCCTACGGTCAGCGCAAAACCGACCGTATATTGACCGGAACGCCTATTCTGGTCAATACGGCAAAATGGTCAGTCATAAGCCGCGTTGCTTTGATTTACCTAGCCTGCGGGCAATTCAAACAAACGTTTGTATTGGACGCTGCCAGTGGTGTAGATATAATGCGCCACCTAGAGAGAAAGGTGAGTCGTGCCGTTGCCGCATGACACTACCGAACCTCCACCCATTAGAAAAAAAGCCTGTTGAGCCTTGAGTAGGAGATAGCCTGTGGAACGCGAATACATGGAATTCGACGTGGTCATCGTCGGCGCCGGCCCGGCGGGCCTGTCCGCCGCCTGCCGACTGAAGCAGAAGGCCGCCGAAGCCGGTAAGGAAATCAGCGTCTGCGTGGTCGAGAAAGGCTCCGAAGTGGGCGCACACATCCTCTCCGGTGCCGTGTTCGAACCACGCGCCCTGAACGAACTGTTCCCGGACTGGAAAGCACTCGGCGCCCCGCTCAACACGCCGGTGGTGCGTGACGACATCTATGTACTGCGCAGCAGCGATACCTCCACCCGGGTTCCCGACTTCTTTGTGCCCAAGACCATGCACAACGAAGGCAACTATATTATTTCCCTGGGCAATCTGTGCCGCTGGCTGGCCCAGCAGGCCGAGAACCTGGGCGTGGAAATCTACCCAGGCTTCGCCGCCCAGGAAGCGCTGTTCGATGAAAACGGCGTGGTGCGCGGCATCATCACCGGTGACCTGGGCGTGGACCGCGAAGGCAAGCCCAAAGAAGGCCTGTATACCCCGGGCATGGAGCTGCGCGGCAAGTACACCCTGTTCGCCGAAGGCTGCCGTGGGCATATCGGCAAGCAACTGATCCAGCGCTTCAACCTGGACAGCGACGCCGATGCCCAGCACTACGGCATCGGCCTCAAGGAAATCTGGGAAATCGATCCGGCCAAACATCAGCCCGGCCTGGTAGTGCACACCGCCGGCTGGCCGCTGGACATCATGGGCAACGAGAACACCGGTGGCTCGTTCCTGTATCACCTGGAAAACAACCAGGTGGTGGTCGGCCTGATCGTGGACCTGTCCTACAGCAACACCTTCCTGTCGCCGTTCGATGAGTTCCAGCGCCTCAAGCATCACCCGGTGCTGGCCCAATACCTGGAAGGCGGCAAGCGCGTCAGCTATGGCGCCCGCGCGATCTGCAAAGGCGGCCTGAACTCGCTGCCCAAGATGGTCTTCAAGGGTGGCGCGCTGATCGGTTGCGACCTCGGCACCCTGAACTTCGCCAAGATCAAGGGCAGCCACACCGCGATGAAGTCCGGCATGCTCGCCGCCGACGCGGTAGCCGACCGCCTGTTTGCCGAGTCCGAAGGCGGTGACGAACTGACCGCGTATGTCGACGGTTTCAAAGCCAGTTGGTTGTACGAAGAACTGTTCGCCAGCCGCAATTTCGGCCCGGCGGTGCACAAATTCGGCGCCATCGTCGGCGGCGGCTTCAACTGGCTCGACCAGAACATTTTTGGCGGCAAAATTCCTTTCACCCTGCACGACACCAAGCCGGACTACGCCTGCCTCAAGCTGGCCAAGGACAGCCAGAAGATCGACTACCCCAAACCCGACGGCAAGCTGAGCTTCGACAAACTGAGCTCGGTGTTCATCTCCGGCACCAACCACGAAGAAGAACAGCCGTGCCACCTCAAGCTCAAAGACCCGAGTATCCCGATCGGCACCAACCTGCCGCTCTACGATGAACCGGCGCAGCGTTACTGCCCGGCCGGCGTGTATGAGGTGGTGACTAAAGAAGACGGCGAAAAGCGCTTCCAGATCAACGCCCAGAACTGCGTGCACTGCAAGACCTGTGACATCAAGGACCCTTCGCAGAACATCACTTGGGTGACCCCGGAAGGTGCGGGCGGGCCGACTTACCCGAATATGTAAATCAAATGTGGGAGGGGGCTTGCCCCCCGATGGCAGTGTGTCAGTCAGCCTGTCTGTGGCTGAACCACCGCTATCGGGGGCAAGCCCCCTCCCACATTTTTAACCTGATTGTGTCAGTGACGCTCAAGCGGCCCGTTCTTCGCCGGGGTTACGCAGGAAGTAGCGTTTATACTCGCGACTGAACTGCGACGTACTCTGATACCCCACGCCATGCGCCGCCTGCGCCACGCTCACCCCCTCCACCAGCAGCAGTTGCTGGGCCTTCAATAGCCGCAGGCGCTTGAGATACTGCACCGGCGATAACAAAGTGCAGCGCTTGAAGTGTTCGTGGAAGGTGGACGCACTCATGTGCGCAAAACCGGCCAGCGTCTCGATATTCAGCGGTTCGGCGTAATGGGCATGCAGGTGGCTCAGGGACGTGGCAATCCGCGAAAACTGCCCTTGCTGTTCCACCAAGGCACGTAACACATCGGCCTGTGGCCCACGCAACGCGGTGAACAATAATTCACGCACCCGCGCCGGCCCCATGATCCGGCTCTCCAGCGGATCGTGCAGGCACTGCAACAGCCGTTCGACGCACCCGCGCATGGCGTCATCGAGCACCACCGAACTCATCGACTCCAGGGTCTGCGCCGCCGGCGGTGGTCCGGCTTGCATGCCCATCGCCATGACCAATTCCCCCAGCACCACGCGATCAATCCCGACCGTCACGCCGAGCAAAGGCGCTCCGGGGGCCATGGCAAAGGTCTCGCACTCGAACGGCACCGGCATGGCCTGGATCAGGTAGTGCCCGGCGCCGTACTCCAGCGTACGCGGGCCCAGATAGGCGACCTTGCTGCCCTGGGCCACGAACATCAGGCTCGGCTCGTAGATCTGCGGCCCACGCGCCACGTCGCAACTGGCACGCAACACCTTTACGCCAGGCAAGTGAGTCGGCGAAAAGCCGTCGCGGGAGGCAAGCCCCTCGATCAAGGAAACCAGGGTGGCGTTAGCGTCGAGATGGCGGGTCAACAGCATGGCAAAAAACTTCGCGAAAAAGGGATAAGAACATCATCGCAGGTCTGGCGCCACATGCATCCAAACAAGGGGCACTGTCGGACGAATAGGCATGAGACTCGGAGCAATCGCCATGGCCGTCCACAGGGTCAGTGAGGAAAATGGCCCGCCTCACTTTTCAATGCATTTGCGAGGTTTCCTCATGTACACAGCGATCGGTTACGCCGCCCAGTCGGCCACCACTCCCCTCGCCCCCATGTCGTTTGAACGCCGCAGCCCGCGCCCCGATGACGTGGCCATCGAGATTCTTTACTGCGGCGTGTGCCACTCCGATATCCACCAGGCGCGCAACGAATGGGGCATCGCGGTGTACCCGCTGATGCCCGGCCACGAAATCGTCGGCAAGGTCACTGCCGTCGGCGCCAGCGTCACCTCCCATAAAGTCGGCGACCTGGTGGGCGTGGGCTGCATGGTCGATTCGTGCCGCCACTGCGACGCGTGCAAATCGGATCTGGAGCAATACTGCCTCGAAGGCCCGACCATGACCTACGCCACCCCGGACCGCGTGGACGGCAGCAACACCATGGGCGGTTACTCCGACAGCATCGTGGTCAGCGAACACTTCGTGGTGAAGATCCCGGCCAAGCTCGACCTGGCCAGCGCTGCGCCGATTCTCTGCGCGGGCATCACCACCTACTCGCCGCTCAAGCACTATGGCGTGAAGGCCGGTGACAAGGTCGGGATTCTCGGCATGGGCGGCCTGGGCCATATGGGTATCAAGTTCGCCAAGGCCATGGGCGCCGAAGTGACGCTGTTCACGCGCTCGGCGAGCAAGGCCGAAGAAGGCCGTCGCCAGGGTGCCGACCATGTGATCGTGTCCACCGATGCCGAACAGATGAAAGCCGCCGCCGGGCATTTCGACTTCCTGCTCGACACCATCCCGGTGCAGCATGACCTTAACCCCTACCTCGACGTGCTGCGCTTTGACGGCGTGCATATCCTGGTCGGCCTGATCGAGCCGGTGGACCCGCCCGTCAATGCCGCCAAACTGGTATTGGGCCGTAAAGTGCTGGCCGGCTCGTTGATCGGCGGCATTGCCGAAACCCAGGAAGTCCTGGATTTCTGCGCCGAGCACGGGATTACCTGCGACATCGAGATGCTCGACATCCGCCAGATCAACGAGGCTTACACACGGATGATCGCCGGCGATGTGAAGTATCGCTTCGTCATCGACATGGCGACCCTGAAGGCCTGATCAGGCCTTCGCGCCCAGTTGCGCCGAGAGCCGGGCCGCGACCTGTTTGATCACAGGGATCAGCTCGGCCATTTTCTCCAGCGGCATGTAGGGCACGGTACTGGCGATGCTGATGCCGGCGACGATTCGCCGGCTGGCATCGCGCACCGGTGCCGCGACGCAACGGATCGACGGTTCGTTGTCTTCCAGATCGAACGCATAGCCGCCCACCACGTATTCATGCATGCGCTGCTCGAACTGCGCCCAGGACTGCTCGGGGTGCTGCGGCCATTGCAGGTTCTTGCCCCCCGCCGGCAGGCTGACGTCGTACAGGCGCTGCCATTCCTCCACGCTGTCATCGAGCATCAACGCCTTGCCGATGCCGGTGCGCGCCAGCGGCATGCGATGGCCCACCCGCGAGCGCATTTCCGGACCGTTGCGGCCGGGGTTCTTGTGCAGGTAGAGCACCTCGTCGTATTCGCGAATCGCCAGGTGGATGGTGTCGCCGGTGAGGGCCGACAACTCGTCCAGGTAGGGTACGGCCAGGTTCACCAGCGGCAGTTCTTCGCGCGCCTGGAACCCCAGTTCGATCAGCTTGGGGCCCAGCAGGTAACCAACTTGCGGAACCACCCGCAGGTAACGCTCCTCCACCAGGCAACTGGCAAGGCGGTGGGTGGTGCTGCGGGTGGTACCGATACGGCGGGCGATCTCTTTCAGATCCCGCGCACCGGCCGCCACCGCCTGCACCACGCCCAGGCCACGCAGCAGGGTCTGGGTGCCGGTGGGGGCGGTGTCTTTGACGGGGGAGTGAGCGTTTTCCTGCATATCGGGCCTATAGATAAAAAAGCGGGGGCATTATGGCAAATACCGCCCTCCTGAACACAGGAGATCCAATGTGGGAGGGGGCTTGCCCCCGATAGCGGTGGGTCAGCTTGCACATCTGTCACTGATACACCGCCATCGGGGGCAAGCCCCCTCCCACATGTTGATCCTCATATGGCTTGGGATCAGCGTTGCTTCATGCGGTCGATGACCACGGCCAGCAGCAGGATCGAGCCACGGATCACATACTGATAAAACGTGTCGATGTTCTTCAGGTTCATCGCGTTCTCAATGATCGCCAGGATCAACACCCCGGCAATCACATGGCGGATCATGCCGATACCACCGCTCAACGACACCCCGCCCAGCACGCACGCCGATATCACGGTCAGTTCGAAACCCTGGCCGATCATCGGCTGGCCGGAGGTCATGCGCGAGGCCAGGATCACCCCGGCCAGTGCGCCGATCAGGCCGTGTACGGCAAAGATGATGATCTTGGTGCGATCAACGTTGACCCCCGCCAGCAGCGCCGCTTCCTGGTTACCGCCGATGGCCATGGTGTTGCGCCCATAGGTGGTGTAGTTGAGCAGCCAGCCAAAGAACACAAAGCACAACACGGTAATGATGATCGGCACCGGCACGCCCATCAGTTGGCCGTTGCCGAACACGAAGAAGCCTTCATCCATCACCCCCACCGCCTTGCCGTTGGAGAAGATGTAGGCCAGGCCGCGCACGATCTGCATGGTCGCCAAGGTCGCGATCAGCGCGTTGATGCGCAGCTTGGCGATGACGATGCCGTTGATCAGCCCCACCACCAGGCCCATGGCCAGGGCCGCCGACACGCCGAGCATCACGCTGTCGGTGTCGCGGATCACGATGCCCGCCACCACGCCGGCGCAGGCGATCACCGAGCCCACCGACAAATCGAAGTGCCCCGACGCCAGGCAGAACAGCATGGTGCATGCGGCGATGCCCACCGTGGAAATCGCCAGGCCCAGCCCGCGCATGTTCAGCGGCGAAAGGAAGTTGTCGATGAACAGCGCACTGAGCACGAAAATGCCCAAGGCGGCCAACAGCATCACCCAGTCGTCGAGAAACTTGCGTTGATTGAACCCTGGCCAGAAGCTTTTTGCCGTTTTTACCTGAGACATACCTGCGCCCTCTTGTTCTTCAAGCCCGCGTACGCGGAAGTGCCAATTGCAACAGTCGTGCTTCATCCGCCTGGTCGCGAGGGAGCTCGCCCGTGAGGGCGCCTTCGCTCATCACCAGGAGGCGGTCGGAAATGCCCATGACTTCCATCAGGTCGCTGGACACTACGATCACCGCAATACCCTGGGCCGCGAGGTTGTGGATGATCTGATAGATCTCCGATTTGGCGCCGATATCGATACCGCGCGTGGGCTCATCCAGCAGCAGCACCTTCATCGGCATCGACAGCCAGCGGCCGAGAATGGCCTTTTGCTGGTTGCCTCCGGACAGGTACATGATTTTCTGTTCGGCGCTCGGCGTCTTGACC
>NZ_JAFLXH010000070.1:0-12034 GCF_019891515.1 Pseudomonas sp. Wu6 | reverse complement strand
GACAAGCACGACAAGAAGAAAAAGAAATAGCCTGGGCCTGACTCGGTCCACCTGTGGGAGGGGGCTTGCCCCCGATGGCGGTGGGTCAGTTGCAACTGCATCGACTGACAGTCTGCCATCGGGGGCAAGCCCCCTCCCACATTTGATTTGTGCACATTAGATAGACTGTATTCGCCGAAACCGACAAGCACGACAAGAAGAAAAAGAAATAGCCTGAGCCTGACTCGGTCCATCTGTGGGAGGGGGCTTGCCCCCGATGGCGGTGGGTCAGTTGCAACTGCATCGACTGACAGTCTGCTATCGGGGGCAAGCCCCCTCCCACATTGGATCTCTGCGCATCAGGTAGACCTCACACAGGCCTCCATGCTTTTGCATCCATGCAGTGAATGATCATCGCGGGCAGCCGGGCCCGGCTCTATTCTCGATCCACAACCACAAGATCGAGGTAGCCCCATGCGTGAAGTAGTGATTGTCGACAGTGTGCGAACCGGCTTGGCCAAGTCCTTTCGCGGCAAGTTCAACCAGACCCGGCCCGATGATATGGCGGCCCATTGCGTCAACGCGCTGCTGGCCCGCACCGGCATCGACCCGGCCACGGTGGAGGACTGCATTGTCGGTGCCGGTTCCAACGAGGGTGCCCAGGGCTACAACATCGGGCGCAACGTGGCGGTGCTCTCGCAATTGGGCACGGGGACGGCGGGCATGACCCTCAACCGTTTCTGCTCGTCAGGCCTGCAGGCGATTGCCATTGCCGCCAACCAGATTGCTTCGGGTTGCAGCGACATCATTGTCGCCGGCGGCGTGGAGTCCATCAGCCTGACCATGAAAAGCGTCAACACCGACCACCTGATCAACCCGCTGCTCAAGGAGCAGGTACCCGGCATTTATTTCCCTATGGGCCAGACCGCCGAAATCGTCGCGCGTCGCTATAACGTCAGCCGCGAGGATCAGGACCTGTACGCCCTGCAAAGCCAGCAGCGCACCGCGCAGGCGCAGGCGGATGGGTTGTTCAACGATGAAATCGTGCCGATGGCGGTCAAGTACACAGTCGAAGACAAGAATACCGGTGAAGTGCAGGTGCTCGATGGCGTGGTCGACCGCGACGACTGCAACCGCCCCGACACCACCCTGGCCAGCCTCAGTGGCTTGAAGCCGGTGTTTGCCGAAGACGGTTCGGTGACCGCGGGTAATTCGTCGCAGTTGTCCGACGGTGCGTCGATGACCCTGGTGATGAGCCTGGAAAAAGCCCTGGCGCTGGGGCTCAAGCCCAAGGCGTTCTTTCGCGGTTTTACCGTGGCCGGTTGTGAGCCGGACGAGATGGGCATCGGCCCGGTGTTCTCGGTGCCCAGGCTGCTCAAGGCCAAAGGCTTGCAGGTAGCGGATATCGACCTGTGGGAGCTCAACGAAGCGTTTGCCTCGCAGTGCCTGTATGCGCGTAACCGCCTGCACATCGACAACGCCAGATACAACGTCAACGGCGGTTCGATCTCCATCGGCCATCCGTTCGGCATGACCGGCTCGCGGCAGGTGGGACACCTGGTGCGCGAGTTGCAACGGCGCAACCTGCGTTACGGCATCGTCACCATGTGCGTGGGCGGCGGAATGGGCGCAACCGGGTTGTTTGAGGCCGTGCGTTAGGCCTTGCTTGACGCTTGCAACACACGCTGACGGGGGGAGCTTTGCTCCCCCTTTTTGCATCTGTCGTTCAGCGATGTCTCGGCTCGCCGGTCAAATAGTTAGTTGCAAAGCCGCCGTGAAGTTTATTGTTTTAAAGTGCATGTAGCCTTATTCTTACAGCTCTCTCCGTTGTTAAATAATTCTCATCTAACTTAGATGTAGGCCTATTCCTTCAGCTGTTTTTAAAGTTTTGGCAAATTGCCATAATTTTCCTGCAGGCATTGATATACAAGGGCTACGCCATTAAGGGAAAGAGCTGGCTTACGACTTCAAGTGTGCAGTGGATACTTGCCCGGCGTTGAGCGTGATCCTGAAATGCAATACAAGAAGTTGGAAAAGCACTTCAGGAACTCCCTTCGACGCATAGGTCAAACCGCTCTTTCAATCAGCCCTGCGCCAATCGGTGGCAAGGCTCTTAATGACACTTGTAAGTGGGAATCTGTAGATGAAAATCAAAATGAAAACTGTGCTGTTGTCTGTCGGTCTGCTGGCGGGTTCGATGTCGATGGCGCACGGGGCGGATGGAACGGTGACGTTTATCGGGTCGGTCCACTCGGGTGCCTGCTCAATCAAGCCTGACTCCGTCGACCAAACCGTTCGCCTGGGTGCGATTGCAAAGCATCAGTTGCAAGCGGGTGGCAAATCGGAAGCCCGACGCGTGCTGATCGAACTGGAAGGTTGCGACCTGGCCGGCCTCACTGACAACACTGTCACCACGACCTTCACCGGCGCGCCCTCCACGGTAGTGCCCGGCGCGATCGGTACGGTCGGCGGTGCAGGCAACCTGGGCATCATGATGACCCATGGCGGTGCCCTCGTTAAGTTGGGTGTTCCTACCGCCCCGCAAGTCATCAGCGTGGGTGATAACACGCTGGAATTCGGGGCTTACGTCCAAGGCGCCGCCACTGGGGACATCGTTCCCGGCGACTTCAGCGCGGTCACCAATTTCACTTTGGCTTATCAGTAAGTTTCACCCCCGCCACCCAGTGTGGCGGGGGGACGCTGACGGGAGATCCAGGTGAACACATTCATACGTCTGGCTATCGCCTCTTCATTAACGACATTCATCAGCCCTTGTGCCGTCGCCCAGGCGACTGCGCAAGGCGATGGGGTCGTGCTGCTGGGAGGGGAAGTGGTTGATTCCGCCTGCGGGCTGGAGCTTGCCAGTATCGATCAAACCATCGAGATGCCGCCCGAGCCAGTGGGGCGGCTGTTGCGCAACACGCGGGGCGAAGACCATCCGTTTCAACTGCGTCTGGTCAATTGCTCGTTGAGCCGCCCGGACCCTTCGCGCCCAGGTGCAAGCCTGCCGGATTGGGAACACATGCGCGTGACGTTCGAAGGCCCTACCGACAGGGCAGGGCTCTCCTTCGCAGTGTCTGGCGACTCCCAGGGGGTGGCCTTGCACATCATCGACGCCGCCGGCCAGGAAAGCCTGCCGGGGCAACGCATGGCGCCGGTTCCGCTGGCCGAAGGTGACATGACACTCAACTACCGGTTTTTCCTGGTCGGCAACGGCTTGCCATTGGTGGTCGGGGCTCACAGTGCCGCAGTGCGGTTCAAGTTGGAATACTTTTGAACAGTGATGGACAGGCTTGCATGTTGAATACGTCGAAGATCAAAAAAACGCTGCGTCCCGGGCTGTTCGGCGGGTTGATGTCACTGGCAGGCACGGCGATGGGCGCTGGGGATATCGAGTTCAATACCGACGTTCTCGACCTGAGCGATCGCGCCAATATTGACTTGTCCCAATTTGCGCGCAGTGGATTCATTCTGCCGGGCACTTACTCAATGGCCGTGCACCTCAATGCCCAGCCTATTGCTGAGCAATCGGTGGCGTTCTATCCCCCCGATAACGACCCCAAGGGCAGCCAGGCCTGTTTGTCGAGCAGTCTGGTCGAACAACTGGGGCTGAAAGTGTCCGCAGCCGGCCAACGGCTGTGGTGGAAGGACGGCGAGTGCCTGGATATAACCAGCTTGCCCGGAATGGAGGTCAGGGGTGATTTGGCCACCTCTACCCTGAGCATCAACGTGCCCCAGGCCTACCTTGAATACAACGCTATCAATTGGGACCCGCCTTCCCGATGGGATGAAGGGGTGCCGGGGCTGCTGGTGGACTACAGCCTGACGGCGCAGTCCAATTACCAGCGCAACGATGGCCGGCGGCAAAACCTCAGCGGCAATGGCACCGTGGGCGCCAATGCCGGTGCCTGGCGGCTCAGGGCGGATTGGCAGGGGCGTGTGGAGAGCGGTCGGCAGGAGGCCGCCGGCCCGCAAAAGCTGGAATGGAGCCGCTACTACGCGTATCGCGCCATTCCCGCGTTGCAGGCGCGCCTGGTGGTGGGTGAGAACTATCTGTATTCGGACCTGTTCGACAGCTTCCGCTTTACCGGCGCCGCGCTCAACTCGGATCAAAGCCAACTGCCCCCCAACCTGCGCGGTTATGCGCCGGAAGTGGTCGGTGTGGCCCGGACCAACGCCAAAGTCATCGTCAGCCAGCAGGGCCGTGTGCTCTACGAAACCCTGGTTGCGGCGGGCCCCTTTCGCATTCAGGACCTCAATGATGCGGTAACCGGCAAGCTGGATGTGCGGGTGGAAGAACAGGACGGTTCGGTGCATACCTTCCAACTCAATACCGCCGGTGTGCCTTACCTGACGCGCCCGGGCCAGGTCCGTTACAAACTGGCAAGCGGGCGACCGTCCAACCTTCAGACGGGCTCCGATGGTGCCGTCTTCGGTACCGGAGAGTTTTCCTGGGGCGTGAGCAATGGCTGGTCGTTGTTCGGTGGCGGTATCACCGATAACAACTATCGGGCGTTATCCGTGGGCGCCGGGCGGGACTTGCTGGCGTTCGGCGCCGTCTCGCTGGATGTCACGCAGTCGCGTGCCAACGTATGGAACGAGACGCTCTCGGGCAAATCCTACCGCCTTCAATATTCGAAGAACTTCGAAGAGTACGACAGCCAGGTGACCTTCGCCGGCTACCGCTTTTCCGAGAAGAACTTCCTGAGCATGAGTGAGTACCTGGATGCCCGGCATTACGGGTTGAACGGCGAACTCGGCGGGCGAGGGGATTATCGCGACCTCAACGAGGGTTGGAAGCCTATCGGTGGCAGCAAGGCGCTGTACACGGTGACGGTCAACAAGCAGTTCCGTGACCTGGGCGCCACCGTCTACGCCAGCTACAACAAGCAAACCTACTGGGACCGGCCGGACACGCACCGCTGGAACATGTCGCTGTCGCGCTACTTCAATGTGGGCACGGTCAAGAACATGAGCCTGTCCCTGAACATGTACCGCACCCAGGAATATAACTACAAGGACAACGGCATGGCGCTGACGGTCAGCCTGCCGCTGGGGCGTACCGGCACGCTGTCGCTGGACGCCAATCGAGCCGCCGGCAAAAACGGCTTTACCTCGCGCTACAGCGATCGCCTCGATGAGCGCAACAGCTACCAGCTCAGTGCCAGCAACACCTCCGCCAGCGGATACCTGAGCCATATGGGCGACAACGTCGACCTCGATGTGAGCGCCAGCAGGCAGCAAGGCGGTTCCAGCAGCCTCGGCGTCTCCGCGCGCGGCGGTGCCACGCTCACGGCCCAGGGGGCGGCGCTCCATCGAACCACCAGTACAGGCGGCACCCGCCTGATGGTCGATACCGCCGGTGTGCCCGATGTGCCGGTGCGCGGTTATGGCGCGCCGACCCGCAGCAATGCCTTCGGCAAAGCGGTGATTTCGGACATCAGCAGCTATCAGCGCACTGCCGCCAGTGTTGATCTGGAGCGTTTGCCGAGCAATGTCGAAGCCACTCAATCCGTCACGCAATTGACCCTCACCGAAGGCGCGATCGGTTATCGCTCGCTGGATGTGATTGCCGGTGAAAAGGCCATGGCGGTGCTGCGCCTGGCGGATGGCAGTTCGCCGCCTTTCGGCGCGACGGTGCAGAACCTCAAGCAACAGGACACCGGCATCGTGAATGACGGCGGCGAAGTCTACTTGAGCGGCATTCAGGCCGGCGAGCAGATGACCGTCAGTTGGGGCGGGGACGCGCGGTGCCTGCTCACGCTGCCGGCCACCTTGCCTGCCGATGGTTTGACCGATGCCCTGCAACTGCGCTGCCAGCCGGTAGCCGCCGATCCATCCCTGCCCGAGCCCGCCGGGCTGTCCGGCACGCCTATCGATACGGAGAACACAGCCTCATGATGCCCACTACACGTCACCTCTTTCCAGCCTTCGCGCTGTTGGCCCTGGCCTTGAGCCAGAACGCCAACGCTGCCGTGGGCCTGGACCGTACCCGTGTGATTTTCGACGGTGGCAAAGACGCCACCAGCGTGAATATCACCAACAACAATACCCAGTTGCCCTATCTGGCCCAGGGCTGGATCGAGGACGAAACCGGCAAGAAAATCACCACGCCGTTGATTGTGCTGCCACCGGTCCAACGCCTGGAGCCGGGTAAACAAAGCCAGGTGAAGGTCCAGGCGTTGCCGGCGGCCAAGGCGCTGCCGCAGGATCGCGAGACGGTCTACTACTTCAACTTGAGGGAAATTCCGCCGCGCAGCGATAAGTCCAACACCCTGCAGATCGCGCTGCAGACCCGCATCAAGTTGTTCTACCGCCCGCAAGCCATCGAGCCGAGCCAACAGGACTTGTCCAACCCGTGGCAGGAAAAACTGACCCTGACCCGTGAAGGCGATCAATACCGGGTGAATAACCCTACGCCGTATTACGTGACGCTGGTGGATGCGCGGGACAGCAAGGACGGCAAAACCGTGCCGGGTTTCGTGCCGCTGATGGTTCCCCCCAAAGGCACCCTGGCCTTGGGCACCACCGCCAAGGCGTTGGGCAGCAGCCCTTATCTGGCCTATGTGAACGACTACGGCGGTCGCCCGCTCCTGGCCTTCACCTGCACGGGGGACACTTGCACAGTGAACCGGCAGGCCGCGCCGGCGAATGAGTAATGGTGCGGGAGAACGTCATGACGTCGCAAAAAGTGAAAGTGCTGGGCGGCCTGTTATGGGCCTTGGCCATGGGCGCACAGGCCGCGGACGAGGAGGATATCGAAGGCATGAGCGGCATGCTGAATGTGCTCGGGTCCATGCACGAGTCGCCGTGCAGCCTGGAAATGACCTCGCTGCACCAGACCGTCGATCTGGAGGCCGTGTCGACCAGCCAGTTGCAACGGCCCGGTGACCAGGCGACGCCCAAGGCGTTTCAGCTGCGCTTCACCGACTGCCTGCGCACCGCCGGGCGTATACGCAATGAGCGTACGGGCAACCTGACCTGGAGCGCCTACCAACCGGTGCTGTCGGTCACGTTTGAGGCGCCGGCCGATGCCGACGATCCACGCCTGGTCAGAGTGCAGGGCATTACCGGCATGGGCCTGCAGTTGACCGATGCCCTCGGTCGCGACGTGCAGTTGGGCTCAAGGGGCCAGCCGCTGTTTTTGCCCGTGGGCCGCAATACCCAGACCTGGCATGTACGGCCCACGCGCACCGCTGCGCCGTTGACCAGCGGGGCATTCAGGGCGGTGGTGGATTTCAGGCTCACTTATGAGTAAGGGTGCAACGATGGCTAAATCAATCGGCTTGATCGCCACCGGCGTGTTGCTGGCGGTCAGCCAGGGCCTGCAGGCCGACACCAATTTGACCATTCGCGCGGTGATCATCGCGCCCCCGCCGTGCGTCATCAACGGTGGCAGCACGCTCGACGTACCGTTCGGCAATGACCTGCTGACGTCACGGGTCGATGGGGTCAATTACCGGCGAGGGGTGCCGTATACCGTCACCTGCGATTCGCCTTTCAGCAATGCGTTGAGTCTGGAGCTCAAGGGCACGGCGGCGGCGTTTGACAACCGCGCGCTCGCCACCCGCAAGGCGGACCTGGGCGTGCGGCTGTTCGTGAATGGCGCTGACTGGCCGCTCAATACCGCGGTGAATTTTACCTACCCCAATTTTCCCGTGGTGCAGGCGGTGCCGGTCAAACGTGCGGGCAGCCAGCTGACCGGCGGGGCCTTCGACGCGACTGCGACCCTGGTGGTCGATTACCAATGATGGTTACCGATAAAAAGAGGAACGACCCATGACAGCTTGGCAGCCGCGAGCGCTACTCGCCCTGTGTGCCATCGGCCTGTGCAGTGGCGCGTCGGCCAACTTGACGTTCAGTGGAACGCTGAACGAACCGCCTCCCTGCACGATCGATGCGGGCAACACCATCGAGATCGACTTTGGCGATGTCGGGGTAAAACGCGTCGATGGGGTGAGGTATCGCAGAGGCGTCGGCTACGTCATCAATTGCGGCGCCGACACCCTGCCGTGGGCATTGAAGCTGAGCGTCAACGGCACGCCCACGGCGTTCGACGGTTCAGCGGTGCAGACCAGCGTGCCTGCGTTGGGCATCCGGGTTTTTCAGAACAACCTGCCATTTGCACTCAATACGCCCATGGACATCACCTTGTCGTCACCGCCGACCCTTGAGGTAGTGCCGGTGCAACAGCCCGGAGCAACGTTGCCTCCCGCCAGGTTCACGGCGGTGGCCACGTTGTTGGCCGAATACCAGTAGGAGCTTATTCGATGCGATATCAAAGGGTTCAACAGGCAGGCCTGGCCGTTCTGCTCGCCGTCGGCCTGACCCCCGTGGGGCAGGCGGCGGACAATCTGCGTTTCAAAGGCAATCTGGTTGAAGAGGCCTGCACCCTGCGCCCCGGCGACGAGGCCATCACGCTGGAACTCTGGGACCTCACCAGCAAGTACCTCTATATCAACACGCGCTCGGTGGGTAAGCGTTTCAAGCTGCACCTGGAAGACTGCGATACCACGATCGGCAACTCGGTGACCATCACCTTCGGCGGTACGGAGAACAGAGAGCTTCGCGGCTTGCTCGCGCTGGACGGTGGCAGCGGTGCCTCGGGCATTGGTGTCGGCATGGAAACCCTGAGCGACAAACCCTTGCCCTTGAATACCGTCAGCGACAAACAGGTGTTGAGCGACGGCAGCAATGCCATCGAACTCAAGGCTTACGTGCAGGGCGAGCCGACCGCCATCAAGGATCAAACCATCGGGCACGGTGCCTACACGGTGACCTCAACTTTTACGCTGGACTATCCATAGGCTTTGGCTGGGGAGAGCAGAGCAACGAGAGATTAAAATGAAACGACTTTATGGCGCTATGGTGCTTCTTGTCCTGCTGAGTGTGGCCACGACCGTACGAGCGGCTGATTGCCGCGTTAATGGCGGTGGGTGGCAATACGTTGGCGACGGTGGGATTCTCAACCTGCAGGTCCCTGTCACCGTCCGAGTAGGCTCGGACAGCACTCGCCTGATCCTTGAAGGTGCATGGTTGGAGTGCCGATTCACTCCTTCGCCTGCCCACCCTACACGCATAGACTTTTGGGGAACCTCTGCACAGGCCGGCCCCCCTTGGGTGCCCGGCCCGAAGTTTACCCGGCAGGGTACCGGCTTACGTATCAACGGCGCGTTTTATAACACCCCGGTGCCGTTCGATATTCGGATCGCGACCATGCCAAACAACGGTGGGGGGTATCCCATCAATATAGCCCCCTACATTTTGCTGCGTAACGATCCGAGCAACCCTATCGAGGTTCGGATAGGGGATACCCTGGGCGCGTTGAACCTCCAGCAGACCAATAATTACAGTTCGGGAAGTACACGGCTGGTGCTCACGTACACGGCCGCGAATAACTTCGGCATCTCTCCATCCACCTGCACGATCAATAACAACAATCCGATCAATATCGACTTCGGCCCCGTCAACCAGCGAGCCATCGGGACTGACCCGCTGACAACATCCATCGTCAGCAACCGCAGGCTCACATATTCCTGCCCGCAAGGCGGTATTAATACACCCATCACCATCACCTACAAAGGCAGCCCGTCGTCATTCGATTCACGTGTGTTGCAGATGAACAATCCGGACGTGGGCACGGCTCTCGTCCGCGCGGGTTCAGCGGTACCTGTGAATGGTTCGTTCCTGACACATATCAGCAACAGCACAGGCGGGGACGATGTGACGTTTGCTCTCGTTCGACGCAACGGGTCGCTGCCGGCCGCCGGAGCCGTCAGCGGGAGCGGTGTGCTGGTGATGGGAGTGCCCTGATGCATAAGACCACGCCCGCTAGCACAGGGGGATACGCACTTTTTTTCAGATGTTCGAGAGAGTTCAAGATGAAACGACTATTTGGCGTCATGGTGGTGCTTGCCCTGACGAGTGTGAGCATGACGGCAATTGCCGTTGATTGCCGCATTAATGGCGGCGGGTGGATTACCGGCAATCCCAACATGCAGGTCCCGGTCACGGTGACGCTGAGTGCAGACCGTACCCGGATCATGATGGAAGGGGCGCGTCTGGAATGTCGGTACTCTCCAGGGCAGGGCCCGGCGTGGGGAGAGGACTACTGGGCTACCGGGAACGCGTCAGGCACACCTTGGACGCCCGGGCCGAAATTCAGCGGCCAAGGGACTGGCTTGCGCATCAATGGGTCGTTCTACAATACCCCGGTGCTCTCTGGCTTGAGAGTAGCGACCATGCCCAACAACGGGGTGGCTTACCCGATCAATATCACCCCGTACATATTGGTGCGTAACTTTCCGTCCAATCCGATCAGTATTCGGGCAGGCGACAATTTGGGGCTTTTGCGTCTTACCAGTTCGAACAATTGGGACGCCAGCCGACCGCAGCTGACCCTCACCTATACCGCCGCCAACAACTTCGATATTTCCCCATCAACCTGCACGATCAACAACAACACTCCCATCGAGATCAATTTTGGCAATGTGCACCAACGGGGGATAGGCACCGACCCGCTGACAACGTCCATCGTCAGCAATCGCAGGCTTACCTATTCCTGCCCGGACGGCGGTATCAACACACCCATCACCATCACGTACAAAGGCACCCGCACCGGGTTCGATTCGCGCCTGCTGCTGATGACCAATGCCGATGTGGGTACGGCCCTGGTGCGTAACGGGGCCGCCGTACCGGTCAACGGTTCGTTCCTGACCCGCATCACCAACAGCTCGGGCGCCGATGACGTGACGTTTTCCCTGGTACGTCGAGCCGGCTCGCTGCCGTCCGCCGGCGCCATCAGCGGCAGCGGGGTACTGGTGATGGGCGTGCCCTGAACACAGCGTGATACCCAAAGCGCACCGCATGCCCCTAGAATGCCGGTTCCACTTCCTCTGGCATCTGGGGCACTCATGCACATCTCTTCGGGCCGCTGGGTCTACGGTTTTCTCCTGACCCTGTTGACCGCGCTGCTCTGGGGCATTCTGCCGATCAAGCTCAAACAGGTATTGCAGGTGATGGACCCGATCACGGTGACCTGGTTTCGCCTGATCGTCGCGGGCAGTTGCCTGTTCATCTATCTGGCGTTCACGCGGCGCTTGCCCAGCCGCCGGGTACTTGGCCCCAGGGGCGGCTGGCTGGTGGCGATGGCCGTGTGCGGGCTGGTGGGCAACTACGTGTTGTATCTGGTGGGTTTGAAGATGCTCAGCCCCGGTACCGCGCAACTGGTGGTGCAGATGGGGCCGATTTTCCTGATGATCGCCAGCGTGTTTGTGTTCAAGGAGCGTTTCAGCCTTGGGCAGGGCGTGGGGTTGGTGGTGTTGATCATCGGCTTCGGGCTGTTTTTCAACCAGCGCCTGGTGGAACTGCTGACATCGATGGGGACTTACACCACCGGGGTGCTGACGGTGCTGCTGGCGACCACCATCTGGATGTTTTACGCCTTGGGTCAGAAGCAGTTGCTGACGGTGTGGAATTCGCTGCAGGTGATGATGGTGATCTACCTCTCATGTGCGGTGTTGCTGACGCCTTGGGCGCACCCGTTGGAGGCGCTGCAACTGAGCCCGCTGCAAGGCTGGCTGCTGCTGGCGTGCTGCATGAATACCCTGGTGGCCTACGGCGCCTTTGCCGAAGCGCTGGCGCATTGGGAGGCGTCGCGGGTCAGTGCGACCCTGGCCTTGACGCCATTGGTGACCTTTGTGGCGGTGGCACTGGCGGCGTGGTTGTGGCCGGAGTTTGTGCAGGCCGAAGCGATCAACGCGTTGGGGTATTTTGGCGCGTTGGTGGTGGTGATGGGCTCGGCGATGGTGGCGTTGGCGCCTTCGCTGGTGGCGGGGCTCAAGGCTCGGCGTGCGCGGTTGGTCTAGGGGTATGGAGAGCCAACTGTGGGAGGGGGCTTGCCCCCGATGGCGGCCTCGGGGCTGGCCGGGATGTTGGATTGGACCGAGTACATATCCGTTTCTGCGGTAACGGCCACTTAGGGTTCCGCCCTGACGGCGGGTCACTTTGGAAAAGCCCCAAAGTAACCAAAGGGCTCTTGCCCCACCACTCGGCA
>NZ_JAFLXH010000069.1:0-15880 GCF_019891515.1 Pseudomonas sp. Wu6 | reverse complement strand
AATGAACGACGAATGCATTCATCGTTAGACTATTTGCCGCCCAATCAGTACGAGCGGCAAACAGCCTGAAAACACCGATTGAGGTGTCCGGAAAAAGTTGACCACCTCAGTCAGGAAGAATGTATTCACCCGAAGACGCGGCGTGACTGGATTGGTTTTCGGGTAGTACGCGAGCTCCAAGCCATACGCCAATCCAATGTGGGAGGGGGCTTGCCCCCGATGAGGGAGGGTCAGTGCATGCTTCTGCAACTGACCCACCGCCATCGGCGGCATAGGTCGCTACCCGGTTGGTGTACTCAACCCGCCTGCACGGCCGGCGTCGCCAATCGATTGCAGCCATACAGCACCATGCCCAACACAATCAGCGCCCCGCCTCGCATCCAGATATCCAGGCTTTGCTGGCTGAGGAGGATCAGGCACGAAACAATCGCCAGCACCGGCACCCAGCTCGGCACGCGAAAATGCTGCTCCTCGATGGTGTCACGCCGCAATACCAGCACCGCCAGGTTGGTACTGAGAAACACGAACAGCAACAACAACACCACCGTCTCGGCCAATGCCGCCAGCGTGCCGGTCAGCGTCAGGGCTATGGCCACGGCCGTACTGGCAATGATCGCGACCCAGGGCGTACGGCGCTTGGGCAGCACGCGGGACAACGGCTCCGGCAACAGGCCCATGCGCGCCATGCCGTAGGTCAGGCGGCTGGCCATGACCATCGTCAGCAGCGCGCCATTGGCGACCGCCACCAGGGCAATGAAGGCAAACAGTTGCGGTGGAATATTCAGGCCCGAGGCACGAACCACTTCGAGCAGCGGTGCCGACGTGGCTGTGAGCTTGTCCATCGGCAACACCACGGAGGCGGCGACACCAACCGCCATATACACGATACCCGCCACGATCAACGCGGCGAACAGCGCGCGCGGGTAAATCCTGCGCACACCCCGGATTTCTTCCGCCAGGTTGGCCGACGTCTCAAAGCCGACGAACGAATAGAATGCCAATAGTGCAGCGCCGAGCACGGCAAGCATCGGGTTGATGCCGGGCTTGAATTCGAACGCCCGCCCCAGGTTGGCCTCGCCGGCCTGCAAGCACCAGGCTGCGGCGACCACCACCAACAGCAGCCCGGACAGCTCCACGCACGTCATCACCATATTGGCGCCCAGCGATTCCTTGATCCCGCGCGCATTCAACAGCGCAATCACCAGCAAAAAGACCAGCGCCGCCCAGTGGGGCGAGACGTCAATGAACGCGGCCAGGTAGTCACCGGCAAATGCCAGGGATAACCCGGCGGCGCTGGTCACGGCGGCTGCAAGCATGCAAAAGCCCACCAGGAACGAAATCAGCGGCGACTTGAACGCCTTTTCGGCGAACACCGAAGCAGCGCCTGCATGGGGGTATTTGGTCACCAACTCGGCGTACGAGCCGGCCGTGAGCATGGCGAAGAACAACGCCACCAGCAGCGGTACCCAGATCGCCCCGCCGACCTGGCCGGCAATGGTTCCGGCCAGCGCATACACGCCGGCGCCGAGCACGTCGCCCAGGATGAACAGGAACAACATCGGGCCGGTCACGGCGCGGCGCAGGGACGGCGTGGAAGGTTCGGCGTGGCTGGGTCTGGGTTCGGTCATGGGCGGCTCTGGCGGCGGGTTGCAGTCAGCGATCATCCGGCGCAGGCCGGCTGAGGCGGGGCTATCTGCAATGGAGAAGGCCTGCGGGGCCAAAGTTCCTTATTTAGTAGCGGCTCCCTTAGCTACCTCCCGGCCGAACGCGAACGTCTGTAAAAATCCATAGCTGAAACGTGTCAGCCAAGGCATCACGCAAAAATATGCATAAATGCATTTTAGCCCTTGACCCGAGGGAACCAGTCTTTTAAAGTCAAATGACTGTATATAAATACAGTATCAACTTAGCTTCACGGACGAGGTTACCTATGAAAAGCACCACTGAAAAATTTGGCAAAACACCCCACCTGCCCAGCCTGTGGACCCGCGCCGATGCGCTGAAAGTCCATGCGGACGACCCCACCACCACCCAGCCGCTGGTCAGTGCCGACTTCCCGGTGCTGAGCGACAAGGTGTTTATCTGGGACACCATGCCGCTGCGCGACATTGACGGAAATATCACTTCCGTCGATGGCTGGTCGGTGATCTTCACCCTGACCGCAGACCGTCACCCCAACGACCCGCAGTACCTCGATGAGAACGGTAACTACGACATCACCCGCGACTGGACCGATCGCCACGGTCGGGCAAAGATGTACTACTGGTACTCCCGCACCGGCAAGGACTGGAAACTCGGCGGCCGGGTCATGGCTGAAGGCGTTTCGCCAACGGTGCGCGAATGGGCCGGCACGCCGATCCTGCTGAACGAGCAAGGCGAAGTGGACCTCTACTACACCGCCGTCACACCCGGTGCGACCATCGTCAAGGTGCGTGGCCGCGTGGTGACCACCGAGCATGGCGTCAGCCTGGTGGGCTTCGAGAAGGTCAAGCCGCTGTTCGAGGCCGACGGCAAGATGTACCAGACCGAAGCGCAGAACGCCTTCTGGGGTTTCCGCGATCCATGGCCGTTCCGCGACCCGAAGGACGGCAAGCTGTACATGCTGTTCGAAGGCAACGTGGCCGGCGAGCGCGGCTCGCACAAGGTGGGCAAGGCAGAAATCGGCGATGTGCCGCCCGGTTATGAAGACGTCGGCAACTCGCGTTTCCAGACCGCCTGCGTTGGTATCGCCGTGGCCCGTGACGAAGACGGCGACGACTGGGAAATGCTGCCGCCGCTGCTGACCGCAGTCGGCGTCAACGACCAGACCGAACGTCCGCACTTCGTGTTCCAGGACGGCAAGTATTATCTGTTCACCATCAGCCACACCTTCACCTATGGCGACGGGGTAACCGGGCCAGACGGTGTGTACGGTTTTGTCGCCGACTCGCTGTTCGGCCCTTACGTGCCCTTGAACGGTTCCGGCCTGGTCCTGGGAAATCCGTCTTCCCAGCCCTTCCAGACCTACTCGCACTGCGTGATGCCCAACGGCCTGGTGACCTCCTTCATCGACAGCGTACCCACCGGCGAAGGCGGGACACAGGTGCGCATCGGCGGCACCGAGGCACCGACCGTGGGCATCAAGATCAAAGGGCAGCAGACATTCGTGGTCGCCGAGTATGACTACGGTTACATCCCGCCGATGGTTGACGTCACGCTCAAATAAGCAAGGTCAACAGACGTCGTAGCATGGCTTGATCGTTCCCACGCTCTGCGTGGGAATGCCGCCCTGGACGCTCCGCGTCCTGCTTTACCTGCGCAAGGTGACGCGGAGCGTCACGGGATGCATTCCCACGCGGAGCGAGGGAACGATCAACGCCCGCCATTTGATACACACAAAGAATTGTCCTGGATACATTCAACCGGACCATTGCCCACGCGCCAGGATCGAGGGGGCGACAGGCCTGCTCGGTTCAAGCGATAGCCCGGCATTGCGCGGCGCTTTGGGGCTGATCAGCCGCGGCCAACCGAGCTGCGCGCGGACAACGACCACGGCATCCAGGACTTTCTGCGTCCAGCGTATGTCCTGCGGATCGACCACGACAACGCGGAATCCATGATCAGCGCCTTCAATCTGCACGCCCTCGGAATCATCGACGTGCAAGTCGATGTCGAATGCCGGCGGATACTTCGAAGGCGCATTGCACAGCCCGTGCCCGGTCAGGGCGCGGTTATGCAGCACACTGTTGACCACTCCATCGACGCGGATTCCATAGAGCAACAGCCAGCGGCGGATGTAGGACGGTGTGCGACCGGACGAGGTATAGACCCAGACACTGCAACCCTGGCGACGCAAGTCGCGGATCAGGGCACGCGTGCCCATGCGCAACGGCTCCCCCAGCCAACGATGCACACAGGCCGGCAGCCAGCTGGTTTCGACAGCGCAGTGGTGCAGCTGACAGGCCAGCGTGTCATCGATATCAAATGAAATACGCAGGCGTTGACGCTTGAATCGGCGCATCAGTGGCCTCTCTCTCGCAGGGGCAGCCGCGCGCCGCTCAGGAAAAACTTGCCTGGATCAGGCGCCTGGTGCTCCAGGAAGGCTGCATACTTTTTCTTGATCTTGGGCAATTCATACAACGCCTTGACACCATGTTTGGCAGAGTTGCGTATCACCGAGGATGGGTTGAAATAACCCTCGGCATTTTCCAGCGTCAGCACGAACGGCGGCAAACCTGCACGCATGAGCAAATAGCTGACGATGAGCGACCCACTGCGGTTGTTGCCTTCAATGAACAACTGCGGCTTGCTGAGGATGCGCACATAGACGCCGGCCGCCCGTTTCCAGACCGATTCGCTGCGATACGCGCAATACCAGTTGAACAGGTCCTTGATACCGCCCTCGACGTTATTGAAGAAATGCTCCTCGGTCGCCGCCAGGTGCTGGGCGTACTCCACCCGCCGCGCCGGGTCTCGACCGCACAGCACCGTGGCGTTGATTTCCAGCATCAGGTTCAGCTGATGAAGATCAAACAGGTCTACGCCGCGTGCGACATAGTCGTCAATCAACGCATAGCCTTCAAGTACATTGAGCAGCACTTCGTCGGTCAAGGGGTCACGCGGCTCGGTGAAGTGCCGGCTAAGCTCGGCGAAGCGCTCCTGCACTTCGCGCAATGCGCGCTCAATGGCAGGTAAATCAAGGCGATGCGTTACAGACATTGAAACTCCTTGGAAACACGAGGTAAAAAATCTACCGATTCACGCCAAGTCCGTTTGGCGTTTGCATGTGGGCGGCCCAGGCCGGACGGTGTTACTCAGCTGAACTTGCCGCTGATGTAGTCTTCGGTCATTTGTTCACGCGGCTTGCCGAAAATCTGCGCAGTGGGGCCCATCTCGACCAGATACCCCGTGCGCGTGCCCTGGGAAATATCCACCGAGAAAAACGCCGTGGTGTCCGCCACCCGGATCGCCTGCTGCATGTTGTGGGTCACCAGCGCGATGGTGTAATCCTTCTTCAGCTCGACCATCAGTTCCTCGACGCGTCGGGTGGCGATCGGGTCGAGTGCCGAGCACGGTTCATCCAGCAGCAACACTTCCGGCTCGGTGGCGATAGCGCGCGCGATACACAGGCGTTGCTGCTGGCCGCCGGAGAGCGACAAGCCGCTGACCTTGAGCTTGTCCTTGACCTCGTCCCACAGGGCGGCGCCCTGCAGCGCGTGTTTCACGCGGTCGCCCAGATCGCCTTTGTAGCGATTGAGGCGCAGACCGAAGGCGACGTTGTCGAAGATGCTCATCGAGAACGGGTTGGGCTGCTGGAACACCATGCCGATGTAACGGCGCACGACCACGGGATCAACGCCCTTGCCGTACACGTCCTGGCCGAGAAAATGCACATGCCCTTCGAAACGAAAGCCCTTGACCAGGTCATTCATGCGATTGAGGCTGCGCAGCACGGTGCTTTTGCCACAGCCGGAAGGCCCGATGAAACCGGTGATCTTGTTTTTTTCGATCGGCACGTGGCTGTCACGCACGGCCATGAAGTTGCCGTAGAAGATCTTGTCCAGCTTGCAGTCCATGACCACAGGCGACTCGGTCACAAACGGAGCGGCTATTTGCGCAGTGGATACGTTCAAAATTCAGGTGCTCCCGCTTTTAGTACTTGGGTTTGCCGAAAATACGGCTCACGACATTCACGACCAGCACGATCATCACCAGCACCAGCGAGGCCGCCCACGCGAGTTCAAGCTGATTGTCGAAAGGCATGCCGGAGAAGTTGTAGATCAGCACGGCCAACGAGGCTGTCGGGTTCATGACGGCCAGGTTGCCGTCGTGGTAGATCCAGTAGTTGCTGAACAGCGCAGTGAACAGCAATGGCGCGGTTTCGCCCGCAGCGCGCGCCACGGCCAGCATGACGCCGGTCAGGATCGCCGGCAGGCCGGTAGGCAAGACGATCTTCCAGATCACCTGCGAACGGGTGCAGCCCATACCGTAGGCAGCGTCCTTCATGATCTTGGGCACCATGCGCATCGACTCTTCGGCCGTCAGCACCACGATTGGCAGCATCAACACGGCCAGCGCCACGCCACCTGCCGGTGCCGAGTAGGTTCCGGTAGTCATCACCACCAGCGCGTAGGCAAACACCCCGGCCAGAATGGACGGCAAGCCGGTGAGCATCTTGGCGGCAAAGCGCGCAGCGCTCGCCAGTTTGCTGTCAGGCCCCAGTTCCGCTAGAAAGACGGCGGCCAGGATACCGACCGGCACGGCGATCGCCGCCGCAATGCCGACCATCACCAGGGTGCCGGCCATGGCGTTGCCGAAGCCGCCACCGGTCTCGAAACCGGTCGGTGGTAGCTCGGTGAAGAGCTCCAGGCTCAGGCGCGCACCGCCTCGGGTGATCAACATATACAGCACGGAGATCAACGGTACGCTGGCCAGCAGCGCGCCGAACCAGACCAGCGTGGTCAAGACCAGGCTGCGCAGGGCGCGGCCTTCGAAGCGGCGCTGCAGGCTGGGCAGCGCGGCGGCAGGCGTGGTGAGGTTGGTCATTGTTTGGTCCCCCGCTGGGCGTAGAGCATGAGCATCGAACCCGCCACGTTGACCAGCAGCGTGATGAACATCAGCACCAGCGCCGCATACATCAACACCTCGATCTCGTTGGGCCCGGCCTCGGGAAAGTTCAGCGCCAGCAAGGCCGCCAGGGTATTGGCCGGTGCAAACAGAGACAGGGAAATGTTGTTTGCATTACCCACCAGCATCGCCAGGGCCATGGTTTCCCCCAGGGCGCGGCCGAGGCCCAGCACCAGGGAGCCGAAGATACCGGTGGCGGCCGACGGCACCATCACCTTGAGAATCGCTTCCCAGTGCGTCGTGCCCATGCCGTAGGCGGCCTGTTTGGTTTTCATCGGCACCGCGGTAAGCGCGTCCTGGGACACTGCGGCAATGGTCGGCAGGATCATGATCGCCAACACCAGCGCGGCCGGCAGCAGGCCCGGCCCGCTCAGGGATGTACCGAAAAAGGGAATCCAGCCAAGTTCCGTGTTCAGCCACGCCGTCAGCGGGCGGATGGCGGGGATGACCACGTAGATGCCCCACAGGCCGTACACCACGCTGGGGATCGCCGCGAGCAATTCGACGATGGTGCGAAACACCGCAGCCAGCTTGGCGGGAAGGAAATCCTGGGTGAGAAAAATCGCCATGCTGACGCCAAAAAAGCCGGCGATCATCAACGCGATAAAAGCACTGTACAGCGTGCCCCAAATCGCCGGCAGAATGCCGTACTTGCCTTGATTGACATCCCAGACGCTGCCCAGCAGCACG
This sequence comes from Pseudomonas sp. Wu6, assembly GCF_019891515.1. Lineage (NCBI taxonomy): Bacteria > Pseudomonadati > Pseudomonadota > Gammaproteobacteria > Pseudomonadales > Pseudomonadaceae > Pseudomonas > Pseudomonas sp. Wu6. Next base: position 8,584 of record NZ_JAFLXH010000069.1, on the reverse strand, counting down.
TCAAAACCGTGCTTTTCCATGCCTGGAAGGGCCTTGCGCCCTACTTCGAACACCAGTGCGAAGACCAGCGCCAGCACCAGCACCACGCCGATGCGTGCAAGCGCACGGAACGTGCGATCCATCACGAAGTCCTTGGTGGACGGTGGCTGGCACGCAGAGTCCGGGTTACCCGGTACGACAAAAGGTGTGTTCATGGGTTAATTCCGAAACAGGGAAGAAGTGCTCCCGGCATGGCTGACTGCCCATCCCGGAAGCGACCTGGCACGCCTTACTGAATGTTGGCGGAGGCTTTGCGCACCTGCTCGACTACCGAAGGCGGCAGCGGGATGTAGCCCATGGAGTCAGCGATTTTCTGCCCTTCGGTCAGGCTGTACTCGACCATTTCACGCATGGCCTTAGCCTTGGCCGGGTTGCCGTTCTCCTTGCGGAAAATCATCCAGGTGTAGGACGTGATCGGGTAGGACTTGGCACCGTCCGGGTCCGGCAGCCAGGCCACCAGGCTTTCCGGCATCTTCACCGCAGCCAGTGCTTCTGCACCGCTTTCGGCATTGGGCACAACGTACTGGCCGGCCTTGTTCTGCAATTGGGCGAAGTCAACCTTGGCCAGTTTGGCGAAACCGTATTCGATGTAGCCAATCGCGCCTGGGGTCTGGCGTACGGTGGCGGTCACACCGTCGTTCTTGGGCGACTTGATGAACTTGTCGGTAGCTGGCCAGTTAACCGTGTTGCCTTCACCCAATGCTTCTTTGAAGCCAGGGTTGATCGCCGCCAGGTGCTTGGTAAATACCGCGGTGGTGCCACTGGAATCTGCACGCACCACGACGGTGATAGGCGTAGCCGGCAGCTTCAGGTCCGGGTTGGCGGCAACGATCTTCGGATCGTTCCACTGGGTAATCTTGCCCAGGAAGATATCGGAGTACACATCGCGCGGCAGCTTCAGGCCCTTCGGGTTGCCCGGCAGGTTGTACGCCAGCACGATTTCACCGGCGGTCATCGGCAGCAGTTGCACGCCCTCGGCAACCTTGGCGATGTCTTCGTCTTTCATCGCGGAGTCACTGGCGGCGAAGTCGACGGTTTTGTTCAGGAAGTCCTGCACACCCGCCCCGCTCCCCTTGGACTGGTAGTCAACCGTGACGCCCGCGCTTTTCTTGCTGAAATCCTTGAACCAGATGAGGTAGATCGGGGCCGGGAAACTGGCACCGGAACCGGTCAGGCGGATGCTTTCGGCAGCAAACACCGAAGTGGCGCTCAGAGAAACCGCAACGGCGAGTGCAGCAGACTTCATCAAGCTTTTCATTCAGGAACTCCGTGGTGTAATTTCGGGCTCCCGGGACTGTGCAGCAGCTTTGTTACGATTTTATGAAAAATCCATGGCAGGCGCGTTTTTGCCCCCTTTTGCCGGCGCAAACTGGCATTTTGCCGTGATTGCTTCGTAACAAATTGCGACTACCAGGCGAATTCGTCCCTTTCGAGCGCAAACGAGACGAAGACGCCCGCCGGCTTACTTGCCTCCCGTCACGTCAAGGAAGGTGCCGGTCACGAACGACGCTTCGGCGCCGGCCAGCCACAGAATGGCCTGTGCTACTTCCTCCGGTTGGCCGCCGCGCCCCATGGGAATCGAGTCCTTGACGCGATCGACGCGGCCCGGCTCGCCGCCGCTGGCGTGCATGTCGGTGTAGATGTGCCCGGGGCGAACACAGTTGACGCGTATGCCCTCGCGCGCCACTTCCTTGGAAAGCCCGATGGTAAACGTCTCCAGGGCGCCTTTTGATGCGGCATAGTCGATGTATTCGTTGGGACTGCCCAGGCGTGCGGCGCCCGAAGAGACATTGATCACCACCCCGCCCGGCCCGTTGTGCCGGTAAGCCATGCGCTTGACCGCCTGCTGGGCGCAGAGCATGGGGCCGATGGCATTGACCGCAAAGATGCGCTGCATGCGTTCATGGCCAAGATCCTCCAGGCGCGACTGGGTCGCCAGCACCCCGGCGTTATTGACCAGGACATCAATGCGCCCGAACGTGCGGTCGATGGCTGCGAACAACTGCGCGACCTGTTCGGGGTCCGCACTGTCGGCCTGCACGGCCAGGGCCCTGCGCCCCGCTGCCTGCACATCCGCCACCACCGCCAGCGCCGCCGGTTCGTTGGCCACGTAGCTGATCGCGACGTCATAGCCCCTGGCGGCGGCCAGTCGAGCGGTGGCTGCACCCACGCCGCGACTGCCTCCGGTGATCAGGATCAGGGGTGCCTGTGTGACCTTGTCCATTTGAATGACCTCCTGCGTTGTTGGCTGTATCAGCCGATGATGAGGATGCCGGCTACGATCACGACACAGGCCAGGATGCGGCGCAGGGTGAGCGTCTCGCCGAGAAACAGGTAACCGATCAACAGCGCAAACAGCACGCTGGTTTCGCGCAATGCCGACACCGCGCCCAGGGGCGCTTCGTTCATGGCGTAGATAACGATTGCATAGGCCAGCAAGGAGACCAACCCGCCGAGCGCGGCGGTCAACAGGCCGGGCCGCACACTGAACAAGCTGCGGGCATCGCGCAGGCCGATATACACCATCGGCATCAGCACGCCCCACAAGGCGCACATCCACGCAGTGTAAGCCAGCGGCGCGCCGGAGAGCCTGGCACCGATGCCGTCGACGACGCTGTAGGCCGCGATGAAGCAGCCGGTGCCCAGCGCATAAGGCAGGCTGGGAACCGACAGGCTGCGCCCCTTGAAGGCCAGCGAAATGATCCCGCCGGAGACCAGCGTGATACCCAGCAACTGGCCGGGCGCGATGCGCTCGCCGGCAAACACGGCGGCCCCCAGGGTGATCAGCGCAGGCGATGACCCACGCGAAATCGGATAGACCTGCCCCAGGTCACCGACTCGATAGCTGCGCACCAGAAACAGGTTGTAGCCCACATGCAGTAATGCTGACAGCAGCGCATACCCCCAGCTCTCACTGGCGGGTATTGGCATGAACGCTGCGGCGACGCTGCAGGTGATGGCGATGGCAATGCACATTACCGTCATCGACCACAGCCGGTCGGCACCGCCACGCAGCAGCGCGTTCCAGCTGGCGTGCAGGAGCGCGGCGAAAAGAACCAGGCAAACAAGATGAATAGGCATGCGCCATGTTAGGCAGCCCGGCACCGGAACGACAGCGAAGTTTGCTCATTGCAGCATGAACGAATACTCATACCCTATTGAGCCGCCTGTTGCACTTTCAGTGCTTCGCCCATCAACCACTGGCGCAAGTTGAGGACGTGCGGCTGCGCCTCGATGCCCTTGGGGCAGACGAAATAGTAGGCCAGCGGCGATGGGAACGGCACATCGAACAGCCGTACCAGACGGCCATCGCTGATTTCGTTTTCTACGTGGCCGCTGCGCACCAACGCTACGCCCTGGCCGAGCAACGCGGCTTCGACCGTCATATTGCTGTCGCCGAACCTGACACTTTCCCTGAGCGGTGAAAACGCCAGCCCGACAGACTGGAACCACGCCTCCCATTTCGGCACCAGTTCGGCGCCATCGCGGGTCAGCAGCGGCAAACGCAACAACTCGGCCGGATCACGCGGGGTTCCGAGGCGTTGCAACAAGTCGGGGCTGGCCACCGGAAACACCTGCTCGCCGAACAAAAACTCCGAGTACAGACCAGGATAACTGCCCTTGCCCAGCCGAATCGCGACATCCGCCTGGCCCTGCGCAAAGTGGATGATCTTGTCGGTGGTGTCCAGCGACACCAACAGCTCGGGGTGCTGACGGGCCAGGCTCGGCAAGCGCGGCAACAGCCATTTGAGTGCGAACGAATAGGTGGTGCTGACGCTGAGCCGCACCCGGCCTTTTTGCTCGCGCAGGTCGCCCAGGGTTGCCTCCAGGCTGATGAAGAATTCGCGCACGATGGGCGCCAGCGTAGCCCCCGCCGCCGTGAGGCGTAGCGGTTGACCGCGTTCAAACAGCTGCAGCCCCCACAGCGTTTCCAGGTGCTTGAGCTGATGGCTGACCGCGCTCTGGCTCACATGCAGTTCCTGGGCGGCGGCCGTAAAGGTCGGATGCCGCGTGGCGGCTTCAAATGCGCGCAAGGTGGCGGTCGGCGGCAGGTCTCTCATAGGCAGGGTCTCGGCGAGTGGGCAGGAACAGGCAGGGCATGAGCTCAGGCTCATGTTAACCCGGTCCGAGGGTGATTACGCTGATGATGGTTGGGGCTGGCACTCGCTTTCATTATCCGAATCGCAAGCGAGAAGACGAATGGCGAGCCAATGCACTACATGCAGATGTCGCGATGGCATAATATGCCAACGATCGAATACGCCCCGCAGCGGAGCTCACCATGGGTACACGAAACGTCGTCCTCACCTCGCACCACGAACAGGTTATCCAGGACCTGGTTCAATCCGGCCGTTATCAGAATGCCAGCGAAGTCATGCGTGAGGGCTTGCGCCTCCTGGAACAGCGCGTTGCCGAAGAGGCCGCTAAACTTCAGGCCCTGCGGCAAGCTACCTCAATGGGCCTGATGGACCTTGAACAAGGCCGCTTCACGCCGCTGGCCGAAGTCGATATTGAACAGTTTCTCGACGGCTTGGGCCTGGAGGCGACGCGCCCTGCGCGGGGGAAAACCTGAGCATGCCGCACTATCGAATTTCCGATGCTGCACGTGGCGATATCGTCGATATTCTCCGGCACTCCCAGATGCAATTCGGTGAATCGGCGCGTAAGCGCTATCAGACGCTGATCCTGACGACCCTGCAAACCCTCGCCAAAACGCCCCATCACGTCGCCAGCCGCGCCCGCGATGAAATTGCACCGGGGCTTAGAAGCTATCACCTCAGTCATTCGCGCCAACACGCAAACCCACGCCATGCAACGGTGAAGAACCCTCGCCATATCGTGTTTTACCGGCTAGCGCACGATAAAGCGGTTGAAGTCGTCAGGTGTCTTCACGACGCAATGGACGTGCAACTGCACCTGCCGGACGAGTGAAGTTGCCAACTTCAAACGACAAACATTTGCCTGCAAAGATGGACCGGTACATCCGCCCCGCCACACCCGACGACCTGCATGCACGCCTCGCACTGGACGCCTACGCCGCCCCTACACCGGAAACTGCGCCCTGATCAGCGTGCCACCCTCGGCCAGGTTGCTGGCGGTCAAGGCGCCGCCATGGGCCTGGCAGATTGCCCTGGCGATGGACAAGCCCAGCCCGCTGCCGCCCGAGTAACGCGCCCGGGAGCGTTCCGCCCGCCAAAAGCGATCAAATACGCTGTCCAGGTGCTGTGCCTCGATACCCGGGCCGCGATCGCCGATTTCAATCACGATCAGGTCTTGAACCTGGCACGCCATGATATTCAACTCACCGCCGCCTGCCGCATAACGCAACAGGTTATCAACCAGAATGTTGATGACCTGCCCGAGGCGATCGCGATCGGCATGCACGCGCAGCCCCTCGGCCATAGTAATCTGCGTGCGAACACCGGCCTGATCCAACTGCGGCTCAAACCAGGCCAACCGTTCGGCCACCAGCGCCATCAGGGGAAAATCGCTGCGCTCGAGCACCAACCGGCCAGCCCGGGCCATCGACAGCAGGTGCAAATCATCCACCAGTTTGCTCAACTGATCGAGCTGACGCTTGACCATGCCCAACTGCGCGGCATCGCTGGGAAACACCTCGTCGAGCATACCCTGCACGCGCCCCATGGCGGCATTCAACGGCGTGCGCAGTTCGTGGGCAATGACCGCGCTGGACTCGCGCACATCACGCTCATAGCGCTCCAGTTGGGTGCTCATGCTGTTGAAGTCGCCGGCCAGCCGTTGCAACTCGTCGGGTGCATCGCGGTGGACCGGCAGGCGCGTCAGGAAATCCCCACCGGCGACGCGCCTGGCGCCCTGGGCAATCGTCGAAAACTGACTGGACAAGGGCCGCGAAAACCACAGGCCGCAGGCAATGATGATGGGGATGGCGGCCAGCACCAGGCCAACCAGTACCAGCCAGTCCTGATTGGCGATCGCCGGCTGGAAATAGTCCAGCGGGTAGTACTGGGCCACCAATTGACGCAAGCGCGCCTCGTTGAGTCCTGGGTCGGCGCGCAGTTGCTGCAGCTCTTCGCGCAGCCCCGGCGGCAGGTGCTGCACAAAATCCCGATCCGACAACGTGATGTTGAGCCACATGCACACCGAGATCACCACCACGGCGCCGATCGCCAGCAGGCTCATGCGCATGCCGATCCAGCGCCACAGCGGTTTGTCGTTGATCGGTGATTTATCCGGCATGGGTTTATCCAACATGGTGTTTACCTGAACCGATAGCCAATGGAACGCACCGTCACCAGCACCCCGGCGATGCCATGGGATTCCAGCTTGCGGCGCAGGTTGTGCACATGGGTATCGACGACACGGGCCAGGGCTTCGCTTTCCGGCAGGCAGATTTCCAGCAGTTCGTCACGGGTGAAGGCTTTGGACGGAGTCTGGAGCAACGTCACCAGCAGCTTGAATTCCGTCGGCGTCAGCTCCAGCCATTGCGGTGCTGCATCGCCCTGCTCGATGGCTACGGTAAAAGCGTCAAGATCCACCCGCAGGTTCTCATGGCGCAACAGGTGTGCCACTGGCTGGTTGCCGGTGGTGCGTCGCAGCACCGCCTGTACCCTCGCCACCACTTCACGCGGGCTGTAGGGCTTGACCACATAATCGTCTGCGCCGTAGCGCAAGGCGCCAAGCTTTTCCGGTTCGTCGCCCATGGCCGTGACCATGATCACCGGCGTGTCACTGCTGCGGCGCACGGCGGACAACACCTCGGTGCCACTCAAGCGCGGCAGCATCACGTCGAGCAATATCAGGTCGGGCTGCCAGCTCTTGTGCAGATCGAGACCGCGCTGACCGTCTTCGGCCAAGGCCACCTCATAGCCATCCCGGCGCAGATAGGCTTCGAGAATGCTGGCGCTGTCGGCGTCGTCTTCGACAATGAGGATACGTTTTCCTGACACAAAGAAGCCTCTTGATGAAACCTTGATAATTTACGAATGGTTTATTGAAAGTCCGCTGCCAGGATTGCCCTGTGCCCGACTTTCGCGAACCGATCCTATGCTCACCACCGCACCGCTGTCCAAGCCTATCCACTCGCCTGAAAGGCTCCATGCAAGCGCCAGCCTTTTCATCCTTGGGGCCGAGCGTGGCCCTGTTCGTACGGCTGTCTACGCCGGATAAAGTTGGACACCCGATGATTTCTTTCAAGCACCTCTGCACGATGGCCGTGCTGCTCGGCGCGCTGTCGATAAGTATCGACAGTCAAGCCTCCTCCCCTCGGCCCGCCGATGCATTCGTCCATCCGGGCCTGCTCCAGACCCAGACGGACTTCACGCGAATACGCGAAAAACTGGCCAACCAAAACGCGCCATGGCTGGCCGGCTGGCAAAAGCTGATCGCCAATCCACATGCCTCATTGGCCTGGCAGGCCGATCCGCTGCCCGTGGTGTACCGCACTTCAGATGGCTTGAATAACGACAGCACACTGTTCAACGACGCCGCCGCAGCCTATGCACTGGCCCTGCGCTGGCAGATCTCGCAAGACCCCGCCTATGCCGACAAGGCCGTGGGCATTTTGAACCAGTGGTCTTCCACCCTCACCGCGATCAAGGGCGAGCCCGACAAGTCCCTGGCGGCAGGCTTGGCCGGTTATCAACTGGCCAACGCGGCCGAACTGCTGCGCAGCTACCCGAAGTGGCAGGCGACAGACTTTCATCGATTTCAGGGCATGCTGCTCAGCGTGTTCTATCCCATCAATCATGACTTCCTGCTGCACCACGATGGGAGCCCGCCTGATCGTCACGGCGCCCGTTGGGACCTGGCCAACATGAACTCGATACTGGCCATCGGCGTACTGACGGATCGCCGCGACCTCTACAACGAGGCGGTCGACTACTTCAAGCACGGCAGCGGTAACGGCGCCATCGAACACGCCGTCTGGAAGCTCCACGGCAATGGCCTGGGTCAAGTCCAGGAAAGCGGGCGGGATCAGGCATACGCCCTGCTCGACATCGCCTTGCTCGGCAGCTTCTGCCAAATGGCCTGGAGCCAGGGCGACGACCTGTTCGGCTACCAGAACAACCGCGTACTGCAGGGCGCCGAGTGCGTGGCCCAGTACAACCTGGGCCAGGACGTACCGTTTACCCCTTTGCTCGATCGCAGGTTCAAACAGAGCGTCGTCTCGCCCAACCATCGGGGCGAAATCCGTCCGATATGGGAGCTGCTTTACAACCATTACGTCGTGCGCAAAAGCCTCAGCGCGCCGAATGTGAAAGCCATGGCGAATAAGGCCCAGGTGGAAGGTGGCGGCGGCGATTATGGCCGAGACAGCGGCGGTTACGAGCAACTGGGGTATGGAACATTGCTGTATTCGTTGGGCGAATATGGCGTGTCAGATGCTGAATTGGTGCCGTAAGCGACGCCGGGGCCGAACGGCCCGGATCGTGGCTATGCATAGCGGTCAACGGTAACCACGATGCGAAGCGAGTCGCTCTTGATCTTGATCTGCTTTTGATCCTAGGCGCCCCGTTAAACCACGCTGGCCGAACGCAGGCTTGAATCCGTGGGCAACCCGGCA
>NZ_JAFLXH010000068.1:0-15987 GCF_019891515.1 Pseudomonas sp. Wu6 | reverse complement strand
TCATGCACAAGATCGTTCCCACGCTCCGCGTGGGAATGCCGCCGAGGACGCTCTGCGTCCTGCTTTCAACGCAACATCCGGCAATTGCGCAATGGTGACGCGGAGCGTCACAGGATGCATTCCCACGCGGAGCGAGGGAACGATCATCTCAGCGAAAGACTTGCCGCGACGCTCAGTCATGCACAAGATCGTTCCCACGCTCCGCGTGGGAATGCCGCCGAGGACGCTCTGCGTCCTGCTTTCAACGCAACATCCGGCAATTGCGCAATGGTGACGCGGAGCGTCACGGGATGCATTCCCACGCGGAGCGGGGGAACGATCCATGCGTGGCGCACATAAAAAAGGGCCGCGACGCTCAACGGCGTTGCGGCCCTTCTTTAACGGTGGCGCTTATGCCGAATGGTAAGTCGGCAGGGCAAAGCGGTTCTGGCTTTGCAGCATCGAAATTTGTGGCAGCTCACTGGCTTGTTCGGCCAGGTCGCGGCGGATGGCGCTGATGACCCAGGTCAGTTGGTCGGCGGTGTGCAGCTGCTGATACGAGATCGAGCGCTTGACCTGTTTGCCTTCGCTGTTACGCAGGGTCAACAGAATGCCGCCGTCTGGACGTGGTTGGGTGGTGACGTCGTAGTTGGAAAATACCGAAGCGAATTTATCTTGGATCAGGCTCATGTCTATCAGCTCCATTGGCTCAAGTTGGCAAGCATGGAGTGATAGGTGCAGTGATTGTGCCAGTATTGAATCTTATAAAAAGTCTTTATAAATCAGTGGCTTATAAAATCTTAAGATTTTCGTTTTCGTGCAATTTGCATGAAAGGCCATCGTGCATCCTGCATTTTGCGTTATCCAGACGGTTAATTCCTGCACGCAGATGCTGTTTTGCTAACGACTCAGACCGCATGCTTGCGGGATAAATTCCATCCGGCCGGCGACCGGGCTTTCTCTATTGATTCTGCCTATGGGCGCTTTTGACAAAAAAGCCATGACAGCGGGGAACTCCATCGCGACACTGGGCGCCATATAAAGCATCAGAAAGGAGCCCTACTATGTCGACCCAGCCCCAACAAATGACCGAAGACGAAGCCGCCGAATTTGCCGAGCAGGTCTTCGATGTCGCCCGCAAGGGCGATGCCGCCATGCTCGCGGCGCTGTTGGCCAAAGGTCTGCCGGCCAACTTTCGTAACCACAACGGCGACACGCTGTTGATGCTCGCCGCCTACCACGGCCACGCCGAGGCGGTAAAAGTGCTGCTGGAGTTCAAGGCCGACCCCCTGATCGCCAACGACAAGAACCAACTGCCGATTGCCGGTGCGGCATTCAAGGGCCACCTGGCGGTGGTCAAGGCGCTGATCGAAGGCGGCACCCCGGTTGAAGCGGCGTCTTCGGATGGGCGCACGGCGTTGATGATGGCGGCCATGTTCAACCGTGTCGAAATGCTCGACTACCTGCTCGGCCAGGGTGCCAACCCCAAGGCCACCGATGCCCAGGGCGCGACGGCGCTGGCGGCGGCGCAGACCATGGGGGCAGTGGATACGGCGGCGCTGTTGCAAAAACTGGTGTAGGCTACGCGCCCTCGAAAACCCGCCCGCCACAGGACCCGCCCATGAAAACCGCTCTCGTCGAACTCATCAGCAAAATCAGCAGCGGTGTCATGGGGGCGGACGAGGTAGCGCGTATCGCCGATGAAGCAGCTCAGGCCTACGCGGATCCTGCGGCTTTTCTGGCGGCCAATCCGGATATCAACTACGACGACAGCTTCCCGATTCCTTTGGGGGAGTGGGTGGTGGTCGGCAGCCTGCCGGACACTGTGCTGTTCCAGGCCGACACCTACGCGGACCTGTTTGCGCAGATCGTTGCCTCGTTCGGTCCGGGCGTGGCGTTCAACCTCAAGCCCAAGCAATTGGCCAAGACCGAAGACCTGACCGCGCTCAATCGCATCCAGATCCAGATGAGCGCCCTGAGCCCGGAAGACGGTGGCTATGTGCTGCTCAACTTCAGCCAACTGCTTGATGATGAAATCCAGGCCGTCCTGGTGTTCGGCAACGACCTGTCGCGGGTGCTGGAACTGTGCGCCGAGGTTGGTATCAAGGCTGAGCCGTCGCTCGAAGCCCTGAAGATTGCCGTTCACGTTTAAATAATACGGAACCCCCGTCAGGGCTGACTATCCTACAAGGGCATGCCCCCACACTTAGGAGCGACACCATGGGTTCAACTTTCAACGGCCTGATTGGCCTGATCATCCTCGCGCTGGATATCTGGGCGATCATCAACGTGTTCAAAAGCGGCGCGAGCACGGGCGCCAAGGTGTTGTGGATTCTGTTGATCCTGCTGCTGCCGGTACTGGGCCTGATCATCTGGGCCATCGCCGGGCCGCGCGGTAACGTGCGGATCTAACACCGCACTGTGGGAGGGGGCTTGCCCCCGATTAGCGGTGGGTCAGCACTGTATCTGTTGCTGACCCTCCGCTATCGGGGGCAAGCCCCCTCCCACATTGGTTTTGCCGGTTTTACCTACCCCCGCTGAATTTGTGTGTCGAAAGTATTCGCTGCACGAAATTTTCACATCCCGTCCAAGACAATTCGCTCGCTTTGTTCCTCTGCCAGGGCCCCAATCCCTGGGGCATTTAAAGCGGTGGCGAGCTCGCACGTTCAGTAATTAATAGCCTTGCCGGCCTTGATCGGGCACCATTTGCGCCACCGCGTTAACCACCCACCCCGGCCAGCCTGGGCGAGGGCGGACGCCACTGCATTAATTTCGCAACTTCAACTTCCAATGGGTCCTAAAACGACATGGCAAACCCGGACGCCCTGAATCAGCAGCGAGCTTCAAATCGCCTGCTGCAACCGACCGTCAAATCCCATCTGGCATACACGCTGCTCTGCGCACTGGTCATGATGGTGATGTTCTCCCTGCTGCGCCTGGCGTTGCTGGTCTACAACCGCGAGATGATCCTCGACACACCCGCCTCGACCTTCCTGGAAGCGTTCGCCAACGGCCTGCGCCTGGATATCCGCCTGGTGATGTACCTGCTGGTCCCGCTGCTGTTGGCCTTGTTCAGCGTCCGGGCCATGGCGGCGCGCGGGTTTTTCCGGTTGTGGCTGACCGTTGCCTCCAGCATTGCGCTGTTCCTGGGCCTGATGGAGATGGACTTCTATCGCGAGTTCCACCAGCGCCTCAACGGTTTGGTCTTCCAGTATGTGAAGGAAGATCCGAAAACCGTGGTGAGCATGCTCTGGTATGGCTTCCCGGTGGTGCGCTACCTGTTGGCCTGGGCCGTGGGCACGCTGATCCTGAGCATGGCCTTCAAGGGCGCCGACCGTGCAACGCGCCCACGTGGCCCGTTCAGTGGCGGCAGCATCGGTACGCGCCAGGTGGCGCCGTGGTACAGCCGCATCGCGGTGTTCGTGGTGTGCCTGCTGGTCGCCGTGGTCGCCATCCGTGGCACCCTGCGCCAGGGCCCGCCGTTGCGTTGGGGCGACGTGTACACCACCGACTCGAACTTCGCCAACCAGTTGGGCCTTAACGGTACGCTGTCGTTGATCGGCGCGGCCAAGGCGCGTTTCTCCGCGCATCGCGACAACGTCTGGAAAGCCACCCTGGAACAACCGCTGGCCACCCAGACCGTGCGTGACATGCTGCTGCTGCCGAGCGAGAAGCTGGTGGATACCGACACCGCCGCCGTGCGCCGTGATTTCACGCCGCCGGCCGAGAAGACCCTGCCGATCAAGAACGTGGTCGTGATCCTGATGGAGAGCTTCGCCGGTCACTCGGTGGGCGCCCTGGGCCGTCCAGGCAACATCACGCCGTACTTCGACAAGTTGTCCAAGGAAGGCCTGCTGTTCGATCGCTTCTTCTCCAACGGCACCCACACCCACCAGGGTATGTTCGCCACCATGGCGTGCTTCCCGAACCTGCCGGGCTTCGAATACCTGATGCAGACCCCCGAAGGCAGCCACAAGCTGTCGGGCCTGCCGCAGTTGCTGAGCGCGCGCGATTTCGACGACGTGTACGTCTATAACGGCGACTTCGCCTGGGACAACCAGTCGGGCTTCTTCAGCAACCAAGGCATGACCAACTTCATCGGCCGCAACGACTTCGTCGATCCGGTGTTTTCCGATCCGACCTGGGGCGTGTCCGACCAGGACATGTTCAACCGTGGCCTGGAAGAACTGAAGGCTCGCGAAGGCGGCAAGCCGTTCTACGCACTGCTGCAAACCCTGTCCAACCACACACCGTACGCGTTGCCGACGCCGTTGCCGGTTGAGCCGGTCACCGACCGTGGCAGCCTCAACGAGCATTTGACGGCCATGCGTTACTCCGACTGGGCGTTGGGCCAGTTCTTCGAGAAGGCCCGCAAGGAGCCGTACTTCAAGGAAACCCTGTTTGTGGTGGTGGGCGACCACGGCTTCGGCAACGAGCAACAGATCACCGAGATGGACCTGGGCCGTTTCAACGTACCGATGCTGATGATCGCGCCGGGCATGCAGGAAAAGTTCGGCGAGCGTGACCACACCGTGGGCACCCAGATCGATATCGTCCCGACCATCATGGGTCGCCTCGGCGGTGACACCCTGCACCAGTGCTGGGGCCGCGACCTGCTGAACCTGCCGGAAGGCGACAAGGGCTTCGGCGTGATCAAGCCATCGGGCAGCGACCAGACCGTCGCCTTGCTGACGGCTGACCGCGTACTGGTGCTGCCCAAGGAAATGCCACCGAAGTTGTGGCAATACGAACTGGGCGCCAACCCGACCGGCAAGGTCATTGCCGAGTCGCCGGACGAAGCGGCGCTCAAGCAGAAACTTGAGTCGTTCCTGCAAACCGCGACCAAGAGCCTGTTGGATAACACCGCAGGTGTGGTGGACGGCAAGCCGGACTAACTAACAAACCGGCAATAAAAAAGAGGCCTCAATTGAGGCCTCTTTTTTTTACCCTTGGAAGGGGCTTATATCTTGCCGAGCAACAACAGCACCAGCAGAACTACCAGCACCACACCCAGGATACCCGACGGGCCATAACCCCAGTTACGCGAGTGCGGGAACACCGGCAGGCCACCCACCAACAGGAGAATCAGGATAATGATCAGAATCAGGCTCATGGTTTTATTCCTTATAGGCCTTCTGTAAAGACCGGTTATTCAGCGGGAGTCTCGTCCATCTGATAATGGACGGCTTATCAACTCCGACTCTGCCGCCTGATAAAAAATTCAGTATTTTTTTAAAGCATTTCGCTTGCTCGCTTATTTCTTTTAACACGGCCGCAACTACGCAACGTTAGTTGAAAAATATTGAACTTAGGCTATACGCAAGTATCCGACCGAGCCCGCGGTTTGCCTGGGGCATTCATCATTCTGATGGTGCGTGGGCGCGGCAGGAACCTTCGCTACACTGCCGATCACTTCCATCGTGAACCACAAGGCTACTTCCTATGCAAAACCGCATGATGATCACGGGCGCCGGGTCCGGTCTGGGTCGTGAAATCGCACTGCGCTGGGCCCGTGAGGGTTGGCGGCTGGCCTTGTCGGATGTCAGCGAGCCGGGCTTGCAGGAAACCCTGAGGTTGGTGCGCGACGCCGGTGGCGACGGTTTCATCCAGCGCTGCGATGTGCGTGACTACAGCCAGCTCACTGCGTTGGCGCAGGCGTGCGAAGTGAAGCTTGGCGGCATCGATGTGATCGTCAATAACGCCGGCGTGGCGTCCGGCGGGTTCTTTGCCGAGCTGTCGCTCGAGGATTGGGACTGGCAGATCGCAATCAACCTGATGGGCGTGGTCAAGGGCTGCAAGGCGTTCCTGCCGCTGCTGGAAAAGAGCAAGGGCCGTATCATCAACATCGCCTCGATGGCCGCTCTGATGCAGGGCCCGGCCATGAGTAACTACAACGTGGCCAAGGCCGGTGTGGTGGCGCTGTCGGAAAGCTTGCTGGTGGAACTCAAGCAGCAGGAAATCGGCGTGCATGTGGTCTGCCCGTCGTTTTTCCAGACCAACCTGCTTGATTCATTTCGCGGGCCGACCCCGGCGATGAAAGCGCAGGTGGGCAAGTTGCTCGAGAGTTCGCCGATCTCGGCGACGGACATCGCCGACTATATCCATCAGCGCGTGAGTGCAGGCGAGTTCATGATTCTGCCCCACGAGCAGGGGCGAATGGCGTGGACACTCAAACAGAAAAACCCGCAGTTGCTCTATGACGAGATGACGCTGATGGCTGACAAGATGCGCGCCAAGGCGCAGGCCATAAAGGGCTGATAGGGGTGCGGTCTGTCAGGCAAATTACCTATGCCTGTAGGTGATGCCTGATTTGGCCGCGAGCCATTGCTGGTTACGCTACAAACAAGCATGGTCGGGGTCCTGACATTCGAAAAAGGACAACCGCCATGCTGGTCTTGAGCCGCGCCTTGGGCGAAAGCATTTCCATCGGCGATGATATCGCTTTGCACATTCTTGAAGTCAGTGCCAACCACGTGAAGTTCGGCATAGCAGCGCCGGCAGGCGTCAGCGTGCATCGCGCCGAGGTGTATCGCAAAATCCTCGAGCGCCAGGCGAGTGCCGCCTATCCGGTGCCGGTGCCCAACCCGTAGCGTCACCGTCAATCAAACAGGTGCTTGGGCACGTCGTGCTTGAGCATCAGTTGGCACTGCTCGCTTTCCGGGTCGAACACAATCAGCGCCTGGCCTTTGGTCAGTGCCTGACGTACGCGCAGTACCCGGGTTTCCAGCGGTGTGTCGTCGCCATTGTCGGTGCCATCGCGGGTGACGAAATCCTCGATGAGGCGGGTCAGGGTGTCGACTTCAAGCGCGTCGTAGGGGATCAGCATATAAGCCTCGGGGGTCAAGTCCCGGCGATGCTACTGTGCCGGGACTTATGTTGACAGTGTCGGGCGTTTCAAGGGTCAGCTGTTGCCCGTATCGGACTTGTTCCCGACCAGGCTGTCCACCGACGGCACCCGGGTATCGCTTTCCATCTGCGTCTCATGTTCGATCTGATGGCTGAAGCGGTCCAGGGAGCCTTGTGCCGGTTGCGCGTCGCTGGCGAATACCGGTGGGCTGAGGATGTAGGCGCCGAGCAGTCGACTCAGTGCCGCCAGGCTGTCGATATGGGTGCGCTCGTAACCGTGGGTGGCATCGCAACCGAACGCCAGCAGGGCGGTGCGAATGTCATGCCCGGCGGTGACCGCCGAATGCGCATCGCTGAAGTAATAGCGGAACAGATCGCGGCGTACCGGCAGGTCGTTGTCCGCCGCCAGGCGCAGCAGATGCCGTGACAGGTGATAGTCGTACGGCCCACCGGAATCCTGCATCGCCACGCTCACCGCGTGCTCGCTGGAGTGCTGGCCCGGAGCGACCGGGGCGATGTCGATGCCGACGAATTCACTCACATCCCAGGGCAGGGCTGCGGCGGCACCGCTGCCGGTTTCCTCGGTGATGGTGAACAGCGGGTGGCAGTCGATGAGCAGCGGTTCGCCGCTGTCGATAATGGCCTTGAGCGCAGCGAGCAGGGCCGCGACGCCGGCCTTGTCGTCCAGGTGACGTGCGCTGATGTGGCCGCTTTCGGTGAACTCCGGCAGTGGGTCGAATGCCACGTAGTCACCGACGCTGATCCCCAGGGAATCGCAATCGGCACGGGTCGCGCAGTAGGCGTCCAGGCGCAGTTCCACGTGGTCCCAGCTCACCGGCATTTCATCCACGGCGGTGTTGAACGCGTGCCCGGAGGCCATCAGTGGCAGCACGCTGCCGCGGATCACGCCGTTGTCGGTGAACAGGCTGACACGGCTGCCTTCGGCAAAGCGGCTTGACCAGCAGCCGACCGGCGCCAGTGTCAGGCGGCCGTTGTCCTTGATGGCGCGCACGGCGGCGCCGATGGTGTCCAGGTGCGCGGAGACGGCGCGGTCAGGGCTGTTTTTCTGGCCCTTGAGGGTCGCGCGAATCGTGCCGCGCCGGGTCATTTCAAACGGGATGCCAAGCTCTTCCAGGCGTTCGGCGACGTAGCGCACGATGGTGTCGGTGAAGCCGGTGGGACTGGGAATGGCGAGCATTTCCAGCAGCACTTTTTGCAGGTAGACGAGATCGGGTTCGGGAATGGTTCGAGTCATGGAAACTCCTGATGAGTTGAGGGCGATCGTTCCCACGCTCTGCGTGGGAATGCCTCCAGGGACGCTCTGCGTCCGCTGTGGTGACGCAGAGCGCCACGGGCTGCATTCCCACGCGGAGCGTGGGAACGATCGGTGGTCAGGCGGCCGGCTGACTGTGCGGAAACAACAAATCCACAAACTTCTCAGCGGTCGGTTGCGGTTCATGGTTGGCAAGGCCTGCCCGTTCATTGGCTTCAATGAAGACGTATTCGGGCTGGTCGGCGGCGGGCACCATCAGGTCCAGGCCGACCATGGGAATATCCAGCGCGCGGGCTGCACGCACAGCGGCATCTACCAGGGTCGGATGCAAAATGGCCGTGACATCTTCCAGGCATCCGCCGGTATGCAGGTTGGCGGTGCGGCGCACGGCCAGTTGCACGCCACGGGGCAGGACGCTGTCGTAATCGTAGCCGGCGGCCTTGAGGGTACGTTCGGTTTCGGCGTCCAGGGGGATCTTGCTTTCGCCATCGGTGGCGGCCTGACGACGGCGGCTTTGCGCCTCGATCAAGGCGCGAATCGAATGCTGACCGTCACCCATCACTTCGGCAGGGCGGCGGATCGCTGCGGCGACCACTTCGAAACCAATCACCAGGATGCGCAGGTCCAGGCCCTCGTGGAAGCTTTCGAGCAGCACGCGGCTGTCGAACTGGCGCGCCGCGTCGATGGCTTGCTGCACCTCCTCGAACGTGTGCAAATCCACCGCCACGCCCTGGCCCTGCTCGCCATCGAGCGGCTTGACCACGATACGTTGATGTTCGTCGAGAAACTCCAGGTTGTCGTCGGCACTGCCCGCCAATTGCTGCGCCGGCAACTTCAAGCCGGCGGCCTTGAGCACCTTGTGGGTCAGGCTCTTGTCCTGGCACAACGTCATGCTGATGGCGCTGGTCAGGTCGCTCAGCGACTCGCGGCAGCGCACGCGGCGCCCGCCGTGGCTGAGGGTGAACAGGCCGGCATCGGCATCATCCACCTGCACGTCGATGCCCCGTCGATGGGCTTCTTCGACAATGATCCGTGCATAAGGATTGAACCCCGCCTGCGGCCCGGGGCCGAGAAACAGCGGCTGGTTGATGCCGTTCTTGTGCTTGATGGCGAAGGTGTTCAACGCACGAAAGCCCAACTTGGCGTAGAGGCTCTTGGCCTGACGGTTATCGTGCAACACCGACAGGTCCAGATAGCTCAAGCCTCGGCTCATGAAATGTTCCACCAGGTGGCGCACCAGCACCTCACCCACGCCGGGCCGGGTGCATTGCGGGTCTACCGCCAGGCACCACAGGCTGCAACCGTTTTCCGGGTCATGGAACGCTTTCTGATGGTTCAGGCCCATGACGCTGCCGATGACCGCGCCGCTGTCCTCATCTTCGGCCAGCCAGTACACCGGGCCGCCTTGATGGCGCGGCGTCAGGCGTTCGGCGTCAATGGGCAGCATGCCGCGGCCCTGGTAGAGCAGGTTCACCGCCTGCCAGTCGGCTTCGTTCTGCACGCGGCGGATACGAAAGCCGCGAAACACACGGGTAGCGGGGCGGTAGTCACTGAACCACAGGCGCAGAGTGTCCGAAGGGTCGAGGAACAACTGCTGCGGATCGATGCCGAGAATCTGCTGGGGCGCGGCCACATACAGCGCGATATCGCGCTCGCCGGGTTGCTCGTTGAGCAGTTCCTGGGCAAGGCTGGCGGGGTCGGGGAAGGTGTGCCCGATCAACAAACGCCCCCAACCGCAATGCACGGCAATCGGTTCGGGGCCTTGCGCGCTGCCGTCTTCGGCCAGCCGGGCCTGCAGGCGCTCGTAGGTCGGCGCCTGGCCCTTGAGCAAGCGTTGGCTGTACGCCGCGGCGTTAGGTTTCATTGATCAGATTCCTTGTTCGCTGAGCCACAGGTTCAGCGCCGCCAGTTGCCACAGCTTGGAGCCGCGCAACGGCGTCAATTGGCCTTGTGGGTCCGTCAGCAGGCGGTCGAGCATGGCGGGGTTGAACAGGCCACGGTCCTGGCTCGGGTCCAGCAGCAGCTCGCGCACCCAGTTCAGGGTGTCGCCTTGCAAATGCTTGAGGCCCGGCACCGGGAAGTAGCCTTTCTTGCGGTCGATCACTTCGCTGGGGATCACCCGACGCGCGGCTTCCTTGAGCACCTGCTTGCCGCCGTCGGGCAGCTTGAACTTGCCCGGCACGCGGGCCGACAGTTCCACCAGGCGATAGTCGAGAAACGGCGTGCGCGCTTCCAGGCCCCAGGCCATGGTCATGTTGTCGACGCGTTTGACCGGGTCGTCCACCAGCATCACCGTGCTGTCCAGGCGCAGAGCCTTGTCGACGGCGGCATCAGCCCCCGGCATCGCGAAGTGTTCGCGCACGAAGTCCCCGGCGGCGTCGTTGGCGGTCAGCCATTTCGGCGCAACGGTGGCGGCGTAGTCGTCGTAGCTGCGGTCGAAAAAGGCATCGCGATAAGCCGCATACGGATCGCTGGCGCCGTCCACCTGCGGGTACCAGTGGTAACCGGCGAACAGTTCGTCGGCGCCCTGGCCGCTCTGCACCACCTTGCAATGCTTGGCCACTTCCCGCGACAGCAGGTAGAAGGCGATGCAGTCATGACTGACCATCGGCTCGCTCATGGCGCGGAACGCGGCCGGCAGTTGCTCGATGATCTCGCTTTCGGCGATGCGCAACTGGTGGTGACGGGTGCCGTAGTGCTTGGCGATCAGGTCCGAATACTGGAACTCGTTGCCAGCCTCGCCGCCCGCGTCTTCAAAACCGATGGAGAAGGTCGACAGGTCTTGCACGCCGACTTCACGCAGCAGGCCGACGAGCATGCTCGAGTCGACGCCACCGGAGAGCAGCACGCCAACGTCCACAGCCGCGCGCTGGCGGATCGCGACGGCTTCGCGGGTGCTGTCGAGCACGCGATCGGTCCAGTCTTCCAGGGTCAGGTGTTTTTCATCCTCATGGGGGCCGTAGGGCAGGGTCCACCAGGTGTGCTGTTCGGTCTTGCCGCTGGCATCGATGCGCATCCAGCTCGCCGGCGGCAGTTTTTCAATGCCTGCCAGCAGGGTGCGCGGTGCAGGCACCACGGCATGGAAGTTGAGGTAGTGATTGAGCGCCACCGGGTCGAGGATCGGGTTGATATCGCCGCCCTTGAGCAGCGCCGGCAAGGCCGAGGCAAAGCGCAGGCGCTGGCCGGTGCGCGACAGGTACAAAGGCTTAACACCGAGACGGTCACGGGCGATAAACAGGCGCTGGGCATCGCGCTCCCAGATGGCGAACGCGAACATGCCGTTGAGCTTTGGCAGAAGCGCTTCGCCCCAGGCGTGATAGCCCTTGAGCAGCACTTCGGTGTCACCGCCGGAATAGAAGGCGTAGCCGAGGGCTTCCAGCTCTTGGCGCAGTTCCGGGAAGTTGTAGATCGCGCCATTGAAGGCCAGGGACAGCCCCAGTTGGGCGTCGACCATCGGTTGGGCGGAGCCGTCCGACAGGTCCATGATTTTCAGGCGGCGATGACCCAGGGCAATCGGCCCCTGGGCGTGAAAGCCCCAGGCGTCGGGGCCACGGGGGGCGAGGTGATGCGTGATGCGTTCCACGGCTGCCAGGTCGGCAGGTTGATGATCAAAGCGTAACTCGCCAGCTAGTCCACACATAAGTTCCTTACCGGTTTTTCCGTTGGGGAGGGGTCAATACTCAATACGCCTTGAAGGGCGCGTACCCAGAAACTGACCCAGCGCTATGCGTGGAGTTTTAGATCAATAAGTTATAAAGCAAACTGCCATGAGGTCATCCGGCCTGCACTTTAGAAGCCTGAGATTGGCCGCGAACCAGGGCGCGCAGGGCAAATCGATTGGGATGACAGGCCTCGGCCACCGCGCTCGGCAAGGGCAGTGGTTCGTCACAGAGCCAGGCTGCCAGCAGTTCGCCGCACAGCGGCGCGGTGACCAGGCCGCGTGAGCCGTGCCCGCTGTTGATGTACAGGCCCGGCAGCCACGGGCAGGGTAGGTCTGGCACTTGCCGGGCGTCTTTGCCCAGTGCGGCGTACACCTGTGCAAAGGCCTCAAGGTCGGCCAACGGGCCGACGATCGGCAGGTAGTCGGGGCTGGTGCAACGAAAGGCCGCGCGGCCCTGCAAGTGTTCCGCTGCCATTGTGTCGGCGTCCAGGCGTTGCAGCAGGTCTTCCGAGATTTCGCGCAGCCTCTCCAGGTTACCGGCATGTTCGGCGCTGGTGGGGGTGAGGTCCTGGCTATTGAAATCGAAACTGGCGCCCAGGGTATGTTCGCCCAGGCGGGCCGGTGCGACATAACCTTCAGCGCAGACCACGGTGGCCAGCGCCCGGCTTGCCGGCGTCTGCGCCAGGCAGGTGATCTGCCCGCGTATGCGCTTGAGCGGCAAGTCGGCGCTGGGTGCGAAGCGCTTGATCTCGGCAGCCCCGGCGAGCACGACCACGCTGGCGCTGGCCAGTAGCCGATCACCGTCGCGCGCGCACCACTGGTCATCCACTCGGTCGAGTTCAAGCACCTCGCGGTGGGTGAGCACGTTGATCAAGGGGTGCGTTGCCTGCCACTGGCAGAGCGACGGTGGGTGCACCCAGCCGCCCTCGGGGAAAAACACACCGCCCTGGGCCACGTCGATCCCGGCGCATTGCCGGGCCTGATCGCGATCGACCAAGTGCAACAGTGCTGGGGGAAAGGCTGCCGCCAGTTGGGCCTGGCGCTCGCCTTCCCTGGCGTCGAACGCCAGTTGCAACACGCCGCAGTCGTCCCAGTCGACGCCACGGTGCAGCTGTTCGAGCAGGCGCCGGGTATGCCCGAAGCCGCTGAGTATCAGTTGGGACAGTGCCGTTCCGTGCGCTGAGAGCTTCAGGTACAGCACGCCCTGGGGATTGCCCGAGGCCTCTGCGGCCAGTCCGGCATGCCGTTCCAGCAAGCTGACCCGCCAACCCCGCGCCGCCAGGCTGGCTGCGGTGGCGCAACCGGCCAGGCCACCGCCGATGACCATGGCGTGGCGGTCACCGCTGACCGGCGCCGGCCGTGCGAACCAGGGCTTGGCGCGGGCGGGCGCCGGACGGTCCTCGGGCCACCCCAGGAACTCCCCGCGCAGGATCTCCCACTTGTGGCCAATGCCGGGCGTGCGTTTCATCTTGAACCCGGCGGCATTGATCAGCCGGCGTACCCAGCCGGTGCTGGTGAAGGTGCTGATGGTCGAGCCCGGTGCGGCCAGGCGCGCCAGTTCGGCGAACAGCTCGGCGGTCCACATGTCCGGGTTCTTCGCCGGGGCAAAGCCGTCGAGAAACCACGCATCTATTTGCGCGTCCAGCTGCGGCAGTTGCTCCAGGGCGTCGCCGATCAACAGGGTCAGGGTGACGCGGCCGTTGTCCAGCACCAGGCGTTGAAAGCCCTGATGGATGGCGATGTACTGGGTCAGCAACTGTTCGGCATAAGGTTGCAGCTCGGGCCAGAGGGCGAGGGCGCGTTGCAGGTCGGCATGGCTGAGCGGGTATTTTTCCACGCTGACAAAATGCAGGCGTGCCCCGGCCACCGCGTGTTGGTCGAATAGCTGCCAGGCACACAGGAAATTCAAGCCCGTGCCGAATCCGGTTTCGCCGATCACCAGGCGCCCGTCGGCCGGCAAGGCCGCAAAACGCGCCTGCAGGCGGTTCTGTTCAAGGAATACATAACGGGTTTCTTCCAGGCCCGACTGGTCGGAGAAGTACACGTCATCGAACACCCGCGAGTGCGGGCGGCCTTGGTCGTCCCAGTCGAGCTGGGCGTGGGTGATCGGGGTCATGGGGGCTCGTATAAATAACGGCAGGTTAAGACAAGGCGGCCATTCTAGCCGATCAACCGGTGTTGAATTGATCCACGGCAAGCGGCGGTTGAATTTCCTCCCGCGTGTCGTTGCCCAATCCGCTAGTCTTGAGCCATCTTGAAACGGAGCTGCCCATGTTCGAATCCGCCGAAATCGGTCACGCCATCGACAAAGACACCTATGACGCCGAAGTGCCGGCCCTGCGTGAGGCCTTGCTGGAAGTGCAGTACGAGCTGCAACAGCAGAAGCGCTTCCCGGTGATCATCCTGATCAACGGCATCGAAGGCGCGGGCAAGGGCGAAACCGTCAAGCTGCTCAACGAATGGATGGACCCACGCCTGATCGAAGTGCGCACCTTCGACCAACAGACCGACGAAGAACTGGCCCGCCCGCCGGCCTGGCGCTACTGGCGACAGTTGCCCGCCAAAGGCCGCATGGGCATTTTCTTCGGCAACTGGTACAGCCAGATGCTGCAGGGCCGGGTGCATGGGCAGATCAAGGACGCGCGGCTGGACCAGGCCATCGCCGGTGCCGAGCGCCTGGAAAAGATGCTGTGCGACGAAGGCGCGCTGATCTTCAAATTCTGGTTTCACCTGTCCAAGAAACAGATGAAGGCCCGGCTCAAGGCCCTGGCCGATGACCCGCTGCACAGCTGGCGCATCAGCCCGCTGGACTGGCAGCAGTCCAAGACCTACGACAAGTTCGTGCATTTTGGTGAACGCGTGCTGCGCCGCACCAGCCGCGACTACGCACCGTGGCATGTGATCGAGGGCGTCGACCCGCATTACCGTGGGCTGACCGTGGGCAAGATCCTGCTCGAAGGCCTGCAAAGCGCGTTGAAGCAGGCCAGGGTCAAGGCCAGTGGCATGAACCCGGCACCGCTGCCGTCGTCGGTGGACCAGATGAGCCTGCTCAACAGCCTCGACATGAGCCTGCGCCTGGACAAGGACGATTACGAAGAACAGCTGATTACCGAGCAGGCGCGCTTCTCCGGCCTGATGCGTGACAAACGCATGCGCAGGCACGCGCTGGTCACCGTCTTTGAAGGCAACGACGCGGCGGGCAAGGGCGGGGCGATCCGCCGTGTGGCGGCCGCGCTGGACCCGCGCCAGTACCACATCGTGCCGATTGCCGCGCCCAGTGAAGACGAGCGCGCCCAGCCTTACCTGTGGCGGTTCTGGCAGAAGATCCCGGCGCGGGGCATGTTCACCGTGTTCGATCGCTCCTGGTACGGCCGCGTGCTGGTCGAGCGCATCGAATGCTTCTGCACCCCGGCGGACTGGATGCGCGCGTATGGCGAGATCAATGATTTCGAAGAGCAACTGCGCGATGCCGGTGTGATCGTGGTCAAGTTCTGGCTGGCCATCGACAAGGACACTCAGCTGGAACGCTTCAAGGCCCGCGAGGAAATCCCGTTCAAGCGCTTCAAGATTACCGAAGACGACTGGCGCAACCGCGACAAGTGGGACGACTACCGTGCGGCGGTGGGCGACATGGTTGACCGCACCAGCACCGAGGTGGCGCCCTGGACGCTGGTGGAAGCCAACGACAAGCGCTGGGCGCGGGTCAAGGTATTGCGCACCATCAACCGAGCGCTGGAAGACGCATTCGAGAAGACCGACAAGCACGACAAGAAGAAAAAGAAATAGCCTGGGCCTGACTCGGTCCACCTGTGGGAGGGGGCTTGCCCCCGATGGCGGTGGGTCAGTTGCAACTGCATCGACTGACAGCCTGCTATCGGGAGCAAGCCCCCTCCCACATTTGATTTGTGCACACTGGATAGACTGTATTCGCCGAAACCGACAAGCACGACAACGACGAGAAGAAATAGCCTGAGCCTGACTCGGTCCACCTGTGGGAGGGGGCTTGCCCCCGATGGCGGTGGGTCAGCTGCAACTGCATCGACTGACAGCCTGCCATCGGGGGCAAGCCCCCTCCCACATTGGATTTGTGCACACTGGATAGACTGCATTCGCCGAAACCGACAAGCACGACAAGAAGAAAAAGAAATAGCCTGGGCCTGACTCGGTCCACCTGTGGGAGGGGGCTTGCCCCCGATGGCGGTGGGTCAGTTGCAACTGCATCGACTGA
>NZ_JAFLXH010000067.1:0-16663 GCF_019891515.1 Pseudomonas sp. Wu6 | reverse complement strand
CTTCTCGCTGAACAACTCGATGCTGATCATCGCCGGCTCCCTGGTGGGCTCCAGCGGCGCGATCCTGTCGTACATCATGTGCAAGGCCATGAACCGCTCCTTCTTCAATGTACTGCTCGGCGGCTTCGGCAATGCGCCGGATGCCGGTGCGGCGGCAGGGTCGAAAGAAGCGCGCCCGGTGAAGTCCGGCTCGGCCGACGACGCGACTTTCCTGCTGACCAACGCCGACACCGTGATCATCGTGCCGGGTTACGGCTTGGCAGTAGCGCGTGCACAGCATGCGCTGAAGGAATTGACCGAGAAGCTGACCCACCGTGGCGTGACCGTGAAGTATGCGATCCACCCGGTTGCCGGCCGTATGCCGGGGCACATGAACGTTCTGCTCGCCGAGGCCGAAGTGCCTTACGACCAGGTGTTCGAGATGGAAGACATCAACTCCGAGTTCGGCCAGGCCGACGTGGTGCTGGTGCTCGGGGCGAACGATGTGGTCAACCCTGCCGCGAAGAACGATCCGAAGTCGCCGATTGCCGGCATGCCGATTCTTGAAGCGTTCAAGGCCAAGACCATCATCGTCAACAAGCGCTCGATGGCCAGCGGCTATGCAGGCCTGGACAACGAACTGTTCTACCTCGACAGGACCATGATGGTTTTCGGTGATGCCAAGAAGGTCATCGAAGATATGGTTAAGGCAGTCGATTGATACTAATGGTCAAGGATGGCCATCACCCTAACGCCTGCGCACTGAAGAAATCTGCAACGTCAGTAAAAAATTGATGTTCAGGTCATGTGCTCTAGTAGTTATGGAATAAATAATAGTGCCTTTAGACCGCAAGCAAGAGTGAGAAATAATGAAAATAAAATCTCTTCAGTTGAGCATTATGTTTTACGCAGGGGCTGCCATTCTCTCCGTAGTGGCAGTATTAGTGCTATATGCGCTAATCTCTGGAGAGAAAACCCAGAACTGGATCGGTGATAAAACCCGAGAGGTTTTGGGGGGGGAGGTTAAAGAGCACTTGGTAGGCCTTTCAAAGTATCAGGTTAGCGAAATTCAGAGGCAGTTGGATCAGCCAATTGCGGTCGCAAAAAATCTTGCAAGAGCCAATGTTTTGGCTGCATCCAAGCCTGATGGTGATCGTGACGCCGAAGGGAAGTTGCTCAGTGATCTTGCCCTTGATGCGCTCGTTCAAAATCCACAACTTGTGACTACCTACATAGCCTGGGAACCAGAAGGTATTTTTGAAAAAACTGCTAATAGCGGTTTGACCGAGCAAGAGCGCTTCTTGCCCTTGTGGTTTCGCGCTGAAGGCGGCAAATACACTCTGTCAAAGCTATATGCTATGGAAAGTGAGGCTCTGCTACCTACGGGGGTAAGAGAGGGCGAGTTTTATTTGTGTCCAAAGGAAAGTCGCTCTGCCTGTGCAACCGATCCTGTAATTTATACTATCAACGGAAAATCAGTACAGTTGACTGCGTTTACCGCTCCGATTCTCGTAAAGGATAAATTCAAAGGTATTGCTGGTGCATCGCTAGATTTGGAGTTCGTCCAAAAAATCCTCGAAAAAGCAAATCGTGAGTTGTATGGAGGGGTGGGTGACATGGCCCTGGTTTCCGGCAACGGCCGTTTCGTAGCGTACACTGGGGATGCTAGTCAAGTAGGGAAATCTGCTAGCGAAGCCTTCGGGAAAGAATTGGTTAGCTCATTTTCAACGCTAAGCACTTCAGACGAAAGTTATAGTCTTGATCAACGAGGCATGATTCAGCTGGCAATTCGTTTTGCCGTTGCCAACACAGCTACGAAGTGGACACTATTGGTGCGACTTCCAGAAAGTGTAGTTTTCAAGAGCGTTAGCGATCTGAAAAATCTCTTGGAAAAACGCTACATTTCCGAAGCGCGCTCAATGGGATTAGTTGGTTTGCTGGTGAGTGGCTTTGGAATTCTGATTGTCGGATTCGTGGCGCGTGGAATCGTTCGTCCACTTCACAATATGCTGGCGATGATAAAGAATGTCGCTAAAGGGGAAGGGGATTTAACCCAGCGAATGAGTAGTTCGCGGGCGGACGAGTTAGGGCTTATTGCTCAAGAGTTTAATGTGTTTTTAGAACAGTTACAGATGTTAATTATTAAGGTCGTAGACTCAACCAAAATGATTGCTGACTCAACGTCCGACGGCGCCGCTATGGCGGCACAAACCCATAAAGGGATGCAGAGTCAGCAGAGTGACGTTGAGCAGATTGCAACCGCAATTAACGAGATGACCACATCTTCGCAGGAGGTCGCAGCAAACGCCATGAATGCTGCAAGAGCAACAGGGCGTGCGGAACAAGCGGTAAGTGATGGGAAAGTTGCGATGGAGGACGCCGTCGCCGCTATTCATTCGCTCGCTATTCGCATGGAAGATTCTGTCAAGACGGTGAAAGTACTCGAAGAAAACAGCAACGATATAGGAGCTGTTGTAACTGCGATCCGTGCCGTCGCTGAACAAACCAATTTGCTTGCACTTAATGCTGCTATTGAAGCCGCTCGAGCTGGAGATCATGGTAGGGGCTTCGCTGTTGTGGCTGATGAAGTTAGAAGCTTGGCGCAGAAAACCCAGCTTGCGACTGAGGAGGTTAGATTAATCATCGAGCGTTTGCAGGGGGGGAGTCAGTCGGTGACCCAATCAATGCTTGAAAGTCATACCCATACTCAATCATGTTTACAGCAAGCGCAGATGGCCGCGCATACCTTCCTGGGTATCACGGCGTCCGTAAACATCATCAATGAGATGAATAATCAGATTGCTGCAGCTGCAGAACAGCAAAGCCAGGTGGCTGAAGAAATCAACTTCACAATAACAGGAATG
This sequence comes from Pseudomonas sp. Wu6, assembly GCF_019891515.1. Taxonomy (NCBI): domain Bacteria; kingdom Pseudomonadati; phylum Pseudomonadota; class Gammaproteobacteria; order Pseudomonadales; family Pseudomonadaceae; genus Pseudomonas; species Pseudomonas sp. Wu6. The sequence continues at coordinate 13,820 of NZ_JAFLXH010000067.1, read as the reverse complement.
GGACAAATTACGGATCAAGTCGCCACAGCGGCGAAGAAAGCGTTGGAGTCAGGATCAACCCTTAATGCTCTATCGGCTGAGCAGTGTAGGTTAGTCTCGCAATTCAGGGTCTAACTAGCTATTAGTCACGGCTGGATGCCGACCTTTAATTAATACTCGTTAATGGTTGGCCCGCTTCAAGCGTAGGCTCAGCTAACATAGGTCGGTATGACGTAAATAAGAAGCCCATGAATATCTTTACGCATCCTGATCCTTTTTTTCAGTCAACGGATCCCCGTGCACTCTCATTCATAGCTCTCTGCGGTGATGCGAAAACAGCGTCAATGAGGGAGAGTTCGTCGATTGGCGATAAGTAGAATTAAATGGCGTAGTATTGAGTCAATTGTACTTGGCTCCTGATGTACCTCAATAAAATTTATAATTAAGTCCTTCCCTGCTTCGGCAAGAAAAGAAAATTTTTAGATTTCAATGGGGCGGGCGTTAGATGCGAGTCTCGTTTCCTGTTCCATTCTCCTGATTTTCGTATATCGTCAATCTGTCGTCACTCGCCAAGCGTTTTGCCGTAGATGATCTAAATAGTCAGCCCATCGTTGAGCCGCTTCTCGGCGTTGCGCTAGCAGTTGCGCACGCGCATAAACAGCCCCTAGCGCACCTGGCATTCTGTGGGATAACGATAGTTCGAGCACAATTGGATCGATTCCCAAGTGCTCGTGTGCAATGGTTCTGTAGGTCGCGCGAAAGCCGTGAGCAGTGATGTTGTACTCCGGCCAAATACGCTGAAAGGACTTGAGCATGGAGGTCGGGTTTATGGGACGTCCCGGATAGACCGGCGAGACGAACACCCAGCCTTTGCCTTCTTCATCCACCACGCGGGTTTTATGTAGCTCGCGTAACAGAACCACGGCTTGTTCAGGCAACGGCACGATGTGTTTGCTCTTGTCCAGATGCTTGGTCTTGCTCACCACATAACGCCAATCGGCGCCCACCAAGTCGACATCTTCCCAGCGCATCTGCACCAGTTCGCCTGGGCGGACCGGCAACATGACCAGCAGGCGCATTGCGGTGGCAACGCTGCCGTCGTTGCAGTCATCAAGGCGTAGAAGAAACCTGCCCAGGTCGGATGGCCTTTCGATCGCCGGGTTGCTGGTCACGATGTGGCGAATCTTCAACTCCTCAATGTTGCTGAGCGCCACGTTGCGCTCCACCCAGCCGCGACCTTCGGCAAAGCCCAGGACGGCACGGATGATAGTACGCACGCGCCGGGCCATGGCCATGGTGCGCTGGCGGCGCAACTCCGTAATGATGGTGGTGATGTGCTCCAGCTTGATCTCGCTGACCGGTTTGTTACCAATCATGGGCAAGATGTGGTTGTTCAGCGCTCCGTTAAATCCTGAGATGGACTTGGTCACCAGTTCGGCAGATTTGAACGCTAACCATTGCTTGGCTACGTATTCGAAGGTACGGACCTCGTTGAGCAGGTGTGCCTCGATCTTGGCGGTCTTGGCCTTGAGCGGAGCGGTGTGGTTAGCCACGTCGCGGCGTGCGCCGCGGGCAATGTCGCGCGCCTCCTTGAGGCTAATGTCGGGGTAAGCGCCGATGGAGAAGCGGTTTTCCTTCCCATGCAGCCGATACTTCAATCGCCAAACCTTGGAAGGGGATTTGCCGACCTTACTCGACGCCCTCACCTCTAAGTAGAGGCCAGGAACTTCGCCATCGGCGTGTTTGCCAGGTTCGGTCAGTGAGCGGATCAAGGCATCGCTGAGTTTTCGTTTGAAAACAACCGCATTATCTGGGGGCATCGGTGGGGGCATCCTTTTTAAGGAACCGAAATTTGCCCCCAATTATGCCCCCATGAGTCGTGGAATTCATTGGTTTTAGACAGACGGCTATGGACTTAAATAACCAATAACTTGTTGTTATAAAACGGTTTTATGGAGTTTAATGGACTTCCATTACAGACTATCCGGATCCCCAAAAAACATCTGAATCCGCGACCTCAACCACCGCTCCCCCGGATCATTATCCTGCGACCCGCGCCAGGCCATGTGCAGTTCGAACGAGCGCACCGGCAGCGGCGGGTCTTCGGCGCGCAGGCCGCCGGCCGAGGTCAGTGCCTCGGCGGCGTAATCCGGTACGTTGGCAAGGATATCGGTGCCTGCCAGTAGCGTCCCCAGGCCGTTGAATTGCGGAACGGCCAGCACTACGTGGCGTTTGCGCCCGAGTTTTTCCAGTTCTTCATCGATAAACCCGCTCAGGTCACCGGCGAACGACACCAGGGCATGGGGTCTTGCGCAGAAGTCGTCCAGGCTCAATGAGCCGGGCACGCTGTCGGCGCGCAGCAGTTTCGGCAGGCTGCGGCGAAGGACCTTGCGCTTGGCGTTGGCCGGCAGGTCGGCGGTGTAGCTGACGCCGATGGAGATTTCGCCTGAAGCGAGCAAGCCGGGCATGAGGATGTAGTTGACGCGACGCACCACCAGCACGATGCCGGGCGCTTCGGCGCGCAGGCGTTTGAGCAGTTGTGGCAGCAGGGCGAATTCCACGTCGTCGGACAGGCCAATGCGGAAGACCGCAGTGCTGGTGGCCGGGTCGAACTCGGCGGCGCGGCTGACGGCGGTGGAGATCGAGTCCAGCGCCGGGGAGAGCAGGGCGAAGATTTCCACGGCGCGGGCGGTGGGCTCCATGCTGCGCCCGGTGCGTACGAACAGCGGGTCGTCAAACAGCCCGCGCAGGCGTGACAAGGCCGCGCTGATGGCCGGCTGGCCGAGAAACAGTTTCTCGGCGGCGCGGGTCACACTGCGCTCATGCATCAAGGTTTCGAATACGATCAAGAGGTTAAGGTCGACACGACGCAGGTCGTTACGGTTCATCTTGTGTCCTGGAAGAGTCAGCGAACTTGACGAGAGCGGCCATATCAAGAACCTCCAAGGTTCCACTCTGAAGCATGACCGGCATGAATCTTACGGGGAAAGGCTGGTACTCTGCACAGGATAATTGAGTTTTCCTACGTTAGCTGAGGTCTATTCCTCACATGCGGAATCAATGACAAGCATGTCGACTATTAATGGCGACCTGTGGTCTTACCCGTAAAGCCCAGATAGAGTTCATGGCATTAGAGGTTACTTTGACGAGGTTTGCGATGTCCCGCACGATTCGTTTTCACAAGTTTGGTCCGGCCGAGGTGCTCAAATGCGAAGAGCATGCAGCCGCGCAGCCCGCACCGGGCGAAGTGCAGGTGCGTGTCGACGCGATTGGTATCAGCTGGTACGACATTCTGTGGCGCCAGAACCTGGCGTCGTCCCATGCACGTCTGCCGTCTGGCCTGGGTCATGAAATGGCCGGTGTGGTGGTCGCCCTGGGTGAGGGCGTGGACGATTTGGCGGTGGGCGACAAGGTCGCCAGTTTCCCCGCCGAAAGCCCTAACGATTACCCGGTGTATGGCGAGCAGATTGTCCTGCCGCGTTCGGCCCTGACCCGTTACCCGGATGTCCTGAGCCCCATTGAAGCCAGCGTGCATTACACGCCGCTGTTGATTGCGTATTTCGCCTACATGGACCTGGCACGGGTCAAACCCGGGCAATTTGCCCTGGTGACCGATGCCAGCCACTGCGCCGGGCCTTCGTTTGTGCAGCTGGGCAAAGCCCTGGGTGTACGCGTGATTGCGGCGACCAAAGACAGCGACGAGCGCGAGTACCTGCTGTCCCTTGGGGCAGAAAAAGTGATCGTCACCGAAGAGCAGGACCTGCTCATGCAAATCAACAAAATCACCGGCGATCGTGGTGTCGATGTGGTGTTCGACGGCCTCGGCGGGCCACAGATGTCGTTACTTGGTGATGTGTTGGCGCCACGGGGCAGCCTGGTGTTGTACGGTCTGCAGGGCGGTAACCAGACGCCGTTCCCCGCCTGTGCGGCGTTCCAGAAGAATATTCAGTTCTTCGTGCATTGCATCGGCAACTTCACCGGTAAGCCGGAGCTGGGCATCATTCAGGACCACGTGGCGTTGCAGCGGGCCTTGCGTGATATCAACCAACTGACCGCCGACCGGGTACTGGTCCCGCTGAAAACCACCGTGTTTCCGTTCAGCCAGTTCGTTGAAGCTCATCGCTACATGGACGAATGCCCGTGCCGCGAACGGGTTGCGTTGCAGGTTGAAGCTGTTTGAGCTGTAGGAGTATTCGCAAATGAATGCTCCAGCGTCTGCGCGGATACGGCAGATGCGCCATTTGTCAGGGCTTAACCCGCGCCAGGGTTGAGCCGCTCCGAGGGCGTTGCGCCCCGTAAACAATACCTTTTGCCCTCACGCCGCCCTGAAATCCAGCGCGGCGCTGTCGTGTGGGCGTTACTGAAGTTCGCGCTGCAGATCATCTGAGCTGCTTTCCTGCGTTGTTCTGTATCTATTAATCATTATTTGAGCGCCGATAATTGTGGCTTCACCATCATCTCAAGGATTGAGCAATGATTAGCTATTGCACACTACTGTCTCGCGTCAGCGAACTAATCAAGCGATACCCTGGCTGCAGAAATGCGCTCAGAACATTCGACCTTGTTGTCAGGAGCAGGATTAAATGGGTGATTTAATATTTGTCGGAAGTTTCGCTAGTTTGTTAGTTAGGGCGCTGTAGGAAGTTGTCGGAATATTCCTAGGGTGTGCGACGTGACCACACGGGGCCCTGGATTTTCGCGTCTGCGCGTAGGTTCGGTCGTGCGCGGCTCAGGTGCCTGCGCCGGTGATTTTGTTGCCAGGTGCTAGTGTTTAATCATCTTTGTGCCCTCCAGCGGAAGACAAGCCTACAGATGTAATGGGTCAAGCAGCGGTATCAAAAGTTGCTTTGAAACTGATATTTCAACTCAGGTAGTAGAACGATGAGCGCAATTCACGAACAAGCCATGAACTATGTTTATCAGCAAGTTCTGCAACGTTTGATGGGGCACTTCACGCGCGCCGAAAGGACTGCACTCCAATTGTTGATCCAGCGCATAGTGGTGGCGGCAGGCGGCATGGAACAAGTGGCCAACTACAAAGTGTTGATCGCCCACGGCGGTGGCGAGGTAAGCAGTTATACCCTGGCGCTGCTGCGAGCGGCGCAGTTGAGCATCGCTGGCCGTGCGCCCAAGACTTTTCACCTGCGGGTCGCAACGTTGCGGCATGCCGGGATGACACAGGCGACGCTCGACAGTCTGAACGAGGGCTACGGCGCGCTGTTTTTCCACGATGATCCTCGCGTGGAGCTGTTGATGGTGGAAAACCAGGATGTGCAGCCTTTCCATCATCAGCGGCCGGCATCCAGCGTTGGCCGTGAGGTCAGCCAGCGCAATAGGCTGATGATCGGGCACCTGACGTCCGGGGATGTCCGCGCAACGCTGTGCAACGATACTTACCTGGCCATGGGGGATTTCTACCAGCGCATCAGCACGTGGAACGGCGGCGTGCACGCCCTGGTCAGCGGCGACGCGCCACGCAAACAGAGCCAATACCTGGCCTGGCTCAAGCGCGCGGCACTGGGCGCGGGCGTCACTGTGCCGCCGCGCAGGCCCGCCTCGCTCAATATCCTGTTTGCGCGCATGCAGGAGTGGAGCACCGGTTGCTACCGCGACCTCTATGGCGAGCAGTTCGTGGAGACCGAGGGCACTGGCCGTGGCGGGCACCGCCATTTGGCCTATATCGGGGTGGCCGATCTGCTCGACGAGGTCGATGTTGCCTCGGCGCCGCTGCTGACCGACTTCCTGGCCCACAAGCCGGACCCGTTCGACTTTCACTTCAGTCATCCTGACTATCCCAACCCGCTGCTCATGGCGCATCTGCATGGGCTGCAGGCCCGCTGCCTGCGGGAGTTGTCGTACGAGGAGGGCGTCGAAGCGTTCGTGCACCAGGCCAGGGGGGCGATGGGCCGTCGACAAATCCCGCAGAGCCTGATCGACGAGATGAGCAGTCACGAGGGACGCGTGTTGTCGACGACCTACGCCAGCGGGTTCTTTGGCCTGGACGAGGGCCAACTGACTTGCCTGTTGTTCTCTCCGTTCATTCATCACGGCGAGCGCCTGGAGGGTTACCTGCGTCAGTGCCACCCCGGCATGCTGGTGGGGCTTCCTGAATTGCATAAGGCGTTGCAGGGCAAGCCCGCTGCCGACATGTTGCAGCAATGGCTGATTGACACCAGTGGCCTGCCATTGCCTCTCCTGCAGCACTTGTATCGCAAGCGGCCTCTGCACGCGGGCCGTGGCGTCCAGGCACGCAAACGGCGCGGAGCGCGGGTGCAGGCGCAGATTGCGCAGTTGTCGGGACGTTAAGCGTGCCTGTACGTGCAAGCCCGAGCGGACGCTCATGAAGCTGCGAGGAGAGCGGCAAGCCGATTTTGCCTATCAGGCGGTGTACCGCTACATGATCAACCTGATCAATGAAGTCAGCCTTGAGACACCGGTAAAGCTGCCTTCACTGCGGCAACTGTCGACCCGGTTGAAGGTGTCGATCTCGACGATTCAGTACGCTTACTCGATATTGGAGAAAGAAGGGCGGATCTACTCCGTGGCCAAGTCAGGCTACTTTGCCTGGCCGGTGGCCGCCAACGCACAAATGACCACCGGTACCGACTTGCTTGAGCGCCTGTATGCGGCAACGCGGCGGCCGGCCATGGTGGTGCTCAGCGGCGATGAACCGGCGCTGCTGGGCTCACTCGATGGCGCATTGCTGACGCTGGAGCGCCAGTTGATCCGCCGTTATCCCCACCACCTGCAAACTCGCTTGCAACCCTCTGGCGTCTGGGAGCTGCGCGCGGCGCTGGCGGCCCGGTATACCTCGTCGCCCACGCGTTGCTGGCAGGCGGATGAGGTGTATATCGGCGCCGACTTGCGCGGTGTCCTGGAGATCCTGATCGACGCCCTGGGTCTCAAGGGCACGGTAGTGGTCGTCGAGTCACCTTGCGATTATCGGGTCTTGCGCCTGTTGCAGGGCGCTGGCGTGCGGGTTATCGAACTGCCGTGGCAGGCCGATGGCCACTTCGATTTGACGACCTTTGAACACCTGCTGCGCCACGAGCCGGTGCATCTGGTGCTGCTGTCGTCGGTGGCGAGCATGCCGTCAGGCAGCGTGTTGTCGCTACAGGAGCGGTTGCAGGTAGCGCACCTGCTGGAACGCTACGGTTGCTGGCTGCTGGAGAATGACACCTTTGGCGAACTGAGCTTCGCACCGTCCCCAACGGCGTTGCGAGACCTGGTCAACCCCGAGCGACTGATGGTGTTTTCGTCACTGGAAAAGACCCTTGGTCCGGAAGCACCGTTTGGTTTTGTACTGTCGCGGCAACTGAGCAGCCAATTGCAGCGCCAGTTTTTGTTGCGCGCATTCCGTTTGTCGTCGATCCGCCAGCGGGCCATTGCGCGCTTGTACGAAAGCGGGCGGTTTGACCAGCACTTGCAGACGCTGCGCCAACGGCTTGGCGAACAAGCGCAGGCCATGAGTCATCGTCTGGACGTGCGGTTGGAGGGGCGGGTGAGCTACCGAATGCCTGGCGCCGGTGCCAGCTTCTGGCTGCAGTCGACCACGGCGGTGGACATGCATCAGGTGTTCCAGCGCCTGGTGACGCAACAGGTGGTGATCGCCCCGGGTGAGCTGTTCAGCCTCAGCGGCCTGCATCACCAGCATATGCGCCTGAGTCATGCATTCAGCGGTCATCCGAACTTGGATATCGTGCTGGATACGTTGGCTGCGGCGCTGCAGCAGGCACAGGTCTGATGGGTATGAAATTTCTGTTTGAGTTGTGGGATCGATACCGTCGCGCAGTAGTCCAAGTCCCCGTAAACTGTCATTTTTCCGAATACTCATTTTCCGAGGTTTATGCATGACTATCAGTCCTTTTGCGGGCAAGCCGGCACCAGCCCAGTTGCTGGTGGATATCCCGCGACTGGTCACGGCCTATTACACCGGCCAGCCTGATGCAGCGATCTCCACCCAGCGCGTGGCGTTTGGTACTTCCGGGCACCGTGGCAGCTCGTTCGAGCTGAGCTTCAACGAATGGCATGTGCTGGCGATCAGTCAGGCTATCTGCCTGTACCGCGAGGCCCAGGGCATCGATGGCCCGCTGTTTGTCGGCCTGGACACCCACGCCCTGTCGACGCCGGCCGGCGCCAGTGCGTTGGAAGTGCTCGCCGCCAATGGCGTGCATGTCATGCTCGCCGAAGGCGACGAATACACGCCGACGCCGGCGATTTCCCACGCCATCATCTGCTACAACCGTGGCCGCACCCGTGGCCTGGCCGACGGTATCGTGATCACGCCGTCCCACAACCCGCCGCAAAGTGGCGGCTACAAGTACAACCCGCCTAACGGTGGCCCGGCCGACACCCATGTCACCAAGTGGATCGAAGCCAAGGCCAACGAACTGCTGGCCAACCAGCTCGCCGGGGTCAAGCGCATCACCCACGCCCAGGCGCTCAAGGCTGATACCACCCACCGCCATGATTACCTCAACAGCTACGTGGCCGACCTGGTCAATGTGATCGACATGGATGCCATCCGCAGCGCCGACTTGCGCCTGGGCGTCGATCCGCTGGGTGGAGCAGGGGTGCGTTACTGGTCGGCGATTGCCGAACACTACCGTCTGAACCTGGACGTGGTGAACACCGAAGTCGACGCGACCTTCCGCTTCATGAGTGTGGACTGGGACGGCCAGATCCGCATGGACCCGTCTTCCAGCTATGCCATGCAAGGGCTGATCGGCCTCAAGGAGCGCTTCGATGTGGCGTTCGCCTGCGACCCTGACCACGACCGTCACGGCATCGTGACCCCGTCGGGCGGGCTATTGGCGCCGAACAACTACCTGGCGGTGTCCATCGATTACCTGTTCCAGAACCGCCCCGACTGGCGTGCCGATGCGGCGGTGGGTAAAACCGTGGTCAGCAGCGGCCTGATCGATCGTGTTGCGGCGCGTATGGGCCGTCGTTTGTACGAAGTGCCGGTGGGCTTCAAGTGGTTTGCCGATGGCTTGTTTGAAGGCTCGTTGGGGTTTGGCGGCGAAGAAAGCGCCGGGGCTTCGTTCCTGCGCAAGGACGGTAGTGTCTGGAGTACCGACAAGGACGGCCTGATCCCGGCGCTGCTCGCCGCGGAAATGACCTCGCGCAAGGGCCAGGACCCGAGCCAGCTCTATCGCGGCCTGACTGACGCACTCGGTGAGCCGTTCGCTATCCGCGTCGATGCCAAGGCGACGCCGGCGCAAAAAGCCTTGCTGGGCAAACTGTCGCCGCAGCAGGTTACGTCCACGCAATTGGCCGGGGAGAGCATCCAGCAGGTTCTCAGCCATGCGCCAGGCAACGACCAGGCTATCGGCGGTTTGAAGGTCATGACCGAAAACGGCTGGTTCGCCGCGCGTCCATCGGGTACCGAGGATATTTACAAGATCTACGCCGAGAGCTTTATCGGCGAGGATCACCTCAAGCAGTTGGTGCAAGAGGCTCAGGTGCTGGTAGACGGGGCGATCTCTGAGTAACTGACACCCCTGAGGTCCAAATGTGGCAGGGGGGCTTGCCCCCGATGGCCTCTGGGCTGGCCAGGGTGTTGTGTCGATCCCGGTCCAAATGTGGGAGGGGGCTTGCCCCCGATGGCGGCCTCTGGGCCGACCAGGATGTTGGATCGGACCGAGTACATATCCGTTTCTGCGGTAACGGCTGCTAATGGTTCCGCTTTTACAGCGGCTCACTTTTGAAAAGCGCAAAAGTAAGCAAAACGCTCTTGCCCCACCACTCGGCACCTCGCCTAGGCTCGGTGTGCCCGAACGCAGGCTTGAATCCGTGGGCCGCCGCAATGGGCCATCCATGGCCCAGTGCGGCTAACCCGGCGTCCTGCCGGGTTGCCCACGGATTCAAGCCTGCGTTCGGCCAGCGTGGTTTAACGGGGCGCCTGAGATCAAAAGCAGATCAAGATCAAAAGCGACTCGCTGCGCATCGTGGTTACGGGTGGGCGCGGCTGCTTTATGTAGGAGCGAGCTTGCTCGCGAAAAACTCACAGGCGCCGCGTTTATTCAGGAAGCACGCGTTATCGTTGACGTTTTTCGCGAGCAAGCTCGCTCCTACAAGCGGCGGTGTGCGTTTGACTGACTGGCATCAGTTAGATGCCAGCAAGACTTTGGCTCAGGCCAGGTCGACCAGCACAACTTCACTGTCTTCAACCGCCGTCACCCGCAGCACCTGCTCATCGGCAACCGCCACGCCGTCTCGAGCTTGTGCACGCAGGCCATTGACTTCAATCACGCCTGTTGCCGGTACCAGGTAGGCTCGGCGCCCGCTGTCCAGCCGATACTCGGCCGTTTCTCCGGCCTTCAGATTCGCCGCCACCAGGCGTGCGTCGGCGCGAATGCGCAGGCTTTCGGTGTCTCCGGCCTTGCCGCTGGCCAGGGTCACGAATCCTTCGCGTACACCTCGCGGAAACGGCTTGGCGCCCCAGGAGGGTGGCAACCCGGCTTCATTCGGGATGATCCAGATCTGGAAGATCCTGGTCGGCGTGGCTTCCAGGTTGTACTCGCTGTGGGCAATCCCGGTGCCGGCGCTCATCACTTGCACGTCGCCCGCTTCGGTTCGGCCCTTGTTGCCCAGGTTATCCGCGTGACTGATGGCGCCTTCGCGTACGTAGGTGATGATCTCCATGTCGCGGTGCGCGTGCTGCGGGAAGCCGGTGCCCGGCGCGATGATGTCGTCGTTCCACACCCGCAGGTTGCCCCAGTGCATGCGCTCGGGGTCGTGGTATTCGGCAAACGAGAAATGGTGATGGGCGTCGAGCCAGCCGTGGTGGGCGCCGCCGAGGGTGTTGAAGGGTCGAAGTTCAAGCATGATCGTCTCCTGTTAATGACCCTATGATCCAACAGCGCATGATCGATAAAAAGCGTAAAAACTGCCTTAATCCTATCTATTGATTCGATGGGAAATTAGGGCAATAACTTTCACTTCATCGCCTAACTGCATGACAGCAAAGCATTTGGCTGGAACTCGGGGTCAATTCCGGCGACCATGGTGCACTGTCGAAACCCAGCTCATCCCAGGAGTCCGCGTGCCGCATCCACAGCCTGATCTGCCCCCCGAATTGCGCCCGCTGGCGGAAATGCCGCTGCTGAAACGGCTTGCCGCGCGTCTGTTCGGACACGGCCTCACGCGGCTGCGCGCTCAACACCGTTTCTCCTGGTTGCATGGTCAAGCCGACGGTTTTCGCAGCGGGCACGAAGCCGGTGTGGAGTACGGCTACCGAGAGGGCAAGGCGGACGGTTTGCAAGAGGGCCGGCAAGTCCTGCTGATTCGCGATTTTCGTAGCGATGAACCCCGTGCTCCGGGCATTGATGACAACCTGTTCGATGACTGGCGATTGCCCCTGACCGCCGACATTAAAAAGCGCATCAAGGCCGACGTGGCGCGTTTGCTGCCGGCCCACGCCCAGCCGAGCGCCGCGCAGTGGAAAATGATCTTCAGCGACACGCCTTCGACCTCAGTGATTGCAGGTGCCGGCGCCGGCAAGTCGACCTCCCTGGTGCTGCGCATTCTGCTGCTCACCCATTACTTGGGTTTCGAGCTGAGTTCGATGACCGTGGTGACGTTCACCCGCGAGTCGCGCAAGGACTTCATCCACAAGCTCATGCAGATTCTCAGCCTGTGGGGCCAACCCCTTGGCCAAAAAGAGGCCCAGGCGGTGGTGCGCACCTTTCACTCACGCATCCTGCCGATGGTGCGCTGCCTGCCGGGCTTTGAGCGACTGCAGGCGTTCGAGAACCTCGGCGCCGGCTTGGAGGACGCCGACAGCAACCCGTTCGACTTGCGCATCAACGACGCCCAGCGCCAACAGATGAACGCCTGCTACCACCGCTTGCACGGCAGCCACGCGCGTTTTCGTGAGTTGATCGCGCCGCTGGCGCGCCATGGGCTGCAACTCAAGGAGTTGGAGCGTGATCACCCGGATGTACAAAAGCGCATGGCGGTGACGGAACTGGCGGCCAGGCGCGATGAAGAACTCTGCGACGTCATCGAGGATCTGTGGTTTCGCGCCGGCGCCTGGCCGATCAAGGGCATTGAGCCGAGCCGGCAGGCGTTCGACATCAATGGGGCGACATTTCATTGCCATGGCTATATCCCCGAGCTGGACGCGTGGGTGGTGCTGGGCTTTGATTCGCGGGAAAGCCCCCAGATCAGCCGGCCCAATTCAAAGCTGTCAGTGCGCGCGGAGTGGGCAGTAAAGCGCACCCTGTTTCAAGCTTTCTGCCGCAAGCCTTTGATATGGCTGGATAACTATGAGTCTTCAACTAGGTTATTAGGCAGTCTGGCGGGCGACGCCACGGCCGGGCCGGGGTTCGATTACAAGGTCAAGGGTGAGCTTGCTTCCGCGCCGCTGTTGGACTGCTTTGTGATGGCCGCCGGCTTTATCGAGAACCTTGGGTTGGATGTGCCCGGCGCCGTAGGCCGCATGAGCTTTGCCAAGGACGACCCGGACCGCTTGTTCTTCGAGGCCCTGGGCATTTTCTGGAAGGCCCTGGAAGACCACTTGCTCGATCAATCGCCGCCGATCATGACGTATAACCGCATGTTTTCGTTGTTTGGCGAAAATACCCCGGAAAACCTCAAGCTGCTCAGCGACCCACTGCTGCGGCCGATGTCGCACCTGATGATCGACGAGTTCCAGGACGTATCGCCGCAGATTGTCTCGTGGATCCGTGCCAGCCTGCGCGAAATCCGCAGCCGTGGCCCGGCCATGCACGTCGGGCGCGGGGCGCAGCGTTCATCGCTGCTGTGCGTGGGGGATGACTGGCAGTCGATCTACGGCTGGCGCGGCAGTTCGCCCAAATACTTCATGGAGTTCAATAAGGAGTTTGCATCGCCGACTACCACGCGGGTGATGCTCGCCGAGAACTACCGCAGCCATCAACACATCATCGATGCTGCCGAGCACATCGTGCGCAGCGCGCCGGCCATTCCCGGTAAAAAGGCCAGGGCCAGTGGCGAGCCCAAGCCGCTGGTGCCCGTGACAGTGCGCGAGCGCGACGACGCGGCACTGGCGCAGCAGCTGCTCGAGCATTATCAGCGGGGCGATAAGATCTTGATGTTGTATCGAAAAAGTAGCGATAAGTTGTTGATACAAGAGCATATTCAGGCTTTGGTTAATCTGGATTCTAGCTTGCCGCCTCAGGCGCGCAGGCTCAAACAGCTGACCTATCACAGCGCCAAGGGTTTGCAGGCGGACGTGGTGTTTCTACTGGGTGACTGCCAGCACCTCACCAGCTCGCCCTACAAGAACCAGGTCTATCGCATGGCGGGCCTGGGCAAGGATGGCGACGGCGAGGCGTATGACAACGCACAAAAAGACGAGGTGCTGCGCCTGGCCTACGTCGGCATCACGCGAGCGGTCAGCCACTGTTATTGGTATGTGGAGAAGCCTGAAGGCCAGGCGGTGAATGTGCCAAGAGCATCGGAGCGGGTGGACGGCAGGAAGGCGTATTTCGACGATCAACGCGGTTAATCGGCCTCAATGCGATCTAAATGTGGGAGGGGGCTTACACCCCGATTGCGGTGGGTCAGTCACAGATGTGCTTACTGACACTCCCTCATCGGGGCATAGGTATCTACACAATTTTGGTGCGAAACCGCACCTGTGGCGAGGGAGCTAACGCGTATTTACCTGACGCTCCGAGGTCCAAATGTGGGAGGGGGCTTGCCCCCGATGGCGGCCTCTGGGCTGGCCGGGATGTTGGATTGGACCGAGTACATATCCGTTTCTGCGGTCACGGCCACTTAGGGTTCCGCCCTGACGGCGGCTCACTTTTGAAAAGCGCAAAAGTAAGCAAAACGCTCTTGCCCCACCACTC
>NZ_JAFLXH010000066.1:0-16712 GCF_019891515.1 Pseudomonas sp. Wu6 | reverse complement strand
CAGCCTTGTGGATAAAAACGGCGCACTGGTGACCAACATCACCAATCCGTTGACCGTCACCCTGGATAACGGCAAAACCATCACCATCGGTGTGAACCAATCCAGCGGCACGGTCACCGCCGTGGCACCGAATGACGTCTACAAAGGCGATCAAACCGTCACGACCGCCATCAAAACCGTGACCGGTGGCGAGCACTTCGAGAACCTGGTGCCAGGCACCGCAGCGGTCAATACCACCGTGACCGACACCCCTGGCAGCACCGATCTGACCAGTGTCACGCTGAGCGCGCCAAGCGCCGTCAACGAAGGTGGCCAGATTACCTACACCGCGACTTTGAGCAACAAGGCCGGCAGCGACATGGTGGTGCAGTTGGACAACGGTTCCAGCATCACCATCAAGCAGGGTGCGACCGTGGGCACGGTGACGGTTGCGGCACCAAGCGATGACGTGTTTATCGACAAGAGCACTCAGACCGTCAAGATCACCGGCACGACCGGTGGCAATTTCGAGGGTGTGACTGTCACACCGGGTGGCGCGACCACCACGATCAACGACACCATCGACGATGTGACGGTGGTGCTCAAAGCCACCGGCTCGGTCAGCGAAGGCGGGCAGATTGTCTACACCGCGTCGCTGGTCGACAAGAACGGCGCGGCAGTCACCAACCTCGGTTCCGACCTGGTGGTGAAGCTGGATAATGGCTCGACCATTACCATCGGCAACGGCAAGTCGAGCAATTTCACCACTGCCACCGCGCCTAACGATGCGTATGTCGGTGCCAATGACGTCACGACCAAAATCAGCGGCGTCGTCAGCGGCGGCGACAAATACGAGCACTTGATGGTTGATGGCAGCACCGTCGTCACCAAAGTCACGGATGTGGTCACCAACACCACCCTCAGCCTCAGCGGCGACGCATCGGTGACTGAAGGCGGCACCGCGCATTACACGCTGAACTTGAGCAACCCGGCGCAAACCGATCTGACCGTCACGCTCAAGTACAGCGGCACGGCCACCGACGGCTCGGATTTCAATGGCGTGTACACCGTGAAGATTCCGGCCGGCGCCAGCAGCGTGCCGTTTGATATTCGCACGCTGGACGACAAAATCACCGAGCCGACGGAAAAAATCGTCATCACCATCGACAAGACCACCGGTGGCAATTTCGAGAGCCTGGTGATCGACAAGGGTACCGTCAGTACCGATATCCTCGACAACGATGCGCCACCGGTTATCGACCTGGACGCCAACAATTCCAGCGGCGCCAGCGGCAATGATTACAAGACCACCTTCACCGAAGGCACCGCCGGGCAGGGTGTGTCGATTGCCGACACCGATATCAAAATCACCGACCCGGACAGCACGCTGCTGACCGGCGCAACGGTCACCCTGACCAACGCGCAAGCCGGTGATGCCTTGAACGAGGGCAACACCGTCAATGGCATCAGCGTCAGCACCAATAACCAGACGGGCGTCATCACCCTGACGTTGTCGGGCAGCGCGACGCTGGCTGACTACATGCAGCGCATCCAGAACATCACGTTCACCAACAACAGCCACGACCCAAGCACCACGCCGCGCACTATTACCGTGACGGTGACCGACGGCGGCAACTACTCCAACGTCGCCACCACCACCGTCAACGTGCTGGCCGTCAACGATGCGCCAGTGGCAACGGGCGGGGCCGTAACCGGTACCGAAGACACTGCGCTCGCGCTGACCTGGGCCAACTTCGGCGTGACCGACGTGGACTCGCCACAAGCCAGCCTCGGCGTAAAGATCACCGACCTGCCGGTGGCCGGCAAGCTGCAATACCTGGCGGCCGACGGCACCACCTGGGCCAACGTGACCAGCGGCCAGACCTTTACCAAAGCTCAGGTCGATGGCGGTCAGTTGCGCTTTATGCCCAACGCCAACGAGTCCGGCGCCGACGGTTATGGCGGCACCGGCATCGGTAACAAGCAGGCCGATTACGCACAGTTCAAGTTCCAGCCTACCGACGGCAAGGACCTGGGCAGCAGCGCCACGGTGAAAGTCGATATCACCCCGGTGGCCGATGCACCGACCCTGAGTGTGGCTGACAATAACGTCACCTCGACCGGCCTGATCAAGCAGAGCTGGAGCAGCATCTCGGGCCTTGGCACCAACGGTAACGGCGCCGCACCGGACGTACTGAAAAAAGCCATTGATGGCGCCGGCACGCCCAACAGCAGCGCGGTCATAACCAACGTTGAGTCCACCGAAAACGTCAATCCCGGCTCGGGTGCCAAAATCTCCGGCCTGATGTACATGGAGGCCGGCAAGAACTACACCTTCAGCGGCGTCGCCGATGACAGCCTGGTGATCAACGTCGGCGGCAAAGAAGTGGCCAGCGGCCTGTGGGGCACCAACAGCGGCAAGTTCAGCGGCACGTTCACGCCAACGGCCAGCGGCTATTACAGCCTTGAGATCTACCAGGCCAACCAGGCGGGACCTGGCAGCTTCGACGTCAACCTGTCGATCAACGGCGGGACGGTGCAGAACCTGAGCACCGGCACCGTGCCGCTGTACACCGGTATCACCGACCTGACCAACGCCGGCGTGACCGTGTCCGACCTGCATGGCAGCAATGGTGACGGTTACTACGTGGGCTACAAGCTCAACGAAGGCCTGGAAAACGGCAGCGTCAAACTGTCCAAGATCACCAGCGCGCTGACCGATACCGACGGTTCGGAAACCCTGGCCGTGAAGATCGGTGGCATACCGGCAGGCTCGGTGCTTACCGACGCAGCGGGACACACCTTTACCGCGACCAAGACCGTAGGCGAAGTCAACGTCAACGGCTGGGACCTGGGCTCCCTGACCATCAAGCCGCCGACCTATTACAGCGGCCAGTTCAACCTCACCGTCACCTCGACGTCTACCGAGAGCATCGGTGGGTCGGCGAGCACCACCGCGCAATTGCCCGTCACCGTGTACCCCGCCATCTACAGTTCGGTCACCGGCACCTCGGGCAGCGACTCGATCATCGGCACCGATGGCAACGACATTGTTGTGGCCGACATCGGTGGCCTGAACGTGGTGCAGGGCAAGAACTACAACATTGCCTTCATGGTGGACAGCTCCGGCAGTATGAGCACAGCGTCGATCAACGCGGCGAAGTCGTCGCTGACCACGGTGTTCAACTCGCTCAAAGACAGCCTGGGTGCCAACACCTCCGGGACCGTGAACATCTTCCTTGCGGATTTCGACACTCAGGTGAACAAATCCATTGCGATCAACCTCAATGATCCAAATGCGTTGACGCTCTTGAAGGCGGTGCTGGACTCAATGTCCTCAGGTGGCGGCACGAACTACGAGGACGTATTCAAGACCACGGCCAACTTCTTCCAGAGCGGCCTGGCCACTGGCAACACCGGTGCCACCAACCTCACCTACTTCATCACCGACGGCCAACCGACGTACTACCAGAGCGGCGAACAGACCAACCCGATGGTGGTCGACTTCTACAAGAGCAGTGCCACCGATGGACGCCTGGACGACTACGTCAACGCCAACAATTATGTGTTGGGTAACACGTTCAGCATCAATGTGAATGGCACCAACCTGCAATTGATCGACAGTGACGGCCAGGTACACCAGTGGGTGCAAACCCGCAACGGCGGCTGGTACGACAACGGCGTGTGGGGCACCGTGCATGCCCAGGGCGACGGTACATTCGAGGTCTCGTACCGCAACGGCAGCGGCAGCAGCACTGACACGGCAACCAGCGATAACGCCAACAGCGGTTTCTTGCTGCTCAAAGGCCTGTCGCAAGTGGAAGCGATCGGCATCAACAACGAGGTCAGCCTCAATGATTTGAAGCCGTACGACAGCGATGGCAAGCCGCAAAGCAACATCGATCCGAAGGACCTGGCCAACGCCATCCTCGGCCACACCGAAGCAACGCTGCCAGGCGCGGACACCGTCAGCGGTGGCGACGGCAATGACATTCTGTTTGGCGACCTGGTGAGCTTCAGCGGGGTGACCGGTGAGGGTTACAACGCGCTGCAGGCCTTTGTGGCACAGAAAACCGGTATTGCCGTCTCGTCGGTCACCACCTCGAACGTGCACCAGTACGTCACCGAGCATTACGCGGACTTTGACGTATCCGGCGCCAAGGACGGCAATGACACGCTGATCGGCGGTGGCGGCGATGACATTCTGTTCGGCCAGGGCGGCAACGACGTGCTGGACGGCGGCAAGGGCAATGACATCCTCTTGGGCGGCACCGGCAACGACACGTTGATCGGTGGCCAGGGCAACGACATCCTGATCGGCGGTTCGGGTGCCGACACCTTCATGTGGAAGGCCGGTGACATCGGCAATGACGTGATCAAGGACTTCAAGGCATCGGAAGGTGATCGGATTGACCTGCGCGACCTGCTCAAAGGCGAGACGGACAGCACCATCGACAACTACCTCAAGATCACCACGGTAGAAGGCGTGTCGACCCTGCAAGTGAGCAGCGAAGGCAAGCTCAACACCGCTGGCGGCGTGGCCAATGCGGATGTGACCATCAAGCTGGAAGGCAACGATTGGTCTCATACCAGCATCAACTCGCTGATCAGCGGTGCAGATCCGACCATCAAGATCGATCACACCGCCTAAGCTTGGATAAGTCGGCCGCCCTCGAGGCGGCCGATTTATCCGGGCGATACGTTGCTGGCCCTGGCGGCCGGTTGCATCGCATACTCGCGTTTATCAACACACGGCCAGCCTATGGGGCTAAAGGTGTGTGGCTCATCTTCGAGGGGTTCTTATGTTTTACGTGCAACGTGATGCACAGGGCGCGTTGAGTCGCGTAGAGGCCGCCGCCTTTGCCGAATCCACCGACACACTGCCGGCCGATCACCATGAGATCCAGGCCTGGTACGCCAACGAAGTGGTGGAAACCAGCCTGGCCCAACTCAAGCAGAGTGACCTGGAGATGATTCGGGTGCTGGACGACTTGATCCAGGTGCTCACCCGCAAGGGCGTTATCAGCGTGACGGACCTGCCGCCCGCAGCCCAGGCCAAACTGATGGACCGTAACCAGGCGCGGGAAGCGTTGGGTGGGTTGAGTCAGTTGATCAATGATGATGAGAAAGGGCTTATCTGAGCCCTGAATGTGGGGCTTGCCCTGATACCGTCTGTAGGAGCGAGCTTGCTCGCGAAAAACGTCAACGATAACGCGTGCTTCCTGAATGAACGCGGTGCCTGTGAGTTTTTCGCGAGCAAGCTCGCTCCTACAAAAAGCCTTTGATCGTTCCCGCGCTCCGCGTGGGAACGATCAAATCAGGGCAAGCCCCCTCCCACATGGATTCTGCGTTATTTCCAGGGCGCCGGCTCGCCGAACAGTTGGCCCTGCACACCAAAAATCCCCATCTCGCGAATCACCTTCAGCTCACCCTCGGTCTCCACACGCTCGGCAATCAACGGCAGGTCGATACTGTGGGCCGCGCGCTGGATGGCTTCAATAAACAGGCGCTTGTCGCTTTCCTGGTCGATGGCGCGGATGTAGCTGCCGTCGATTTTCAGGTACGCCAGGCCCAAGCGGGCCAGGTTGCCGATCATGCTGAATCGCCCACCGAAACGCTGAAGGCTCAGGGAGAAGCCCAATTCGCGCAGGCGCTGGGTCATCTGTTCCAGCACAGGCTGCTCCGGCAATTGCTCTTCACCGATTTCCAGGGTGAGGCGCGAGCCCAGGTTGCAGTGCTGGCGCAGCAGGTCATAAATGCGCTGCAGGGACTCTGGGTCCTGCAAGGTCGCGGCAGAGAGGTTCAGCGCCAGGTTATGGCTGTGGCCAGTCATCTGTTTAAGCACCTGCTCCAGCATCAAGCGGTCCAGCCGGGCAGACCAGCCGAAACGCTCAAGCCATGGCAGAAAACGCCCGGCGGGCAGGGTATGGCCATCAACGTCCTGCAAGCGCGACAGCACTTTGTAGTGCAGGACCAACTGCGGGTCCTGGCTGGCGACGACCGGCTGGAAGTACAGCTCGAAACGCTGCTGCGTCAGCGCCTGGTCCAACAGCGTGTACCAGGCATGATGATCGTCACCGACGCGGGCGGCGGCACTGTGATCGAGGCACACCCAAGTGCTGTCACCCTGCCCTTCGGCCTGCGCCAGGGCTTGATCGGCGAGGGTCAGCAGCGCCTGCGGCGCATCGCCATGGCTGAACGGTGCCAGGCCGATATAGGCCACGGGCGCGACGTCGCTGGCGCCGGTGGCCTGCAGGCTGAGCAACGTGCTTTCCAGGTTCTGCGCCAATTGCAGCGCTTCTTCACGCGTCAGCCCGGGCGCCAGCACGGCGAACTCGCCGCCACGGATACGGGTTACGAGGTTGTGGGTTTCCGGGTACGGCTCGCACTGGCGCAGCAGCTGTTCACCGACCGCTCGCAGCAACTGGTCGGTACGCTGGCCCCCCAGGCGCTGGTTCAAGCCGGCCAGGTCCTTGACGCGCAACACCAGCAGGTAGCCGGAGTTGGTTTCTTCGGGATTGCTGACGCGGGCGTTGAGCTGCATCTCGAAATAACGTCGGTTGGCCAGACCGGTGAGGTTGTCCTGGTAGGATTCGGTGCGCAGCTTTTCGCTGCGCTCGGCCTGCTCCTGGAACAGTGCCTTGAGCTTTTCCACCATCTGGTTCATCGCCTGCACCACTCGGCGCAGTTCCGGCGTGCGCGGCAGGTCGGGCAGGCTGAGGAATTCTCGACGGGCGATCGCATGGGACTGTTTGACCATGTAGTCCAACGGTTTCAATTGGCGGCGCAGCAACAACCCGCCAAGCACCACGCTGACCGCACCGCACAGCAGCAACCAGCCGAGGCTGCCCAGGGCACTCTGCCAGAGCTTGGCCAGGGCGAACATCGGATGGCTGACCACCTCGACGCGCGCCGCCTGCTCCCAACCGCGGCTCACCAGCGCATCGCCACCGGCCGGCTCCAGGCCGATCAATTTAACGAACCAGGCGGGCACGCCGTTGTTGTCGGGAATGCCGCTGCGCTCAACGATGGTTTTGTCCGTGGCCAGGTCCACCACGCGGATACTGGCGTAGTAACCACTGTCGAAGATCGAGCTGACCAGCAGCTCCACCATGGCCGGGTCATCGATGTTGGGGGTGAGCGACAGCGCCAGCGCCGTCGCGGCATCCTGCGCATGGGAGCGCAACTGGTTGACGTATTGCGTGCGCGAACTTTCCAGGCTGACCATGAAGCTGCCGCTGAAGGCGACCACCAGGAACAGACAGATTGCGATCAATAGTTGTTTGAACAGAGACATCCGATCAGTTACTCCTAGTTGGCAGGCTCGGCTGGGAAGCCTTCCGCACGCATTTTTCTCAACACATCCTGCCAGCGCGACAGGCGTTTGGTATCGCCGACCTTCTTGTTGCCCTTGGCGCCGGGCAGGTACAGGCCCTCGGCGTTGAATGAATACACCGGGATCAAATCGGTACGGCGGGTAGCCGGCAGGATGTCGTCCATCAGGCTGTCGAGCACCAGCGGGATAGCGTCGGGGGTGGAATAGTAGGTCAAGACCATGTGCGCGCGATTCTGACGCAAGGCCTTGACGTAGGTAATGCGCAATTTGTCGCTGGACACACCCAGGTGACGCAAACTGAAATACTTGGCGATTGCGTAGTCTTCACAGTCACCGGCGCCCTTCCAGAGGGCTTCGATGGGTGTCTCCCAATAATCGACCGCGTGCCAGAGATCGATGTCTTCGACGTAGGTCATTTGTTTGTTGAAAAACAAGTTAACGACCTTGAGCTGTTCTTGTTCGCTGACCTGCTTTTGACTGGCCAACAGCCGCTGCCAGGCGTCAATACGCGGCTGGCCTTCGCCCAATGGCCCGTACAGGGCGCTGGCCTTGCGGCTGATCTGCGAGAAATCCCAATCGGCATGCAGCCCGCCAAGCATCAGGCCGGCCAATAAGATCGCTGATAAAAGCCAGCAAAGAACTCGATAGGGAATAAAACTTACCGCCAAGGCGTTCAGTCCATGAAGAGAGACGGAATTTCAGCAGATGGTGAAGCTTCGTCCCGGAAAAAACAATGGCATAGTGAGATCATCGCTCGGTAGAGCGACTTTGTAACCCCCTTATGTGAGACGCACAAAATACCCGCTGTAAGCCCTTACAAACGGAAACTCTGGTGGTTTGACAAGTGCTCGGGCCATCCCTACTGTTCATTGGATCCAATAAACACACTCTATTATTCAACAAAGGAGGCCAGCGTAACCGTGACGCCGAAGCCGAACCCTTTAAGCAGCATCAAGGTCAGCGGGCCTATTCCCGCTCATCTTGCCCGCGCCGTTATTGAAGAAACGTTGCGCAACGCCATTCTCGATGGACGGTTGCCCTGTGGCACCGCTATGCGCCAGCAAGAGCTCGCCAGCCTGTTCGGCGTCAGCCGCATGCCGGTGCGCGAAGCATTACGCCAGTTGGAAGCCCAATCCCTGCTGCATGTGGTGACGCACAAGGGGGCAGTGGTCGCCCCGTTGATTGAGGACAATTCGGCAGAGACCTATGCCCTGCGCATGCTGTTGGAGTCCGAGGCTTTGCGCTTGTCGATCCCATTGCTCACCGAGGCTGATATCGCGGAGGCAGAGGCCTGTATCAATGCGCTGGAGCGTGAGAAAGACTACAGCGAGATCGGCCGCCTCAATCGCCTGTTTCACATGGTCTTGTACGGCAAGGCGCCAAACCATCGCCTGCTCAAACTGGTGGAACATGGGCTGAATGAGGAAGAGCGGTTTCTGCGCTTCAACCTTGAGGCAATGGGGCTGGGCGAGACGTCACAAGAGGACCACCGCGAACTGCTCAGCCTGGTGGTGCAGAAAAAAATCGACGAAAGCATCCTGACATTGCGTAATCACTTGATGCGAGGCATGGAGGTCATCAATACATACCTCAATGGCCTCGACACTGCGGATCAAGAAGGCACGTTATAAGGCGTGCGCAGCGCTCTTCCAGCCTCTACACCGCGCGGCACCTTTCCCTGTCCGGAAGCGTCCCGCGCCGCTAACGCCGTAAACACCTCGCAAGCCTTAACTATCGGCGTTAAATAAAGAAATCTCTCACACTTAAAATAACTATTTCTCTCGGAAGCTTTTTTCGAAAAAACATCTAATACATTAACAAGTTCATCCAGACGTTTAATCAGCTTACTATCGCTCGCCAACCCAATAAACCTATCAATCAGCAGGCCGCATAGTGAGCCCGCACTAGTGGCGTGGGCACACTTCAACGTTAATCTTTTATCTAACAACTACAACACTCCATCACTGCAACTAGAGCAGTCGCAACAATTTTATAGGCGTCAACCATGCACCATCATTTTCTTGAACAAAAAAAACTGCAACTGTGCAACCACCCGTTATTTCCAGAAATAACTTCACTTGGCAAACTGCGACACTTTATGGAGAGCCATGTGTTTGCGGTTTGGGACTTCATGACCCTGACCAAACGCCTGCAACAAGATCTTACTTGTACCCAGATCCCCTGGCTTCCGCCCGTCAATCCACAGGCCGCACGTCTGATCAATGAAATCGTGCTGGGTGAGGAGTCGGATGAGCACCCGACGCGGGGCCATTGCAGCCACTTTGAGCTGTACCTGGATGCCATGGTGGAGGTGGGCGCCGACACCCGCGCCATCGCACATTTCATTGATCTTCAACACCAGGGTGTTGAGGTCAGCGCGGCGCTGCAAAGGGTCGGAGCGCCCTCTGGAGTGCCGCGCTTCGTCGACAGCACCTGGCAACTCGCACTCAGCGCGCCCACGCACTGCGTAGCGGCGGCCTTCCTGCACGGACGTGAAGGCGTTATAGCTTCAATGTTCGAGCGCCTCCTGAGCAGCAGCCCCTTCATTGCTCGTCAGGCCCCCACCTTGTGTTACTACCTCAACCGCCATATCGAACTGGACAGCCAGGAGCATGGGCCGGCGGCAGAACAGGTGCTCCAGCATTTGATCGACGCAGATCCGACTCGCCGGCAACAAGCCCACAGTGCCGCCCTTGATGCCCTGGAAAGTCGCATTGCGTTCTGGGATGACGTACGGGCCTCGATGCCAGAGGTACACCCATGAGCCCCATCGACTACCGCTCCTTCGCCGAAGACTGGGAACGTCGGGCTACTATCCGTACGCGTCCGCGCCGCATCATGGAAGACGACGACAGGCTGATCTATCCCCTGTGCCGCCAACCCCTGGTGCTGACTGCAACATTCCTCGACCACTGCCCGCAATGGCGTGACTTCGTGCTGGCGCAAAGCTTTTATCGATTCATCCATGACATCGTGATTTTCGAAACTGAGATTGTCGATAAGACTGCCCGAAGTATTGCCAAGAATCGCTTCTCGCTGCCGCTGCCCCTCGCCTGCCGATACGACGCGATGACCGTCGTGGTGGATGAGGATTACCACGCATTGGTAGCACTGGACTTCCTGCAGCAAGCCATCGAGCTGACCGGTATCCAGCCGCTCGACCTACCCGGGCAGATCGAACTCAGCCGTGCCCTGCCGGCAGCGCAGGCGCAGGCACCGGAACACTTGCGCGATGCGGTGGAGTTGATCGTCGTGGCCATCGCCGAAAACACCGTCACCCATGACGTGGCGGCCTTTTCCAAGGACGACAGTGTCAAGGCGTCCGTGCGCGGGCTGATGGCCGACCACCTGTTTGACGAGGGGCGCCACGCAGAGTTCTGGACACAGTTGGTACGCATCTATTGGCAGTCGGCAAGCGCGCAGGATCGGGACAGTATTGCGGCTGTGCTACCGACGTTCCTGAGCCATTACCTGACCAACGACCTGCAGAAAGGCTTCGACCTGCAGTTGATCCAACACCTGGACATCAGTGTCGATGTTCGTTCGGCGCTGCAGGATGAAATCGTGGCGCTGGACTTTCCCATCACCCGCCAGCACCCGCTGGTTGGCAACATCATGAGCTTCCTGCATCACAGCGGCCTGCTGCACACCTGCAGCGTGGCACGCGCCCTGGACGACTACTTGCCCGCGTCGGGGAGGCTGGCATGAGGCGCCTGACGATTGAATGGGGCGTGGCCGGTGACGCGCTGGAAGCCCTCAGGCACGTACTGGAACAATACGGGCATGCCGTTGGGGGCGAGTCGGTCGACCTTGTGATCGAGGACGGTAGTCAGCCACCGTCAGCCCTGTCCACAGACGCGGCCTGGATGAGCCTGCGCCTGGTTATCGGCCCCCCGTCCGAACATGGGCTGCCCAGGCTGCAGTTTCGCTGCTACGACCGCGAGCGGCGCCTGGTGGCCGTACACGATGTTGCCCAGGAGCCCAGCGGCAACGGCCAGCATCTGCGGCGTCGGGCGGCGAACGCCTTGGTGGAATGGGCAGCGTCATTGGTCAGCGGCTTCTCAAGGGATCCGGGCTTTTTCTGCCCAATGACCCACTCCGACGCAGCGCTTGAACAGGGTTTGCAAGGGCTGGAGGCGCTGGCGTTCATGCATCGATTCAATCGTACGGCAGATACCGCGCTGCTTCGCGCGGCACAGGTGCCCATGATCGAACGCCTGCAGGCCAGCCTTGGCGCCTTCGCCAATCGCACGGCGCTGAATATCGCGGGTCGCATGGTGACGTATCGCCAACTGCAGGAAAAAGCCATGGCGATTCAACAACGCCTGCTGCCCCTGCTGGAGAGCAACGAGACCCCATCGGTGGTGGGTGTGTGCCTGGAAAAATCTACCGAACTCTACGCGAGCATTCTGGCCGTGCTGGGTTGCGGCGCGGTGTATGTGCCTCTGGCCCCGGGTCACCCGGTAAAACGTCAGCACCGCATGTTGATAGACGCAGGTGCCTGCGTGCTGCTGGAAAATGGCCTGCACCCGCTGCGAGATCATTTCGTGTCACTTGACGTGAGTAGGCTCGCCTCACGCGACATCGACCCTGCTCAACCGCTGATGCGTCATCGTCCCCATGCCAATGCGCCGTGCATGGCACTGTTCACCTCCGGCACCACCGGGCAGCCCAAGGGTGTGCTGCTCAGCCAACATAATCTGGCGCATTTCACCGCCTGGCTCAGTACCTGTGTGGCGCTGGATGAGGAGAGTCGCGTCCTGCAATTTTCACCGCTGAGTTTTGATTCCTCGCTGATCGATATTTTCCCCGCCTTGATGGCGGGCGCAGAGCTGATTGTTCCCAGCGCAGAGCAGCGTCAGGATCCTCAGCAATTGGTCGAGTTGATTCGCCTGCAACGTGTCACTCACGCTTTTTTACCACCGGCGTTACTCAGCATCCTGCCACTGGACCAGCCTCTGGGCCTCTCCCACCTGCTCACCGGCGGCGATTTTTGCGAACCCTACGTGATCGAGCGACTGGCAGGCCAATGCCAGTTGCACAATTTCTATGGCCCTACCGAAGCCACAGTACTGGCAACCCATCGAACATTTCGGCTCAGTGACAGCAATCGCAACATCGGTTTGCCCATTGCCAACAGCCAGGTCCTGATCCTCGACGACCACTTGCAACCGGTGGATGAGCAAGTGATGGGCGATCTGTACATCGCAGGCCCGGGCGTCAGCCAGGGTTACATGAACGATATGCCGCACGCTGACTCGCCGTTCGTCAAGCTGGCGCTGCCTGATGGACAATGGCTGCAGGCTTACCGTAGCGGCGATCTGGCGAAATGGACGCCGGACGGTATCGAGTTGGGCGGTCGACGGGATGATCAGGTCAAGATCCGCGGCTTTCGAGTCGAGCCTCAGGAAATTGAGCAGTGCCTGCGCAGCAGTCGGTTGTTTCGCCAAGTAGCCGTGGTGATTGATCAGGCCTGCAGAATCATTGGCTTTGCTGCTCAGCCCGAACCCGGTGCGACCCTGGCCAGGCTGAAGGATCATGCCCGACAGTGGTTGCCCGAGCATATGCAACCGGTCGCCTGGAGCGAGCTGCCGAGCCTGCCATCTTCAAGCAACGGCAAGATCGATCGCACGGCGTTGCGGGAGGTGCCAGGTACCCGCACCGGGGAAATCACTCGTCGCAGCACCCACACGCCAGTCCAGGCGCAGTTGGTGCAGTTGTGGGGGGAGTTGCTGGGGTTGTCTGCCGGCAAAGTATCGATCGACGACAGCTTTTTCAGCCTGGGTGGCCATTCGATCCTGCTGTCCACCTTGCTACTGCGCTTGCGCGAGCAATTTGGCCGCAGCTTCTCCCTGAGCCAATTTTTTGAAGCGCCGACGATTCGTACGCTTGCCTTGCAGCTGGAGGGCGAAGCGCTGCCGGATACATCTTTCAGCCAGATGGAAAGCGATGCATCCCGAGCCCTGAAGCTTGAGGTGCTGCCCGAGACCCGCGCCGGAGACCCGCGCAAGGTGATTGTCACGGGAGCCAACAGCTTCGTCGGCGTGCATATCGTCCAGGCATTGCTGGCGGGGGGAGCGCAAGAAGTCGCGTGCCTGGTGCGAGCGCTCCCCGGCCAGTCGGCGGCGGACCGATTCACCCAGGCGCTGCGCGAATATCGCCTGGAACAATTGGACCTGCGCCGAGTGCAGGTGTACGCCGCAGACCTGCGCCAGCCGCGCCTGGGCCTATCCTTTGAGGCATTCGAGCACCTCGCCCGTCATCATGGCGTGCTTGTGCACAATGCCGCGCAGGTCAACCATGTGATGGACTACACAGCACTGGCCAGGGACAACGTCGAACCGGTGTTTGAATGCCTGCGCCTTTGCGAGACCTACTGTAAGAAGGTCTTCAATTTCATTTCGACGCTGTCGGCCTGCAGTACCCTCGACACTGATCGGTATGTGCTTGAAGCGCCCGCCAGCGGCGCGTTACCGCTCTATGTCAAAAATGGCTACAACCTCTCGAAATGGGTGGCCGAGCGATTGCTGGGGCGGGCAGTCGAGCAAGGGGCCTGGGTGAATATTCATCGACCGGGCAACATCAGTTTCAACAGCCGGAACGGCGTCTGCCAACCCGATAGAAATCGCTTGATGTTGATGCTCAAGGGGTCGCTGCAATTGGGTAGGGTCCCTCGAATGGAAGGGAATTTCGACTTGATGCCGGTGGACTTCCTGGCACGCTTCATTGCGTTTCACTGCCGGCGTTTTGTCGCGGGGCGAAACGTGTTCAACCTGCACAATCCACAACCGCTGAGCTGGGACCAGTACCTTGATGCGTTCAGCCAGGCGGGACACATTTTCGAACGGACAAGCCTTCAACAGTGGCAACGGGCGTTGCGAACAGTTGGCCATGACAATGCGTTGTTCGGCGTACTGGGCTTCTACCTTGATGGGGTGGGTGAGGACATCGGCGACACGTCGATGATCCATTACAGCAACGCCCAATGGGGGTTGGAGCAAATGGGCGCACACTATCCGCCAAAGAGCCCCGTGTTGTTACGCAAAGGCTGTGACTACCTGAAAGCCATCGGCTTTCTCTGAGCGGCACCAGGGCAGTCGGAACGGGAGGCCTCGCTCCGACTGCCGGCAGGATCAGATTTTGAAGCTATCGACCAATTGCTTCAATCGACTGGCCTGCTGGGACAGCGCATCGCAGTCCTTGAGCGTCTCATTGAGATTGACCACGCCTTGCTGGTTCAGCAGGTTGATCTGGTTGATGTCGACGTTGAGGGTTTCAACCACCGCCGTTTGCTCCTCGGTCGCTGCGGCGACCGATTGGTTCATGCCGTCGATCTCAACGATCCGCTGTGTCACGCTGACCAGACGCTCACCCGCCTGGTTAGCCACTTCAACGCTTTCTTCGCTGGAAACCTGGCTGGCGTTCATGGTGGTCACGGCTTCACGCGAACCCACTTGCAGGGAAGTGATCATCTTGTGAATCTCTTCAGCCGACTCCTGGGTACGGTGAGCCAGGTTACGCACCTCGTCAGCCACCACGGCAAAACCACGCCCGGCTTCGCCGGCACGGGCGGCTTCGATGGCCGCGTTCAGCGCGAGCAAGTTGGTCTGCTGGGAGATGCCCTTGATCACATCGAGGATGTGACCAATGTTGTCGGTACTGGCGTTAAGGGTCTCGATCTGAGTGCAGGACAGGCTGATTTTCTGCGACAGTTCCGACATCGCCTGGATGGTTTGCTCGACGACCTTGCGTCCATCGTCAGCTTGCTCACTGGCGCCGCTGGCATGCTGTGAAGCATCGGCGGCGTTACGTGCGATTTCCTGGGTGGCGGCGCCCAGTTCGTTGATCGCTGCAGCCACGCTGTTGGTACGTGCACTCTGCTCGTCGGAGCCGATGATCGACGCGTTGGACGATGTCATCACGCGCTGGGACAGGTCATGCACCTGGCGTGTCGCCGAGGACACTTCGGAAATCGAGGCGTGGATACGCTCTACAAACTGATTGAATGCGCTGCCGACTTCGCCGAACTCGTCTTTGCTCGTAACGTCGAGGCGCCGGGTCAGGTCACCTTCGCCCTGGGCAATATCCTTCATCGCGACGCCCATGGTGGTCAGCGGGCGCAACAATACCTGGATCAACAGACTCAGCAGCACGGCAATCGCCACCACGGCGATAAGCATTGCTATCAATGCTGAGGTGCGAAATTTACCCAGTGCGGCATAGGCTTTGTCTTTGTCGACAGACAGACCGATGTACCAGTCAGCCCCCGGCAAACCGCTGATTGGCGTAAACGAGAGAATGCGGTCCTGTCCATTGAGGACTACTTCCTGGTTAACCTTCTCGATGCGCACCTGGGTGCCTGGGTAGATATCCTTGAGGTTTTTCATCACCTGGTCCTGGTCAGGACTGACGATGACTTGGCCATCACCACTGACCAGGAACGCATGACCAATACCGCCGAAATCCACCGAGTTGATGATCTTCACCAAGGTTTGCAGGCTCAAGTCTCCACCCACAACGCCCAACAACTCTCCGTTCTTCTTGACCGGCATGGCGATCGTCACGATCTGGCCACCCACAGCCGCCATATAAGGCGGGGTAAGCATGGGTTTGTCCGCCGCTACGGCTTGCTTGTACCAAGGGCGCTGACGTGGGTCATAGCCTTCGGGCATCTTCGCATCGGGACGCTGGGTGAACACACCGTTGGTTTGACCCACGTAGGTAAACTGGAAGTTGGAGGTGAACGCCGGTTGATCGACCAAACCCGGCAGATCGGCGCCACTCCCTTGATGAGCAACGTTTTGTGCCAGGTTCTCCAGAACCAGAATGCGGCCGCTGAGCCAGTTCTGCACGCTGCTGGCGGTAAGCTCGCCGGACTGCTGGATGGAGGACGCCAGGTTTTGCCTGATCGTGTTGCGCTGCAGGTAATCGTTATAGAGCGTGAACAGCGCGAAGGCCAGAACCACGACGCCTGACGCCGCCAACAGAATTTTATGACTGAACTTGAGATTCATTTCATCGACTTCTTTTGCCAAAGGGGGGTGAGCGTGCCGAGTGGAACATTCCATGTAACGCAATAGGCGGACTCTGCGACCGCTCTATCTCGGTGCACGCATGGCTCGTCAGGCTTTCGGCCAGAAAATGATAAATCTTAGAGTTTTGTGTGAATCTTCCGCTTTTAGAGCAAGGCGCCGACAGGCGGTAGAGACGCAGTCGATTATCAGCCTTTGGCGGCCTTAAACGACAAAACCCCTGTCTGCGTTAGCAGACAGGGGTTTCGGAATTCAATCTTGACGATGACCTACTCTCACATGGGGAAACCCCACACTACCATCGGCGATGCATCGTTTCACTGCTGAGTTCGGGATGGGATCAGGTGGTTCCAATGCTCTATGGT
>NZ_JAFLXH010000065.1:0-16739 GCF_019891515.1 Pseudomonas sp. Wu6 | reverse complement strand
CGATGGTAGTGTGGGGTTTCCCCATGTGAGAGTAGGTCATCGTCAAGATTAAATTCCAGAACCCCTGTTTGCTAACGCAAACAGGGGTTTTGTTTTGGGCGCTCGAAAAGCCTGCGCATCGAACAGGCTCACCCTCTATGGATCGCTCTATTCAGGGCTTTTATCGCAGATATCCAAACACCAGTCGAACCTTGCACCTGATCCAGGTTCACAGGTGGTGCGCGGTATATTTATCTGCCCGCTATGTACCTTTCAGCCACGCAGTCAGCGTCTGAGCTTAAGCAAAATAATCCCTGGAAAAGGCTAATGCCGCCTGTCCGGACCCGACCAACGCGGACTATCATGCGATAGCCCTGTCCCCTCACTGCAAGGAGCCGCTCGGAACGCCGATGCGCCAGATCTGGAAATCTTTTCGAGCCCTTTATTTCGCCTCCTTGATGATGCTGATCGGCTCCGGCCTGCTCAGTACTTATTTAGCCTTGCGACTGGCGGCTGACCATGTCGACAGCCTGTGGGTGGGTGCGTTGATGGCGGCCAACTACTTTGGCCTGGTGCTGGGCGGCAAGATCGGGCACCGCTTGATCGCTCGTGTCGGGCATATACGCGCCTACGCGACCTGCGCCGGGATCGTCGGCGCGGCTGTGCTGGGGCACGGTTTGATCGATTGGCTGCCTGCCTGGATCGTCCTGCGGGTGATCGTGGGCCTGGGGATGATGTGCCAGTACATGGTCATTGAAAGCTGGCTCAATGAGCAGGCGGAGGCCAAGCAGCGTGGCGTAGTGTTCAGCGGCTATATGATCGCTTCCTACCTCGGTCTCGTACTGGGCCAGCTGATACTGGTCATGCATCCCCATCTGGGGCTTGAACTGCTGATGCTGGTCGCGCTGTGCTTTGCCCTGTGCCTGGTGCCGGTGGCCATGACCCGACGTATTCACCCCGCACCGCTGCATCCGGCGCCGATGGAGCCGCGTTTCTTTATCAAGCGCGTGCCACAGTCCCTCAGCACGGTGCTGGGGGCTGGACTGATCGTGGGCTCGTTCTATGGCCTGGCGCCGCTCTATGCCTCCCAGCAGGGGTTGACGACCGAGCAAGTCGGCCTGTTCATGGGCTCCTGCATTTTTGCGGGACTGCTCGTGCAGTGGCCGCTGGGCTGGTTGTCCGACCGCTATGACCGCGCGCTGCTGATCCGCTGCTTTGCCTTGTGTCTGGCAGTGGCGGCATTGCCCTTGGCGATCATGACTCAGGTTCCGTTGGAAGTGCTGTTCGTAGCGGGCTTCTTTTGTTCACTTGTGCAGTTTTGTCTGTACCCGTTGGCCGTGGCTTTTTCCAACGACCACGTAGAAGGTGATCGCCGGGTCTCGCTGACGGCCATGTTGCTGGTGACTTACGGAGTGGGCGCCAGTATCGGCCCGCTTCTGGCAGGTGTGGTGATGAAGCTGTTCGGCAGCCAGATGCTGTACGCGTTTTTCAGCCTCTGCGCGTTGATCCTGGTATGGCGCATACGGCCGAAGGCGGTGACCAACTTGCATCAGGTAGAC
This sequence comes from Pseudomonas sp. Wu6, assembly GCF_019891515.1. Classification (NCBI taxonomy): domain Bacteria; kingdom Pseudomonadati; phylum Pseudomonadota; class Gammaproteobacteria; order Pseudomonadales; family Pseudomonadaceae; genus Pseudomonas; species Pseudomonas sp. Wu6. The sequence continues at coordinate 15,201 of NZ_JAFLXH010000065.1, read as the reverse complement.
GATGCGCCGCTGCATCACGTGGCGATGCCTGACAGTATGTCCAGCTCGCCGTTGGTGGCAGCCCTTGACCCGCGGGTAGATGAACAGGTGGTGCAAGAGCAGATGCAGGCCACTGTTCCTGAACCGGACCCAGAACCTGTCGTCGACGAGCCGGCTGTCGAGGTAGCGCCTGAGTCGACAGACTCGGAAGACCATCCCCACGACTTGAGCAGAGCGCGCCCCTGAACGGAAAACGGGCAGACCCTATCAGGATCTGCCCGTTTTCACTTCAGCGTTCGAGGCTTAAAAGTCGTCGTCCTTGTCGAAGCGTCGAGCTTCACGCTGCAGCTGATACACAAAGCGTTCTACCTGGCGCTGCACCAAACCGCTCATGTTATGAAAGCGCACGCCGGCAAACGTGGTGTTGATCCTGTCTTCGAAATGCAGGTAACGCAACTCGACAGCGGTAGTCATGTTGCCGAATGGCAGCGCGGCGATGAAGCGGTCGTAGACCTGCCCCAGTTGCAGGCGTTCGGCGATGTCGCCTTCAAAGCGCAATTTGCATCCAGTGGCGGAAATGTCCAGCAACTTGCCGTTGACCGGAGCCTTGAGCTTTTCGCCGCCCAATTCGATATTGACCAACTGCGCCAATTTCAGTGCCGCGCGAAATGCATTGCGACGCTGATGATAGACCACCTCACCGGGCATGCTGCCACTGTAGATACGGTGACCATCCTTCTCGCTGATGCTCAGCGTGCCGTTACTCTCCCAGGCGACCCGGACACCGTCATGAAAACCTTCGACGCGGAAGGGTTCGCCATTTTCGAGGTGACGTTCACCGTCACGCGGAATCATTTCGTCCAGCACCAGCGTCTTGCTGTCCCGGTCGATATCCACAAGGTAGCTTTGGAAGCGTTGGCTGCGTTCGTGGAAAGTGATGATCAATGGATCATGGCTTTCCTGGAGCATCCGCAGCGTGCTGGCGATTTCCAAAGGTGTGGTAAGAACCTTGGGTGGCTGCGGTGCATCTTCCGCATTAAGGGCGTTGAACACGGTTGTTCCATCTCCAGGAAAATACGACTACACGCAAGAACCGGCATTTTGCCAGTATGTAGCGCACCTTGGATAGGCCGCGCTTTGAACCGCTGTCAGGCTTGGCTGCGGGTGCTTGGCTTGACCAGGCGTGAAGTGGACCCCTGGGCGTTATACAGGGCCGGGGGCTCGCCGCCGTGAAGAATACGTAACTGATTGGCCGTGGTGGCTTGCTGTAGCTGAATCGACTGGCCGTTGAGCAGATTGGCTTCCTGGCACTGGGTGAGCAGGTGATTGAGCGCTTTGCTTTGCGTCAGCAACTGATCGCCGACCGAGGAATGGCTTGCCAACTGTGCCAGGCCGTCGTGATCGGCGGGCAGGCCCAGGCTGTTGAGGATCTCGCTGCGCTTCGTGCCGTGCTGTTCGAGCAGCACAATCAGCGATTGTTTGCGCGCGAGTATTTCTTCGAGCAAAGGCATATCCCGGCCATACAGGGCCAGGGACTCTTCTTTTAGCAGCTCGAGCAGTTGTTGCGTCGGCGCCAGATCATCAATGATCAGTTGAAGCAAATGTTCGTCGTGGTGCATGGCTGGCCTTGGGTTTTAAGCGTCCAGAAGCCCAGCGCAGGCCTTTGCCTAGCGCTCGGCTTCGAAGTTAAGCAGCTTGCTGGCTACACGGTTGCTGTCGACTGTGTAACTGCCATCGGCGATAGCCTGTTTCAACTCGGCCACGCGGGCTTTATTGACAACCGGTTGATCGCGCAGCGAGTCAGTGACCTTCTGCAACTGCTGAGCCTCATTACTCAGGTGAACCGACTCCCCACTCTGGCTCGCACTCGCCTGCTCTGCCTTGGCCGGCAGGGGCTGGGACTTGGCTTCTACGTTTTCCTTGCCGGCAGTACGCGTAGTGCCTGACGTCGTCGGGGTGTTATTTAAACGGCTGAAATCAATGACCATGATCAAAAAACCTCTGGGTATTTGGACGCTTGCCATGTTTTCGGCAATACCCGGACAAACTTTAGGCGCGAATGACAATAAATCTCCGCACGGAGCACTCTATGCACAGTGTAGGAAAACCTGGCGCCCCGTACCAGTCATCTATAACGCCACCTCGACTTGGCCCGGAGCTGTCACTCGCGCCTTGATCACGCGGTTGGAGTTGAGGTTCTTGACGCGAATCTGTTCGCTCATGCCACCGTTGGACAGCGCTTCCCCCGGCATTTTTACGTTCAACCCGCCGCTGCTGGCGGAAATCACGACCTGGTCACCTTTACGAATGACTTCAGCCTGCTCCAGGTGAACCAGGGTAATCACTTGGTCGGTGACCACTGGTCGGGTGAGGCGCTGCCCGATCGCCTGGTCCAGGGAGGTCAGGTAACCCTGGTTGATCAGGCTGATATCCCGTTCACGCAGTGCAACGTCGTCATCGCCAATGATGCCGGTGCGCTTCAACGGCCGTGCCACCACGACGACGTCGCGGAACAATTTGACTTGAGCCGGTACAAACACCGTCCAGGGTGAGGCGCCTTCACAGCGTACTTTTACGGTGACACGGCCAATGGGCTGGGCCGGGCTTTCCAGGGTGGCTGTCAATTCCTTGTCACACATCGGCATGCGCAGGCGCGGGTCCAACTGATTGACCTGGATCTCATAGCGCCCCGGTGTCTGGGTGGTCTCCAGATAATCTTCTACAGTGTATTCAAGAAAGCCCTGGGTGACGCCGATAAGGAGATCAGGCAGGGTGACGTTGTCGGCGCGAGCGGTGACGCCCACGCCCCAGACAAGCAGCGCCATCGCGGCGCAGAGCAATCTGCGATACTTTGGGCGGCAAGCGCGTCGGGAAACTGTCGTTTTAATATCCATAGCCAACCAAATAGCAAAGCTCGTGCCGTTTAGTGTTGGGTACGCATCGTACCTCTGGGATTTAGGAGTCTGGGCATGGCAGGTGTAATGGATTCAGTAAACCAGCGCACACAGCTGGTAGGGCAGAATCGCCTGGAGTTGTTGCTTTTTCGCCTGGACGGCAAGCAGCTGTACGGGATCAACGTGTTTAAAGTGCGCGAAGTGCTGCAGTGTCCCAAGCTGACGATCATGCCCAAGTCCAGTCCGGTGGTGTGTGGCGTTGCCAATATACGTGGCGCGACCATCCCCATTCTTGACTTGGCAATGGCCACCGGGTCCTCTGGTTTGCAGGACCGCGAGAGCCCGTTCGTGATCATTACCGAGTACAACACCAAGACCCAGGGGTTTCTGGTGCGCTCGGTGGAACGTATCGTCAACATGAACTGGGAAGAGATTCATCCGCCGCCCAAGGGCACCGGGCGCGATCATTACCTCACGGCGGTGACGCGGGTGGATAACCAGTTGGTCGAGATCATCGACGTGGAGAAAATCCTCGCCGAGGTCGCGCCCACCTCGGAAACGATTTCCGTCGGGGTCGTGGATGCCGAGACGGCACACAAGGCGGTATCCCTGCGCGTGTTGACCGTGGACGACTCCTCTGTCGCGCGCAAGCAGGTCACGCGTTGCCTGCAAACCGTTGGCGTCGAGGTCGTAGCCCTTAATGATGGGCGCCAAGCCTTGGATTACCTGCGCAAGTTGGTGGACGAGGGCAAGAAGCCGGAAGAAGAGTTCCTGATGATGATTTCCGACATTGAAATGCCGGAAATGGACGGATACACCCTCACGGCTGAAATACGCAACGATCCACGCATGCAAAAATTGCACATCATCCTGCATACTTCGTTGTCGGGGGTATTCAATCAGGCCATGGTCAAGAAGGTCGGTGCAGATGACTTCCTGGCCAAATTCCGGCCTGATGACCTCGCATCCCGGGTAGTCGACCGGATCAAGGCAGCAGATCACGGCTAGGGGCATTTCTCCTGGCGGTCACACGATTTAAGAGGCGGTACCATTGTCTACGGGTAATTTGGATTTCGAACAGTTCCGGGTCTTCCTGGAAAAAGCCTGTGGCATATTGCTCGGTGAAAACAAGCAGTACCTGGTATCCAGCCGTCTCAACAAGCTGATGGAACAGCAGGGCATCAAATCCCTGGGTGAGCTGGTCCAGCGTATCCAGGGGCAGCCGCGCAGCGGGCTCAAGGAGATGGTGGTCGATGCCATGACCACCAACGAAACCTTATGGTTTCGCGATACCTACCCCTTTGAGGTGCTCAAGAACAAAGTGCTGCCCGAAGCCATCAAGGCCAGCCCGGGCCAGCGCCTGCGCATCTGGTCGGCGGCATGCTCCTCGGGACAGGAACCTTATTCGATCTCCATGACCATCGACGAGTTCGAGCGGACCAACATGGGCCAGTTGAAAGCCGGCGCGCAAATTGTGGCGACGGACCTCTCCGGCAGCATGCTCACCAACTGCAAGACCGGTGAGTACGACAGCCTGGCCCTGGGCCGAGGCCTGTCCCAGGAACGTTTGCAGCGCTATTTTGACCCGAAGGGGGCAGGGCGCTGGGCGATCAAGGCGCCGATCAAGAACCGCGTCGAGTTCCGCTCGTTCAACTTGCTCGACAGCTACGCCAGCCTGGGCAAGTTCGACATGGTGTTCTGTCGCAACGTGCTGATCTACTTCTCGGCCGAAGTGAAGAAGGACATCCTCTTGCGCATTCATGGCACGCTCAAGCGCGGCGGGTATCTATTCCTTGGCGCGTCGGAAGCCTTGAACGGCTTGCCGGATCACTACCAGATGGTGCAGTGCAGCCCGGGAATCATCTACCAGGCCAAATAACAACGTTTACCCGGTAAAAAATGTGGGAGGGGGCTTGCCCCCGATGGCGGTGGGTCAGTCAGCTATTCATGACATGACACACTGCTATCGGGGGCAAGCCCCCTCCCACATTTGTTTCGCGGCACTTTCAACGGTAGCGGCAATCCTTCCATTGCCGCTTTACTGGCGCCACGCGGAAAGCACTTGCCGCTTTTCTGGCATTGCCGCCGGCAATTTCTCTGCAAGCCCTTGATATACGGGGCTTGGTCACATTGGCATGCACCTTGCTATAACCCTGCTAACGAACAGCAGGTCAGCCTAAAGGTTTCCGCCATGAGCATCAGCTTCGATAAAGCGCTCGGTATCCACGAAAAAGCCCTGGGCTTCCGCGCCCAGCGTGCCGAAGTCCTGGCCAACAACATTGCCAACGCCGACACCCCGAACTACAAGGCTCGGGACCTGGACTTCTCCGCCGTGCTCGCCGCACAGCAGGACAAGACCAAAAACGGCGCCTTCGCCTTGAACATGACCAACAGCCGTCATATTGAAGCGCAAGGCCTGAGCAGTGGTGACGAGTCGCTGCTGTATCGCACGCCGATGCAGCCGTCGATCGACCAGAACACCGTTGATGCTCAACTGGAACAATCGAACTACGCCGAAAACTCGGTGAACTTCCAGGCCAGCTTCACCCTGCTCAACAGCAAATTCAAAGGGCTGATGTCAGCCCTGCGTGGAGAATAAGCCATGTCCCTGTCCAGTGTTTTCAATATTGCCGGCAGTGGCATGAGCGCGCAGACCACGCGTTTGAACACCGTCGCCAGTAACATCGCCAACGCCGAGACCGTGTCTTCGAGCATTGACCAGACTTACCGCGCCCGTCATCCGGTATTTGCCACCATGTTCCAGGGCGGCCAGGGCGGCGGCAGTGATTCGCTGTTCCAGAACCAGGATGCCGCCGGGCAAGGCGTGCAGGTACTGGGTGTGGTCGAGGACCAGAGCAACCTCGAAGCGCGTTACGAGCCCAATCATCCGGCAGCGAACGAAAAGGGTTATGTCTACTACCCCAACGTCAACGTGGTCGAGGAGATGGCCGACATGATTTCCGCCAGCCGTTCGTTCCAGACCAACGCGGAAATGATGAACACCGCCAAAACCATGATGCAGAAGGTCCTGACCCTGGGTCAGTGATAAGGGGCGCCAAATAATGGCCATCGTTGATACGTCGAACAACACGGCAGTCCAGGACCTGTTCAACTCCAAGGTCAAGGACGCTTCAAACAATGTAGCGAATGTTTCCAAGGCTGCCACCGGCAACCAGGCGTTGGGCAAGGATGCATTCCTGCAACTGCTGGTCACCCAGCTGAAAAACCAGAACCCGTTGTCGCCACAGGACAACGGTGCCTTCGTGGCGCAGTTGGCCCAGTTCAGCAGCCTGGAAGGCATCAACACCCTGAACGACTCGGTAAACAACATATCGAGCAACTTCAGCTCGTCGCAGGCGCTGCAGGCTTCGTCGCTGGTGGGACGTTCGATCATCACCCAGACCGACAAGGCACTGGTCGATACCAGCAAGAGCATGAACGGGTCGGTGGCGGTAACGGCGGCAACGGGCAACGTCTCGATCAAGATCACCGACAAGGACGGCAACGTGGTGCGCACCCTCGATATGGGCGCCCAGAGCGCGGGTTCGTCGGACTTCATCTGGGATGGCAAAAACGATAAGGGTGAGGTCGCCCCAGCCGGCACTTATACCTTCGCGGCCTCCGCCAAGAGCGACAAGGGCGACGCGGTTGCCCTGGCTACTTCACTGCCGGCAACGGTGACCAGCGTGACGCTGAGCAAGACAGGTGGCGAAATGCTGTTGAACCTTGCAGGCGGCATGGGCAGCGTCAAGCTGTCGCAAATTCAGACTATCGGTACATAGAGCCGGCTAACAACGGCAGAGGGAGAGAAACATGTCTTTTAATATCGGCCTTAGCGGCCTCTATGCGGCCAACAAACAACTGGACGTGACCGGCAACAACATTGCCAACGTGGCGACCACTGGCTTCAAGTCGTCCCGTGCAGAGTTCGCGGACATCTACGCGGCGTCCAAACTGGGCACCGGGAAGAACAGCATCGGCAATGGCGTGAACCTGGCGGCGGTGTCGCAGCAATTCACCCAGGGTGACGTGAATGGCAGCGGCGGCATCCTGGACATGGCGATCCAGGGCGGCGGTTTCTTCGTGCAGAAGGGCAGTGACGGTTCGCTGGAATACACCCGCAGCGGTGCGTTCCGTGCCGACAAAGACGGCTACATCACCAACAACAGCGGTACCTCGCGCCTGCAAGGCTACGCGGCGGATGATAACGGAAAAATCAACAAGGGCGGCCTGACCGACCTGCAACTGAACCTGACGAACCTGCCGCCCAAGGCCTCCACCAAAGTGGACTCCGCCAGTAACCTGAACTCCTCGGAGCCGGTGATCGACCAAACGGCCAAGCCATTCGATCCCACCAAGACCGACACCTTTACCACGCAATACAGCACCACCTTGTACGATTCCCAGGGCAACGCTCACCCGATGGTGCAGTACCTGGTGAAAACCGACGGCAACAAGTGGAATGCCTACACCCTGATCGACGGCCGCAACCCTGACGGTTCTTCCCCGACGGGCACCCCATCGACCCCACCGGTGGCGTCGACCCTGACCTTCGATGGCGCGGGCAAACTCACCAGTGTGGTGACCGGTGGTGTATCCGATAAGACCCTCACCGTTGCCGGTTGGGTCCCGGGTACGGTGACCAATGGTGTGTGGAAGGCCAACGGTGCGAATGCCAACCCGGGTGGGATTGCGGTCAACATGGCCAACATCACCCAGTACAACTCGGCCACCTACCGTAACCCTCCGGTGACCGATGGCTATGCCACCGGCCAGATCACCGGCCTGAAGATCGACGGCAGCGGCGTATTGTTCGCCACTTTCAGCAACCAGCAGAGCAAGGCTATCGGCCAGATCTCGCTGGCCAGCTTCAACAACGAACAAGGCCTGCAACCCGCCGGCAGCACCACCTGGAAAGAAACCTTCGCGTCGGGTCAACCGGGTTATGACACCCCGCAATCCGGCACCCTGGGCTCGATCGTGGCCAACTCCCTGGAGAACTCCAACGTCAACCTGACCAATGAGTTGGTGGACCTGATCAAGGCCCAGAGCAACTACCAGGCGAACGCCAAGACCATCTCCACCCAGAGCACCATCATGCAGACCATCATTCAGATGACGTGATGCGCCGGCGCTCCACAGGAAGCCCCTCGTAAGAGGGGCTTTTTTGTGCCCGTAGGAAAAGTGTCGGCGACATATAGGGTTACGCGCAGACATGCGCCGCACGGAACGCGGCATGCCCGCCTTGCCACTGATCGGATCATAGCCGAGAGGCTCAGCCATCATAGGGGGCGGGGATATGTGGGGGACAGGTGTTTTCGCAGCCGATAGCAAGCGCGCAGGACCGCTACATGTCAGGGTTGCGGATCAGTCGAAACCGGTAGCGCCTGACGCCGACAAGGCAACGGTTAAAACCCTGCTTAACCAACTGTTTGAGGCGCAGCAGTCGGGCAAGACGCAGACAGTTCAGGACACGCGCGACAAGTTGAATGCGCTGCGTGAGAAGTTGGGGGACGAGAAGTTCAAGGCGATTCTCGAGCAGCTCAAGAGCGATGTCAGTGAAGCCTGGTGGGCTTGGTTGAAGGCGCTCTTTCCAGAATTGTTTGCGGATGAAGACGGCCCCTCTCCCGCTCCTTCTCCTACGCCGCCAGGTGGTGGTGGCGGCGTGAATCGAGCGGATTTTGGCCCTCGTGACTCGATGAGCGACTTGCCGATCACCAGCGGCGCTAGCCATTTTGACTATAGAGTAGATAACAGCAATCCTGGTGTTGCACCCAAAAATATCTGGAGTGGCTTCAGCCTAGGCTTCACCGGAAATTGTGTCACCGTTTCAGCAATAAAGGCTGCAATGCAGCAGTTCGGCCAAAAACCTACCGATGTGTTTAAAAATGTAGCGGAGGCGGGTAATGGTTGGGATGTGGTGATGCGAGATGGTGTGCAGGTCCATGTATCCAAAGACGAACTGAAGCAGGCCGCCCGTTTCGCTAATTTCAGAGGCGATGATGCCTCGATGATGACTGATGCGAACTTCATGTATGCCGCAAGTGCCAAGCGGGCGCAGAAGGAAGGGAATGACGGGAAGACCAACCTCAGCTTTTATGAAGCAATGCGCACTCTCAACGATGGAGAGGTGGCTCGTGAAGGTCTGGATCGTTTAGGGCTGCGTGGGCTATATCGGCAAGGTACTCATGCTGATTTCGCCAATGGAAAAATAGGTACTGTGGAATATAAAAGCCATTCCATGGCAGTTATCGGTAATCGGGTCGAGCTATGGGGAAAGCGCGGAGGGGTTCCGGAGCCTGGCATAGTCAGTGTATTTATATAAGCAGTCAAAAGAAAAACCCCGGTAAATCCATTTAAAGCCTGGAGTTACCGGGGTTTTTCATTTGCCTTTAGCCGCTAGCAAGCTCTGCGGCCTATTGGCAAGCCTCACAATCCGGCTCATCAATCGCACACGCCTTCGGCACTGGCGCAGGTCCAGCTGGCGCGGCGAGAACCGAGTCATCACCATGGTTGCCGCTGGAAACGGCGTTCAGCTTGCCAGTGTTGATGGTCGACTTCTCGGTGCTGGTCGCGGCCAGGGCACGGAGGTAGTAAGTGGTTTTCAGGCCACGGTACCACGCCATGCGGTAGGTCACGTCGAGCTTCTTGCCCGAAGCACCGGCGATGTAGAGGTTCAGGGACTGCGCCTGGTCGATCCACTTCTGACGACGGCTGGCGGCGTCAACGATCCACTTGGTGTCCACTTCGAACGCGGTTGCGTAGAGCTCTTTGAGTTCCTGCGGGATGCGCTCGATCTGTTGCACGGAACCATCGTAGTACTTCAGGTCGTTGATCATCACCGAGTCCCACAGGCCACGGGCTTTCAGGTCGCGGACCAGGTACGGGTTGATCACGGTGAACTCGCCCGACAGGTTCGATTTCACATACAGGTTCTGGTAGGTCGGTTCGATCGACTGCGACACGCCGGTAATGTTGGCGATGGTTGCGGTCGGTGCGATGGCCATGATGTTGGAGTTACGAATGCCTTTCTGCACACGGGCACGTACCGGCGCCCAGTCCAGGGATTCGTTCAGGTCAACGTCGATGTACTTCTGGCCACGCTGCTCGATCAGGATCTGTTGCGAGTCCAGCGGCAGGATGCCCTTGGACCACAACGAACCCTGGAACGTCTCATAGGCGCCGCGCTCGTCGGCCAGGTCGCAGGAAGCCTGGATAGCGTAGTAGCTGACCGCCTCCATGGACTTGTCGGCGAACTCGACGGCAGCATCGGAACCGTAAGGAATGTGCTGCAGGTACAAGGCGTCCTGGAAGCCCATGATGCCCAGGCCGACCGGACGGTGCTTGAAGTTGGAGTTCTGCGCCTGTGGCACCGAGTAGTAGTTGATGTCGATAACGTTATCGAGCATGCGTACGGCGGTGTTGACGGTGCGTTCCAGCTTGGCGGTGTCCAGCTTGCCGTTGACGATATGGTTCGGCAGGTTGATCGAGCCCAGGTTGCAGACGGCGATCTCGTCCTTGTTGGTGTTCAAGGTGATCTCGGTGCACAGGTTCGAGCTGTGGACCACGCCCACGTGCTGCTGCGGGCTGCGCAGGTTGCACGGGTCCTTGAAGGTCAGCCATGGGTGGCCGGTTTCGAACAGCATCGACAGCATCTTGCGCCACAGGTCTTTGGCCTGGATGGTCTTGAACAGCTTGATTTTGCCAGGGTACTGGGCCAGGGCTTCGTAGTACTCGTAACGCTCCTCGAAGGCCTTGCCGGTCAGGTCGTGCAGGTCCGGCACTTCGGACGGCGAGAACAGGGTCCACTGGCCGTCATCGAAGACACGCTTCATGAACAGGTCAGGGATCCAGTTGGCGGTGTTCATGTCGTGGGTACGACGACGATCATCACCGGTGTTCTTGCGCAGCTCGATGAATTCTTCAATGTCCATGTGCCAGGTTTCCAGGTAGGCACATACAGCGCCTTTGCGCTTGCCACCCTGGTTCACGGCAACGGCGGTGTCGTTCACCACTTTAAGGAACGGCACGACGCCCTGGGATTTACCATTGGTGCCCTTGATGTACGAACCCAGTGCACGCACCGGGGTCCAGTCATTGCCCAGGCCGCCGGCGAATTTGGACAACATGGCGTTGTCGTGGATCGCGTGGTAGATGCCCGACAGGTCATCCGGCACGGTGGTCAGGTAGCAGCTCGACAGCTGTGGACGCAGGGTGCCGGCGTTGAACAGGGTCGGGGTCGACGACATGTAGTCGAAGGACGACAACAGGTTGTAGAACTCGATCGCACGGTCTTCCTTGTGCTTCTCTTCGATCGCCAGGCCCATGGCCACACGCATGAAGAACACTTGCGGCAGTTCGAAGCGGATCCCGTCCTTGTGGATGAAGTAACGGTCGTACAGGGTTTGCAGGCCCAGGTAGGTGAACTGCTGGTCGCGCTCGTGGTTGATCGCCTTGCCGAGTTTTTCCAGGTCGAAGGTGGCCAGGATCGGGTTGAGCAATTCGAATTCGATACCCTTGGCGATGTAGGCCGGCAGGGCCTTGGCGTACAGGTCGGCCATCTCGTGGTGGGTGGCGCTGTCGGCGACACCGAGGAAGCCCAGGCCTTCGGCGCGCAGGGTGTCCATCAGCAGGCGCGCGGTCACGAACGAGTAGTTCGGCTCGCGTTCAACCAGGGTACGGGCGGTCATCACCAGGGCGGTGTTGACGTCGGTCAGGGCCACGCCGTCGTACAGGTTCTTCAGGGTTTCGCGCTGGATCAGGTCACCGTCGACTTCTTCCAGGCCTTCGCAGGCCTCGGTGATGATGGTGTTCAGGCGGCCCAGGTCCAGTGGCGCAAAGCTGCCATCGGCCAGGGTGATGCGGATCGACGGGTGCGCTTGCACGGCGTCGGCGGATGGCGCGTGTACGGCACGTTCCTTGGCGCGCGAATCGCGGTAGATCACGTAGTCACGGGCAACTTTCTGCTCGCCGGCACGCATCAGGGCCAGTTCGACCTGGTCCTGGATTTCTTCGATGTGGATGGTGCCGCCCGATGGCATGCGACGCTTGAAGGTCGCGGTGACCTGTTCGGTCAGGCGGGCAACGGTGTCGTGGATGCGCGACGAAGCAGCAGCGGTGCCGCCTTCAACTGCAAGAAACGCTTTGGTGATGGCGACGGTGATTTTGTCATCGGTGTAAGGAACGACAGTGCCGTTACGCTTGATCACGCGCAATTGGCCAGGTGCGGTGGCGGACAGATCCATATTCGAATCGGCGGCCTGCGGCACGGAGCCCTGCGGGTTCTCGCGAGTTGTGTCGGTTTGCATGGGGGGTTGTCTCCACGTTCTATATTTGATTGCGAGTGCCAGGCTTTCCTGCAACACCCGTACCGTTTTCCATATCTTTGGATGAAAAACAGCTGCCATCCGCGTGAGCGGTTTGGTCTACTGAAAATCGGTTGGTTCCACGCTGCGCCAGCAATAAAGCGCTTGAATTTCGAGCCGCTTATGTGGTTGGACGCTTTCCGCCAAAACCCTACATGTAGGGTCTCTTGAAGTGCCGAGGTACAAGATAATGCGTTTTACAGGTGTTAGCAACGCACTAACCTGTGGATAACACTGTGAGTAAAATGTGTAAGAAAGGTTGAAGGGGCGTGTAGGCCGCATTACTGCTGGATTGCGCCGTTTGTCATTAAATGTTTCGAAGCTAAAACAAGCTGGCGGTTTTCGAAGGGCGCGAACCCTACCACAAAAAAACGCCATGGCCGAATCGATTTCCCGACTTGTGCTTATGGGTTGGCCCATGGCTACAATCGACCCTCGTTATGCCCTCAATACATGACAAACAGGCTGTGCCTGGACCGTCTTGGCCGGAAGAATTTCCTATAACAATGAGGACAACCCATGGGACAGGATCCCTGGCAGGTATTGATCGTCGAGGATGACGAACGCTTGGCCGAGCTGACCCGCGAATACCTGGAGAGCAACGGCCTGCGCGTGTCGGTGGAGAACGACGGTGCCCTGGCGGCGGCGCGCATCATCGCCGAGCAGCCTGACCTGGTGATCCTCGACCTGATGCTGCCCGGCGAAGACGGCCTGAGCATCTGCCGCAAGGTGCGCGGGGGCTATGACGGCGTCATCCTGATGCTCACTGCGCGCACCGACGACATGGACCAGGTGCAGGGCCTGGACATGGGCGCCGATGACTACGTGTGCAAACCCGTGCGTCCGCGCCTGTTGCTGGCGCGTATCCAGGCCCTGCTGCGGCGCAGCGAACCGGCGCCGGCGGTTGCGGTGGAGCACCAGCGACGCCTGCAATTCGGCCCGTTGGTGGTGGACAACGCCTTGCGCGAGGCCTGGCTGCACCAGGGCGGCATCGAACTGACCAGTGCCGAGTTCGACCTGCTGTGGCTGTTGGTGGCCAACGCCGGGCGCATTCTGTCGCGCGAAGAAATTTTCATCGCCCTGCGCGGCGTCGGTTACGACGGCCAGGATCGTTCGATTGATGTGCGCATTTCACGTATTCGCCCCAAGATCGGCGATGACCCGATCCACCCGCGCCTGATCAAGACCATCCGCAGCAAAGGCTACCTGTTCGTGCCCGAAGCCGCTGCCGACATGCCGCTGTGAACTCGATCTTCCTGCGCATCTACGGCGGCATGTGCGCCGCGCTGATCCTGGTCGCGCTGCTGGGGGTGCTGGCCCTGCACTTGCTCAACGATGTGCGCAGCGACCAATACCGCGAGCGCCTGGCCCATGGCACGTTCGCGTTGATGGGCGACAATCTGCGGCCCATGAGCGCCATCGAGCGTCAGCGCGCATTGGCGGTGTGGGAGCGATTGCTGGGCATTCCGTTGCAGTTGCGCACCTTCGTCGACGCGCAGCTGGACATGAGCCAGCGCAAGCGCCTGCAACGTGGCCAGGTCCTGGTGGAGCAGACGGGGCCCCATGCTGCGCGGGTACTGCGTCTGGTCAGCGAACAGGAGCAATGGGTGCTCACCGGCGAAGTGCAGCAGATCAGCGAGCAATTGGCCCGCGCCACTATCTACCTGCTGGCCGACGAACTGGTGCGGTTTCCGGTGGCCGAGCAGCCGCAACGTCTGGCTGACCTCAAGCAGGCCAAGGGCTTTGGTTTCGAGATGCACCTGATGCCCCTCGACCAGGCCGATATGGACGAGGACCAGCGCCGACGCGTGGCCGAGGGCGATACGGTGATGGCCCTGGGCAAGGGCGGTGATTCGATCCGTGTGTTTGCCGGCATGGTCGGCACGCCGTGGGTGCTGGAGATCGGCCCGCTGTATCAGATGAACCCGTACCCGGCGCAATGGCTGATCCTGATCGCGCTGATCGGCCTGACCCTGATCGGTCTGATCGTCTACCTGTTGGTGCGCCAGCTCGAGCGCCGCCTCAAGGGCCTGGAGGCGGCGGCCACGCGCATCGCCAAGGGCAACCTGGAGGTTCGCGTACCGGCGCGAGGCGTCGACTCGGTGGGGCGGTTGGCGGCGGCGTTCAACGGCATGGCCGAGCACTTGCAGCAATTGCTGGCGATTCAGCGTGAACTGGTACGCGCAGTGTCCCACGAGCTGCGCACGCCCGTGGCGCGCCTGCGCTTCGGCCTGGAGATGCTGGGCGACGCCAACACCGCCGAGGCTCGGCGCAAATACCTGGAGGGCATGGACGGCGATATCCAGGACCTCGATGGCCTGGTCGATGAGATGCTCACTTATGCGCGCCTGGAACAGGGCGCGCCGGCGTTGGACTTCCAGTGCGTCGACCTCGATGCGTTGCTCGACCAGGTGATCGGCGAATTGTCGCCACTGCGCCCGCAGGTCAGCGTCACCCGCGGGATTTGCTCTTCATCGGCGCATCGGCAGGACGCCTGGGTCGATGCCGAGCCCCGCTACCTGCATCGCGCGCTGCAGAACCTGGTCAGCAATGCCATGCGCCACGCCAAGGGCCAGGTGCTGATCAGCTATCAGGTCGGGCAGGTGCGGTGCCGTATCGACGTGGAAGACGATGGCCCCGGCATACCGGAAAGTGCCTGGGAACGTGTGTTCACCCCGTTCCTGCGCCTGGACGACAGCCGCACGCGCGCCTCGGGCGGGCACGGCCTGGGCCTGTCGATCGTGCGGCGGATTATCTATTGGCATGGCGGGCGGGCGTTGATCAGCAAGAGCAACAACCTGGGCGGGGCGTGTTTCAGTCTGAGTTGGCCCAGAGAACAGGGAAAACCCTGACACCGCCATCGGGGGCAAGCTGAACTGGTCAAGTAATCCCGGACACCGATTACGGTGTTTATGCCGCTTTTTGCTCCATGGCTATTGGCGACAGGTAGTTGTTGTAGCTGT
>NZ_JAFLXH010000064.1:0-17386 GCF_019891515.1 Pseudomonas sp. Wu6 | reverse complement strand
CGGCTCACTTTTGAAAAGCGCAAAAGTAAGCAAAACGCTCTTGCCCCACCACTCGGCACCTCGCCCAGGCTCGGTGTGCCCGAACGCAGGCTTGAATCCGTGGGCCGCCGCAATGGGCCGTCCCTGGCCCAGTGCGGCTAACCCGGCGTCCTGCCGGGTTACCCACGGATTCAAGCCTGCGTTCGGCCAGCGTGGTTTAACGGGGCGCCTGAGATCACAAGCAGATCAAGATCAAGAGCGACTCGCTTCGCATCGTGGTTACCGTTGGCTGCTACGGTCTGGAACGTTGTGTAGATACCTATGCTCCGATTGCAGTCAGCCAGATACCGATGTGCAAGCTGACACACTGCAATCGGGGGCAAGCCCCCTCCCACATTTTTTGCGCGTGCTCCCATGACGGTCGGACAGCCTATAGCTATCTGACTGATGCACTGCAATCCAAATGTGGAGGCTTGCTCCCATGACGGCCAGACAGCCAATAGCTATCTGACTGTTGCACTGCAATCCAAATGTGGGAGGGGGCTTGCCCCCGATGGCGGCCTCAGAGCCGACCAGGATGCTGGATCAGACCGAGTACGGTAACGGCTCCTTAGGGTTCCGCCCTGACTGCGACCCACGGATTCAAGCCTGCGTTCGGCCAGGGTGGTTTAGCGGGGCGCCTAAGATCAAGAGCGACTCGCTTCGCATCGTGGTTACCGTTGGCTGCTACGGTCTGGAAAGTTGTGTAGTTACCTATGCTCCGATAGCAGTCAGCCAGACACTGATGTGCAAGCTGACACACTGCAATCGGGGGCAAGCCCCCTCCCACATTGTTTGTATTCCAGCGTTAGAATCGGGTTTGTACAGCCACCTCGAACGTTCGCGGTGAGCCGAGGTAATACGCCGGTGATACGTGGGCGAATTCGGCATACACCTCATTGGTCAGGTTGCGCACCCGGCCGGTTATCGAGGTATGTGTGTCCACTTTATAGCGCAGAAAACTGCCAAACAGCGTGTAGGCCGGTACCGTCTGGGTGTTGGCATTGTCGGCATACACCTGGGCGACATGGCGCGCGTCGACGCCGCCTTGCCAATTTTCTGAAAAGTCATAGGTCAGCCATAGATTGCCCACGCGCTTGGGCACGTTGGTCGGTGTATTGCCTTGACGCGACACCACGGAGCCGCTGGCGGTTTTCTCGTTGAAGTCGTCGTATTGCGCGTCGACCCAGGCGATGTTGCCTTCAGCCAGCAATCGGGGGGTGATGCGCAGCGAACTGGCCAGTTCGATGCCCCTGGATGACTGCGCACCCACGGGAATGCTGCGGGTGGGGTCCAGTGGGTCGGTTACCGCAAAGTCCTTGCGCTCGATCCTGTACACGGCAAGCGTGGCGGCGCCACGGCCTTCGAGGTAGTCGAACTTGCTGCCTATTTCCCATTGCTTGCCGGTCGATACGTCGAACACCTGAGTCGTGGTGCTCGGCTGTTCGGCGGCGGTGCTGTATTGCACGTAGACGTTGGCGGAGGGCATGAACTGGTAGGTCAAACCCACGCGCCCGGTCACCGGTTCCCAACTGCGCTGGAGGTGCCTGGGGTTGGCGGCTGTCACCGTCCTGTGGTTGGTCACGTCCAGGTCGATGGCGTCGTAGCGCAGGCCGGTGAGCAGCGACAAGGTGTCGGTCAAGCCCAGGCGGTTTTCCACGAACAGCGCTTTTGTAGTCACTGCACTGGTCTTGTCTTTGACAAAACCGGGTCGGGTGCCCGGTATGTCGTAGAAATGGCCGGGCTGATAGCCGTTCGGCTCGACGGTGCTGTTGCCCGGCACGTTCAACGGGCTGTTGGTGGTGCTGTTGACCTTGTATTCGAAGCCTGCGGACCAGGTGGTGGCCAGGCCGAAGACGGCGTCCTCATGGCGCAGCTCGAACTGGTTGCCGTTCTGCTCACCCTGATGCCGCACCTGATAGGCGGTGGAGCGGTTCACCGCGCTGTTGTCGGCGTTGTACTGGTAGGTTTCCAGGTTGCGGTAATCGCGCTGGCTGTCGAGGTGGTAGAGGGTGTTTTTCAGGGTGGTGCTGTCGTTGATCCGGTAGTCAATGATCGAGCGTGCCCAGCGTGTGCGCTGCTCATAGCGACCGTCCGCGACGTTGTAGTTGTTGAAGCGGTTGTGCCGGTCGATCTTCAGCTCGCCGGCCTTGGGGTTGAGCACCGGGGTGCCCCAGTAGGGGCTGTCTTCGTGCTCGTCCTGATATTCCAGCGCCAGGGTGTGGGACAGGTCCGGGGTCAGGTCGCTGAGCAGGGAAAACGCCACGCTCCAGGCCTCGCGCTGGTCGCGGTCGATGTAGCTGTGCTGGGTGTTGCGGCTCACATCCAGGCGTGCGTAATGCTGCACCTCGGCGCCGGGCTCGGTGAGCGCATGGTTCAGGCCCAACGCCAGGCCGGCGGTGTCATGGCTGCCATAGGTCAACTGGCCTTCGACGGCGTGTTCCTCACGGCTGGCCAGCCTGGTCACGTAGTTCAGCGAACCGCCTACGGAGCCTGCGCCATTGATCAGGGAGGAGGGACCGCCGACCAGTTCGACACGGTCGTAGATCCACGCGTCCACCGGCCGCGCCAGGCCGGTGGCGACGTTGATACCGTTGAACATCTGGGTGATCTGGCTGCTGGTGAACCCACGGTATGAGACGAACCCGCCAAAGCCCGGTGGCGCGCTGGCGTTGACGCCGGGTAGGGTATTGGCCGCATCGCGAAAGGTCTTGGCGCCATGGCGCTCGATGTCGTTGCGCGTGGCAATGGCCACCGACGCCGGGGTTTCGCGCATGCTCAATCCCAGCCGCGACGCCATGCCGCTGGGTTGATCCAGGGCCAGGCCGGGATCGACGGTTTGCTCGCCTTCGATGGTGGTCGGGGTCAGCTCAAGGGCTGGGGCGCAAACAGGCAGGCAGCCGCACAGGCCCGCCAGCAAGGGTAAATGTTTCATGGTTGAATCCTGAAAACTTGGCGTGAAAACAACACACGACCGCGCGTATTTCCGCATGGAAACAGGGGCAGTGCAGAGGGACAGCGCAGGGATCAGGCGAAGGCGGGCGGCGCGCGCGGGTGGGCCGTGGGCCAGGTGAGACGGGCGGGGATGTCGGCGGCAAGTACCACGGCCGCAGGCGGGGCGTGCGGCTGTGGCAACACCGCTACATTCAGGTGACTGCTGAGCGCAGGGCCCATGCCGCCGGTGGAGCACAGGGGGCAACCGAACGCCTTGGACAATGTTGGCAGGCTCTCATCGGTAGAGTTTGATTGCACGGGCGCCTGGGTGCGCGGGTCGACCGTACAGAACTGACCGCTGATGCCGTTGAGCTGCATCCCGACCATTTGCCCGTGCCCGATGCTGCAGGCGAACACATTGAACAGGACGCAGCCATACAGCATCCAGGCAATGAGCGAGCGGTCGGTTCGGGCAAGTTTCATGGGGCGGCACTTTAACATCAGCTGCCGACGAAATACCTGCAAAAAATATCAGGGCGTCTATGCTCATTCCCACCATTTCTGGGGACGCCCGCCATGAGCTTCGTCGTTGCGCGCTGGATCGTCGGGATTTTCACCTGCATCAGCATGGTGCATTTGTACTGGGCCGCCGGCGGAAAATTCGGCAGCCTGGCCGCCATACCGCAATTACCCGGCGAATTCGCCGGCGGGCCAAGGCCGGCTTTCAAGCCTTCGGCGATGGGTACGTTCCTGGTGGCGCTGGGATTGGTGGCGATTGCGCTGCTGGTCTGCCTGCGTGCCGGACTGTATTTTTCGCCGGTGTCCCATGGGGCGCTGCAATGGGGGATCAGTGCGATTGCCGTGGTGATGTTTGCCAGGGCAATCGGCGATTCGGAGTTGGTGGGGTTCTTCAAAAAGGTGGTGGGCTCAAGGTTCGCCAGGCTGGACACCTATTTTTATTCGCCGCTGTGCCTGGTGCTGGGCGCTGGCCTGTTGGTAGTGGCATGGGCCTGAGATAAGGCAATCTGATGGCCCCTCTGTAACAAAATTCTCGCCAGAATCGCTTTTATTTCAGGTGGTTAGGTGAGGAAGCCAATGCGCACTGTGGGAATCATGCTGGTTGCTTGTTCACTGGCCGGCGGCGCGGCAGCCGTGCAGGCACGAGAGCTGCGCGAGGGCGACAAATATATGTGCAGCTGGGGCGCGGGCACAGCCGCCAGGGCCCAGGAATTGAAGCTCTCGGGGGTGTCGCTGTACGCCGCGCGGCAGAAGATCCAGACCCTCAAGTTCAACAAATCGTGGATGCGCATGATGGCCATGGGCATTACCGAGCAGACCTATGACAGCCGCTCACGGCTCAAGCCCGAGGCGATTCGCCAGAGTTTCTACCAGGATTGCCTGCGCTATAAAGTGGCGCGCAAATAAGCGCCTGTCGCAGGTTCCTGCGCAGCGGTTTACAAATCCACGACAAATGCCGTGTAAGTATTTGCATACAATCACCTCCTTGATCGGGAGGCGTGTATGCATGTGCTTATTCGAGCGGCGACCGTCGATGACGTCGACACGCTCATTACAATCCGTACGTCTGTGGTGCAAAACCACCTGAGTGTCGAACAGATGGCTGACCTGGGGATCACACCGCAGGCACTGACCGACACTCTGCGCACAGCCCCGTGCGCCTGGGTCGCGGAAGTGGACGGCCAGGCGGCGGCCTTTTCCATGGTCGATCTGGAGGCTGGCGAGGTGTTCGCGATGTTCGTGTTGCCCACGCACGAGAACCTTGGGCTGGGCCGGCAGTTGATGGCCGAAGCCGAGGCGGCATTGTTCGAACATCACGACCGCCTGTACCTCATCACCGATGGCCGCGATGAGATCCGCGCCAACGGGTTCTATCAGCGCCTGGGTTGGCTGAACGCTGGCGTTGCAGACGGTGACGACGTCCGTTACGAAAAGCGCAGGGCGCGCTGACTCATGAGCGCTTCGGTCTCCCAGTCAGCCAACAGCTTGCGCAACTTCGTGGTGGGCGTGCTGGGGGTTGCGGCGCTGCTGGGGTTCTATTTTGTACAACTCAATGCCGAGGCGGACCGCCAGCGTGAAGCCGCCGCCGAGCAGTTGGCGTTGTGCGTTCGTCTGAAGCGGGTCGCCGGTGCGAACGCCTCAACCCATGTCGAACTTGGCCAGGCATGCAGGCAATTGAACGTAGAGTTTTTAAACCGCGTAAAAGTGGAATAAGTAATAACCTTATTTTATAAGATGGATTAAGTTCGGTATCGCTCGCTAACTTGCACCAAAAAGTGGCAAAAACAGGCCTCTCACCTTAAAAAACATGTGGTTATTGAATGACTTACAACGGTTTAATCCGACGAAAGGAATAAAATAATCTTGTGAGCCGATTTTGCAGTCGCTACTATAGCCGGGCGTTCACCTCCCACGGTTTATGCATTTTTAAATCCCAAGTTTCCATCAGCTACTTGGGATTTTTTTTGCCCGGAATTTGATCTTCGCCCCCCTGTGCCGACACAACTCGCCCGTCAGAGCGCCGTATCAGAGGCGGCGCAGAAAGGACTTGACGATGTGTCGGGTGGCGTCGGTAGTGTCCAATTCGTCGAGGGTGCCGTAGGCGTACCACTGGCATTCGACGATCTCGTTGCACGGCCGTGCCTCGTCGATATTCACGACCGACGCTTCAAACACATGATGCACGGTGTCGCGGGCCATGAGCTCCTGCAGGTACAGCAAGCCGTCCACGTTCAACCCCGTCTCTTCTTCCAGCTCGCGTTGCGCCGCGCCTACCGGGCGTTCACCACGCTCTACCTTGCCGCCCGGCAATGCCCATTTCGATCTGGCCTTGCGCACAAAGAGGATGTGCCCTTCGTGTTCGCAGATGACGGTGGCCCGTATTTTCATCGTTTATACCTGCTACGGGATAGTTGTCATAAAAGTGTAATGCAATTGTCATGCTAAGTGGTTATGGCGCGTCGGGTCGTGTATGTGGATACTGCCCGACTGACTTGAACGAACGAGGAGAGCAGATGAGCACCGTACGTTGGGGCATGATCGGCTGTGGCAGTGTGACCGAACTGAAGAGTGGACCGGCTTTCTACAAAGCGCCAGGTTCGGCCCTGGTGGCCGTGATGGGACGCCGTGAGGAAGCCGTGCGCGATTATGCTACACGCCATGGCATTGCCCGCTTCTACACCGATGCCCAAGCCCTGATCGACGACCCCGAGGTGGACGCGGTGTACATCGCCACGCCACCCGACAGCCACCTTGAGTACAGCTTGATGGTGGCGGCGGCGGGCAAGCATTGCTGCGTCGAAAAGCCCATGGCGTTGAACGCCGAACAAAGTGCGCTGATGCAGCGCACCTTCGAGCGCGCCGGGTTGCATCTGTTCGTCTCCTACTATCGGCGCTCATTGCCGCGCTTCCAGCAGGTGCGCACCTGGTTGCAGGAAGGCCGTATCGGCGAGTTGCGCCACCTGATCTGGACCCTGTGCAAGCCCGCAGCGCCGGCAGACACCCACCCGGCCAACTGGCGCACGGATCCTGCGATTGCCGGCGGTGGTTACTTTGCCGACCTGGCCAGCCACGGCTTCGACCTGTTCCAGTACCTGGCGGGCGATATCGTCGAAGTCTCGGGCTTTACCGCGCGGCAGGCCGGACGCTATGCGGCGGAGGACGCAGTGACGGCCTGCTGGACCTTCGCCAGTGGCGCATTGGGCATGGGCTGCTGGAACTTTGTCGCTGACCGCCGCGAAGACCGGGTCGAGCTGATCGGCAGCCGTGGGCGCATCACGTTTGCGGTATTCGAAGACCAGCCGCTGCGCCTCGAAGGGGAGACCGACGAGGTGCTGGAGGTGCCGTGCCATGCGCATATCCAATGGCACCACGTCCTGGCGATGAATGCCCATATCCGGGGCGATGCCAAACACCCTTCGCTGGCGATCGAGGCGTTGAAGACCGATCGCATCCTGGACAAGGTGCTACAACGTTACTCCCAACACCCTTAGTCATCGCGATAGCGTGATGCTTCATTTTTTTGGAAGGATATCGCGATGAAATACTGGATGCTGTTGTGGCTGTTGATCGTGACTGGCGCGACGGCGGCGCCGCGCAGTCAGGGGCAGGCGGGGGAATTTGATTTTTATGTGTTGTCGCTGTCATGGTCGCCGACGTTTTGCCTGACGCACCCGAACAATGAGCAATGTTCGGGCAAAGGCTACGGCTTTGTACTGCATGGACTGTGGCCGCAATATGCCAAAGGCGGGTGGCCGGCGTCCTGCGCGACGCAATCGCGGTTGAGCGATGAAGCGCTGGAAAAAGGCGCCACGCTGTTCCCTTCGCGTGCGTTGCTCAAGCACGAATGGGCCAAACATGGGACCTGCAGCGGGCTTGAGCCGATGGAGTATTTGGAAAAGTCCGACACGGCGTTGGGCGCGGTGGTCATTCCGCAACAACTGCAGCCGTTCAACACGCCACCGTCGTTGTCGTCCGGCGAGATCGAGGCATTGTTTCGCGACAGCAACCCGCGCATGGGCAACCACGGCATGGCCGTCATCTGCAAAGGCAAGGTGTTGTCTGAGGTGCGGGTATGCCTGACCAAGGACCTGGCCTTCGCCGGCTGCCCACGCAGTGTGAAAAGCCAGTGCCGGGATGGCGATATCCGCATCCCCGCCCAGCGCTGAGCAGTGTTGAGCCAGATCAAGGGCTGCGGCGTTTTTCATGGCTGCATCGCCACCCGATAGCGCTCATCGAAATCGTCTGCCAACTGCGCAAGGGTCACGTCGCCCAGGCGCTTCAAAAGCACGGCCTGGGCCTGGGCGAAGGCGTCCGTCAATGCCGCGTTGACGGCCTGTTCGACCAGGCATTGGGGGTGATCGGTGGACAGGCCGATGGCAAAGATCGACGGCGTACCCAGGGCATTGTGAATCTCCAGCAAGGTGATTTCACTCAAGGGCTTGCCCAGGGTCCAACCCCCCTGGTGACCCTTTTCCGAGCATACGTAGCCCTTTTCCTTGAGCAGGCCGAGCGTGCGCCGCACCACCACAGGGTTAGTGCCCAGCATCCGGGCAATGGTCTGCGACGTGGCTCGTTCTTCATGGCGTCCCATATGGATCAATACGTGCAGCATGCGCGAAAGCCGGGTGTCGTTTCTCATTCAGTCATTCCCAATCGGTTCGACGCACAGTATCTTCCGTAACCTGAAAAGGTGCGAGACGCTTGACGCGTTAATTTCATGTCACTGTCGCCGAGGGCGCGGCGCTACGAGGCAAAAAGGTCATTTTGTTCAATACGCTGAACGTCTATCCCCTTATCGTGAACCCGACTTCGTTTGGCATCACATAAGGAGCTGCAATGAGCTTGACTCTTTCCATGGCCGCCTTCGCCCTGGCCACGTCCATCACGCCGGGACCGGTCAATGTGGTCGCCTTGAGTGCCGGCGCGCGCTTCGGGTTTGCCGCGAGCCAGAAGCACGTGCTTGGCGCGGCTGTCGGCTTCACATTGCTGCTGGTGTTGATCGGCCTGGGCTTGCACGAAGTGCTGCTGCGCTGGCCGATCCTGACCCAACTGATCCAATGGGGCGGCGTGGCATTCTTGTTGTACATGGCCTGGAAGCTTGCCGTGGATGATGGGCAGTTGCACGCCGATGGCGCCGCCACTGCGCCCTCGATGCTGTATGGCGCGATCATGCAGTGGCTCAACCCCAAAGCCTGGCTGGCCTGTGTGGCGGGGATGGGGTTGTTTGCGGCGGACGGCGAGGCCAGGCAAGTCTGGCTGTTTGCCAGCCTCTATCTGGTGATCTGCTACCTGTCGGTGGCGTGCTGGGCCTACGCCGGAACCTTTCTGCGGCGCTACCTGCACAATCCCAAGGGGGTCAGAGTCTTCAACCGCTCCATGGCCGCGTTGCTGGTGGCCAGTGTGGGTTATTTGCTGATGGCTTGAGCGTTTCGCGGTATTGCCCGGGCGTGGCGGCGAAATGCTGCTTGAACGCACGCTGGAAATGCGCCTGGTCGGCAAAGCCTGCGGCCAGGGCGACATCGGCGATCAGCGCGCCATTGCGCAGTTGAGTGCGGGCGAACTGGATGCGGTGGTTGACCAGGAACGCATGGGGCGTCAGCCCGTAATAGTGCTTGAAGGCGCGGATCAGGTAGGACGGCGACAGCTCGGCCGCGAGGCAAATGTCCTCGAGCTTCAAGGCCTCGGTACAGTGTTCACGGATGTAGTCGGCGGCCCGCTCCAGCTTGTGATTGACCTCGCGCATGGGGGTGAGGGAAGGGTTCAGGCGTTGCTGCACTTCGCTGAAGTAGCCCACCAGCGCGCTCTGCTTGTGCAGCAGTTCGGCCCGTTCATCCACCAACAGCCGGTACAGCGCCAGCAAGCCGTTGTACAACGCGGTGTCCCGCGTATGGGGCGTGTTGAACGCACGGTAACCCTGGTCGGTGCTGAAACCCAACTGATGCTGCAGGTCGGTCAGCCAGGGCGTGTCGAGGTAGAGCATATGGTAGGACCAATGCTCGTTTTCGATGGGATTGCACGCATGCACGTCGCCGGGGTTCATCAACACCACGGTGCCGGCGCTGATCACGAAGGTCTGTTCGCCATAGTGGTAATAGCTGCGCCCGGCGGTGATAGCGCCAATGGAAAAATGCTCATGGGCGTGGCGGGTGTAGGTGACCTTGCGCCCATCGGCAATGGTGCGCGCCTCGATGAACGGCAGACGCTCGTCGCGCCAGAAACGCGGCGAGTGCGCAGGGTGAGCGGGGCTGTTCAACGACATGGCGAGGGCTCCTGCCTGTTATGCGGGCACCAGAAAGGCCGCTTCCAGCAATTGCCGAGTATAGGCATGTTGCGGGTTGGCGAAAATCGTCGCGGCATCCCCTTGCTCCACGACCTGGCCCTGCTTGACCACCATCAACTGATGACTCAGCGCCTTGACCACCGCCAGGTCATGGCTGATGAACAGGTACGTCAGGTTGTACTTGGCCTGCAAGCTGCGCAGCAGTTCCACCACCTGGCGTTGCACCGTACGGTCCAGCGCCGACGTCGGTTCGTCCAGCAGGATCAGGCGCGGCTTGAGCACCAGGGCGCGGGCAATGGCGATGCGCTGGCGCTGGCCACCGGAAAACTCATGGGGGTAGCGATGCCGCGATTGCGGGTCCAGGCCGACCTCCTTGAGCGCGGCGATGATCGCGGCTTCCTGCTCGGCCGGCGTGCCCATCTTGTGAATGCGCAACCCTTCGCCGACGATCTCGCTGACGCACATGCGCGGGCTCAGGCTGCCGAAGGGGTCCTGGAACACCACCTGCATTTCCCGGCGCAGCGGGCGTACCTGTTGCTGGGTGAGGCGATCAAGCTGCTGGCCTTCGAAGCGAATCCCGCCCTGGCTGCCAATCAAGCGCAGGATCGCCAGGCCCAAGGTGGATTTGCCCGAGCCGCTTTCGCCGACGATGCCCAGGGTCTGCCCCTGGGGCAGGCTGAAGTTGATGCCGTCCACGGCCTTGACGTAATCGACGGTGTTGCGCAAAAAGCCTTTTTTGATCGGGAACCAGACTTTCAGGTCGTCCACTTCCAGCAGCGTTGGCCCCACGGCGTTGCCGGCCGGCCCGCCACTGGGCTCGGCCGCCAGCAGTTCCTGGGTGTAAGGGTGTTGCGGCGCCTGGAACAGCGTCTCGCAGTCGGCCTGTTCGACGATGCAGCCCTGTTGCATCACGCACACACGGTGAGCGATCCGGCGGACCAGGTTCAGGTCGTGGCTGATCAACAGCAACGCCATGCCCAGGCGCGCCTGCAGTTCCTTGAGCAGTTCCAGGATTTTCAATTGCACCGTCACGTCGAGGGCCGTGGTCGGCTCATCGGCAATCAGCAGTTCCGGCTCGTTGGCCAGGGCCATGGCGATCATCACGCGCTGACGCTGGCCTCCGGAGAGTTCGTGGGGCAGCGCCTTGAGGCGTTTGTGCGGTTCGGGAATGCCCACCAGTTCCAGCAGTTCCAGGGTGCGCCGGGTGGCGACCTTGCCGGTGAGGCCCTTGTGCAGGCCGAGCACTTCATTGATCTGTTTTTCGATGCAGTGCAGCGGGTTCAACGAGGTCATCGGCTCCTGGAAGATCATCGCGATGCGGTTGCCGCGAATGTGCCGCAGGGTCTTTTCCTTGAGCGTCAGCAGGTCTTGCCCGGCGTAGTTGATGGTACCGGAGGGGTGCCGGGCCAGAGGGTAGGGCAAGAGGCGCAGGATCGAATGCGCCGTCACCGATTTGCCCGAGCCGCTTTCGCCGACCAGGGCCAGGGTTTCGCCGCGTTTGATATCGAAGCTGACGTGATTGACCACGCGATGCTGATGCTCGCCCGTGACGAACTCGACACTGAGGTCGCGGATTTCGATCAGATTGTCCTGATTCATCTCATTTCCTCGGGTCGAAGGCGTCGCGAGCGGACTCGCCGATAAACACCAGCAGGCTCAACATGATCGCCAGCACGGCGAACGCGCTCATGCCCAGCCACGGCGCCTGCAGGTTGGATTTGCCCTGGGCCACCAGTTCGCCCAGTGACGGTGAGCCGGCCGGCAGGCCGAAACCCAGGAAGTCCAGGGCGGTGAGGGTGCCGATGGCGCCGGTGAGGATGAACGGCATGAACGTCATGGTCGAGACCATCGCATTGGGCAGGATATGGCGGAACATGATCGCGCCGTTCTGCATGCCCAGCGCGCGGGCCGCGCGCACGTATTCGAGGTTGCGCCCGCGCAGGAACTCGGCACGCACCACGTCCACCAGGCTCATCCACGAGAACAACAGCATGATGCCCAGCAGCCACCAGAAGTTGGGCTGCACGAAGCTGGCGAGAATGATCAGCAGGTACAGCACCGGCAACCCGGACCAGATCTCCAGGAAGCGTTGCCCAGCCAGGTCCACCCAGCCGCCATAGAAACCCTGCAGGGCGCCGGCGATCACGCCGATGATCGAGCTGAGCACGGTCAGCGTCAACGCGAACAGCACCGATACGCGAAACCCGTAGATGACCCGCGCCAGGACATCGCGGCCCTGGTCATCGGTGCCCAGCAGGTTGACGCTCGACGGCGGCGCGGGGGCCGGCACTTTCAGGTCGTAGTTGATGCTCTGGTAGCTGAACGGGATCGGTGCCCACAAGGTCCAGGCATCCTTGGCCTTGAGCAGTTCCTGGATATACGGGCTCTTGTAGTTGGCTTCCAGGGGGAACTCGCCGCCGAAGGTGGTTTCCGGGTAGCGCTTGAGCGCCGGGAAATACCAGTCGCCGTCAAAGTGCACGGCCAGGGGCTTGTCGTTGGCAATCAATTCGGCGCCCAGGCTCAGCACGAACAGGATCAGGAACAGCCACAGCGACCACCAGCCACGCTTGTTCGCCTTGAACCGCTCGAACCGGCGGCGATTGAGGGGGGACAGGTTCATCTCAATGCTCCCGGCTGGCGAAGTCGATCCGCGGATCGACCAGGGTGTAGGTGAGGTCGCCGATCAGTTTCACGATCAGCCCCAGCAGGGTAAAGATAAACAGCGTACCGAACACCACCGGATAGTCGCGGTTGATCGCCGCTTCAAAGCTCATCAGGCCCAGGCCATCGAGGGAGAAGATCACTTCCACCAGCAACGAGCCGGTAAAGAAGATACCGATAAAGGCCGAGGGGAAACCGGCGATCACCAGCAGCATCGCGTTGCGAAACACATGGCCGTAGAGCACGCGGTGGTTGGTCAGGCCCTTGGCCTTGGCGGTGACCACGTACTGTTTGTTGATCTCGTCGAGAAAGCTGTTCTTGGTCAGCAGGGTCATGGTGGCGAAGTTGCCGATCACCAGGGCGGTCACGGGCAGGGCCAGGTGCCAGAAGTAATCGAGAATTTTGCCGCTCCAACTCAATTCGTCGAAGTTGTTCGACGTGAGCCCGCGCAAGGGGAACCAGTCCAGGTAACTGCCGCCGGCAAACACCACGATCAGCAGGATGGCGAACAGGAACGCCGGGATCGCATAGCCGACGATGATTGCCGAGCTGGTCCACACATCGAAGTGGCTGCCGTGACGCGTGGCCTTGGCGATGCCCAGGGGGATCGACACCAGGTACATGATCAGGGTGCTCCACAACCCGAGGGAAATCGACACCGGCATCTTCTCCTTGATCAGGTCGATGACCTTGGCGTCACGGAAGAAGCTGTCGCCGAAGTCCAGCCGGGCGTAGTTCTTGACCATGATCCACAAGCGTTCCGGTGCCGACTTGTCGAAACCGTACATTTTCTCGATTTCCTTGATCAGCGCCGGGTCCAGGCCCTGGGCGCCACGGTAGCTGCTGGAGCCGGCCACCGAAACCTCGGCGCCGCCACCGGCAATGCGGCTGGTGGCACCGTCAAAGCCTTCGAGCTTGGCGATCATCTGCTCCACCGGACCGCCCGGGGCGGCCTGGATGATGACGAAGTTGATCAGCAGGATCCCGAACAGCGTGGGGATGATCAGCAACAGGCGACGAACAATATAGGCCAGCATTCAATCGCCTCCGCTCGCCGCTTCGGCGCTTTGCGTGGTGTCCAGGGGAACCGCCGGTTTGACGTCGGGTTTGGCCCACCAGGTGGCGGTGCCGACGTCATAGCGCGGTGAGACTTTCGGGTGGCCGAGGTGGTCCCAATACGCCACACGGAAGGTCTTGATGTGCCAGTTGGGAATCACGTAGTAGCCAAACTGCAGCACGCGGTCCAGTGCCCTGGCGTGGGCGATCAGGCTTTTGCGCGAGTCGGCGTCGATCAGCTGCTCGACCAACTGATCGACGGCGGGGTCCTTGAGCCCCATGTAGTTGCGGCTGCCCGGTTTGTCGGCGCTGGACGACTTCCAGAACTCACGCTGCTCATTACCCGGCGAAGTGGATTGCGGAAAGCTGCCGACCAGCATGTCGAAATCCCTTGAGCGCAGGCGGTTGATGAACTGCGACACGTCGACCCGGCGAATCACCAGGTCGATACCCAGGTCGGCCAGGTTGCGCTTGAACGGCAACAGGATGCGCTCGAACTCGGTCTGGGCCAGCAGGAATTCGATGGTCACCGGTTTGCCGGTGGTGTCGACCATCTTGTCATCGACGATCTTCCAGCCGGCTTCCTGCAGCAACTGGTACGCCTGGCGCTGCTGCGCGCGGATCATGCCGCTGCCGTCGGTTTTGGGCGGTTCGAACGCCTGGGTGAAGACCTCGGCGGGGATCTTGTCGCGCAGCGGTTCGAGAATGGCCAGTTCATCCGGGCCGGGCAGGCCGGTGGCGGCCATTTCCGAGTTCTCGAAGTAACTGCGGGTGCGCGTGTAGGCGCCGTTGAACAGCTGTTTGTTGCTCCATTCGAAATCCAGCAACAGGCTGATGGCCTTGCGTACCCGAACGTCCTGGAACATCGGTTTACGCGTGTTGAACACGAAACCCTGCATGCCGGTGGGGTTGCCGTTGGGGATTTCTTCCTTGATCAAACGACCCTGGGCCACGGCCGGAATGTTGTAGGCGTTGGCCCAGTTTTTCGCGCTGAACTCCAGCCAATAGTCGAACTGCCCGGCTTTCAGGGCTTCCAGGGACACCGTGCTGTCGCGGTAATAATCGGTGATGCGGTTATCGAAGTTATAGAAACCCTTGGCCACCGGCAGGTCCCTGGCCCAGTAGTCCTTGACCCGCTCGTAGCGAATCATGCGCCCGGCCTTGACCTCGGCCACCTTGTACGGGCCACTGCCCAGCGGTATTTCCAGATTGCCTTTGGAAAAGTCGCGGTTGGCCCACCAGTGCTTGGGCAGCACCGGCAATTGCCCGAGGATCAGTGGCAGCTCGCGGTTGTTGGTGCGCTTGAATTTGAACAGCACCCGCAGCGGGTCTTCGGCGACCACTTCATCCACGTCGGCGTAGTAGGTGCGGTAGAGCGGGGTGCCGTCCTTGATCAGAGTCTGGAAGGTGAACACTACGTCTTCGGCGCGGATCGGGTGGCCGTCATGGAAGCGTGCCTCGGGGCGCAGGTAGAAGCGCACCCAGCTGTTGTCGGGGGCCTTCTCGATTTTTCCGGCCACCAGGCCGTATTCGGTAATGGGCTCGTCCAGGCTCTGCATCGCCAGCGTGTCGTAGATCAGCGTCAGATTGTCCGCGGGCACGCCCTTGCTGATATACGGGTTGAGACTGTCGAAGCCACCCATGGCCGATTCGCGGAAGGTACCGCCTTTGGGGGCGTCGGGATTCACGTAGTCGAAATGCTTGAAGTCGGCGGGGTACTTGGGGGGCTCGTTATAGAGCGTCAACGCATGTTGCGGGGCGGCCTGGGCCGCGCCGCACAGCAACAGGCCGGCCAATACAGTACTGCGCAAGGACATCATTGGGCTTTCTCCGAAGCTTTCAGCCACCACGCGCTCAAGCCCAGGCTGTAGGGCGGCGTGGTGACAAAGGCGAACCGATTGCGGTACGCCAGGCGATGATAGTTGAGGTACCAGTTGGGAATGCTGTAGTGCTGCCAGAGCAGCACCCGGTCCAGGGCGCGACCGGCAGCCAGTTGTTCTTCGCGGGTCTGTGCCGCGAGCAGTTGTTCGAGCAGGTGATCGACCACGGGGTTGGCGATGCCCGCGTAATTCTTGCTGCCCTTGATGGTGGCCTGGCTGGAATGAAAATACTGCCATTGTTCCAGCCCTGGGCTGAGGGTCTGGTTGAGGGTGACCAGGACCATGTCGAAGTCGAACTGATCCAGGCGCTGCTTGTACTGTGCGCGGTCAACGGTGCGCAGGCGCGCGTCGATGCCGATACTGGTCAGGTTCTCGACATAGGGCTGCAGGATGCGCTCCAGGTTCGGATTGACCAGCAGGATTTCCAGGCGCAGCGGTTGCCCGTCCTTGTTCAGCAGGCGTTGGCCGGACAGCTTCCATCCGGCCTCGCCAAGCAGGGCCAGGGCACGGCGCAGGGTTTCACGCGGGATGCCGCGACCGTCGGTCTGCGGCAGGCTGAAGGCCTGGGTCAACAGGTTGGCCGGCAGTTGCTCGCGGTAGGGCGAAAGCATCAGCCACTCGTGCCCGACCGGCACGCCCGTGGCCGAGAACTCGCTGTTGGGGTAATAGCTCAAGGCGCGCTTGTAGGCGCTGCTGAACAGGGTGCGGTTGGTCCATTCGAAGTCGAACATCAACCCCAGGGCTTCGCGCACCCTGGTCTGGCTGAAGGCCGGTCGCCGGCTGTTGATGAACAGGCCCTGGCTCTGGGTGGGAATCCGGTGGGCGATCTGCGCCTTGATGACCTCACCGCGATTCACTGCCGGGAAGTTGTAGCCGGTGGTCCAGTTTTTTGCCTGGTGCTCGATATAAATGTCGAATTCGCCCGCCTTGAAGGCTTCAAAGGCGACGTCGCTGTCGCGGTAGAACTCCACCTCGACCTTGTTGTAGTTATACAACCCCTGGTTGACCGGCAGGTCCTTGCCCCAGTAATCCTTGACCCGTTCGAACACCAGCTGGCGACCAGGAGTAACCTTGCTGATGCGATACGGCCCGCTGCCCAGTGGCGGTTCGAAGGTGGTGGCCTTGAAGTCGCGATGCTTCCAGTAATGCTGGGGCAGCACGGGCAACTCGCCCAGGCGCAGGATCAGCAGCGGGTTGCCGGCGCGCTTGAATACAAAGCGGATGCGATGGCGATTGAGCACATCGACCCGCGCCACTTCCTGCAGGTTGGTACGGTAC
This sequence comes from Pseudomonas sp. Wu6, assembly GCF_019891515.1. Classification (NCBI taxonomy): domain Bacteria; kingdom Pseudomonadati; phylum Pseudomonadota; class Gammaproteobacteria; order Pseudomonadales; family Pseudomonadaceae; genus Pseudomonas; species Pseudomonas sp. Wu6. The sequence goes on along the minus strand of NZ_JAFLXH010000064.1, from coordinate 760 downwards.
TGCGGGTGGCCTTCGGTCAACAGGGTGCGATAGGAAAATGCCACGTCATCGGCGGTAATCGGCGTGCCGTCGTGAAAACGCGCCTCGTGGCGCAGGTTGAACACCACCCAGCTGCGGTCTTCGCTGTATTCCACCGATTGGGCAATCAGGCCGTAGCTGGAAGTCGGCTCGTCACCGGACGGCGCGTACTGGCCGGTGCCGACCATCAGCGGCTCGTTGAGCTCGTTGACGCCGTACTGCAGGAAGTTGGGGGTGGAAACCGGGCTGGAGCCCTTGAAGGTGTAGGGGTTGAGGGTGTCGAACGTGCCAAAGGCCATTACCCGCAGTGTGCCGCCTTTGGGCGCTGCAGGGTTTACCCAATCGTAATGGGTGAATTTGGCCGGGTACTTGAGCGTGCCGAACTGCGCGTAACCGTGGCTCTCGGTAATCGTCGCGTTCGCCGCAAAGCTCAAGGCCAGACTTATTAGTAGAAGGAGGGGACGCTTCAAGTCAGAGATCCGATCCGGGCGGCTTGGGCTTTATGATCGGTACAGTAACAGCTTGTTCCGGTTGGAAAAAGCCAGTTGGGACGATGGAGATCAATGTGGGAGGGGGCTTGCCCCCGATGGCGACCATAGGGCCGACCAAGATGCTGGATCAGACCGAGTACATATCCGTTTCTGCGGTAACGGCTGCTTAGGGTTCCGCTTTTACAGCGGCTCACTTTTGAAAAGCGCAAAAGTAAGCAAAACGCTCTTGCCCCACCACTCGGCACCTCGCT
>NZ_JAFLXH010000063.1:0-17600 GCF_019891515.1 Pseudomonas sp. Wu6 | reverse complement strand
AGAGCGTTTTGCTTACTTTTGCGCTTTTCAAAAGTGAGCCGCCGTCAGGGCGGAACCCTAAGTGGCCGTTACCTAAATAATGGATATGTACTCGATCTGATCCAACATCCTGGTCGGCTCAGAGGCCGCCATCGGGGGCAAGCCCCCTCCCACATTTGATTTGTGAACACAGTCAAAACTGTGGGAGGGGGCTTGCCCCCGATGAGGCCCGTGCTGACAACGACTACCGCTCGGTCAACCCAAACTGCGTCAGGCAGAACGTGGGAATCCCCATATCCTCCAACCGCTGCGACCCACCCAGCTCCGGCAAATCAATAATCGCCGCCGCTTCAAAGATCTGCGCACCCATGCGTCGCACCAGGTTCGCCGCCGCAATCAGGGTGCCACCGGTGGCGATCAAGTCATCGAACATCAACACCGAGTCACCTTCGCACAGGCTGTCGGCATGCACCTCAAGCAGCGCTTCGCCATATTCGGTCTGGTAGGCCTCGGCCAACACGTCAGCCGGCAATTTGCCTTGCTTGCGAAACAGGATCAGTGGCTTGTTGAGCTGGTACGCGACAATCGAGCCGATCAGAAAGCCACGGGCATCCATCGCGCCGATATGGCTGAAGTCGGCTTCGACATAACGCTGGGCAAAGCTGTCGGCGACCAGGCGCAGGGCGCGGGGCGACTGGAACAACGGCGTGATGTCACGGAAGATCACCCCAGGCTTGGGGAAGTCGATGACGGGGCGAATCAGGGATTTGATGTCGAACGAATCGAAAGTCATCGTCGAAGGGTCCTGGGCGGAAAACGGACCCGAAGTATACCTGCGGCCTTGCCGGTTCGCTCGGCCGCAGAGCGCGGATTACCCTTCCAGGGAGCCACCGGCCAGTGCGCACAGTTGGATAGGGTCGAGGATATGCACTTCCTTGCCCTCGGCGGCAATCAATGCGTTCTGCTGGAAGCGGGTAAACACGCGGGACACGGTTTCCACCGCAAGGCCCAGGTAATTGCCGATTTCATTGCGCGACATGCTCAGGCGGAACTGGTTGGCCGAAAAACCACGGGCGCGAAAGCGCGCCGACAGGTTGACCAGGAAGGTCGCGATGCGCTCGTCGGCGGTTTTCTTCGACAACAGCAGCATCATCTGTTGATCGTCACGAATCTCGCGGCTCATGACGCGCATCAACTGACGGCGCAGCTGTGGCAGTTGCAGGGCCAGCTCATCGAGACGCTCGAAAGGAATTTCGCACACCGATGTAGTCTCCAGCGCCTGCGCCGACACGGGATGCATTTCGGTGTCCATCCCCGACAAACCGACCAATTCGCTGGGCAAGTGGAAGCCGGTGATTTGCTCTTCGCCGCCGTCGCTGAGGCTGAATGTCTTTAATGCGCCCGAGCGTACTGCATAGACGGAATCGAACTTGTCGCCCTGGCGAAACAGAAACTCGCCTTTTTTCAGCGGGCGGCCACGTTTAACGATGTCGTCCAGCGCTTCCATGTCTTCCAGATTCAGCGAAAGTGGCAGGCAGAGGGGGGCCAGGCTGCAATCCTTGCAGTGAGCCTGGCTGTGAGCGCGCAGTTTGACTGGCTCGGACATTTCTTAAATCCTTGTGGGAAAACACACATAAGACGTAAGGGTAACGCACTGGGGGTAGATGAGGCCAGCGTGTACGAAAAGCCTCGGCGTTATAAAGGTCCGTGTGTCGTGGCCGATACAAAGTAACGATACCTTTTGAATTCGGAGCCAGACCCATGATTTCCATCGGTGCAAATAGCCCGGCCAGCCTCAGCGCGCTGCCTTTACCGGAGCCGAAAGACCAGGTGGCAGAAGCGAAGTCGGCGGCGGCAGGCAAAGAGCTGAAGGACGCCACTTCTTCGCCCCTCAGTACCAAGACGGACGAAGGTGTGAAGGTGACCCTTTCCGGCGCAGCCTTGCAGGCGGTCAGAGACACGAAAAAATCCAACAGCGATATCGAGGAAAGCGGCCTGCCCAACGAGGTCCAGCAGGTCTTGAAGATGATCCGCGAGATCAAGAAACAGATTGCAGAAAAACAGGCCGAACTGACCGCTGTCATGGCCGATAACACGCTTTCTGCGGAGCAGGCCAGGGTCAAGGTCAATAACCTGCAGGGTGCGATTGCCGTGCTGAACGCGAGCCTCATCACGGCGCAGACTGCGTTGGGCAAGGCCATGAAGGGGCTCAGTGGCCCCGATGCGATGAAGGCCGCCTCCCTGGCGATGGCGTAGGCAGTCTCAGATCACCCGCGAGAAACGCTGGCGATTCTGGTGCTCAAGGTAGGCATCGAACACCATGCACACTGAACGCACCAACAAGCGCCCGGCCGGCAGTACGCGAATGCCCTGGGCGTCCAACTCGATCAAGCCGTCGCCGGCCATTGTCTCCAGTTGCGGCCACAGCTCGGCAAAATAGCCGCGAAAGTCGATGTTGTACGCCTGTTCGATCCCCTCGAAGCCCAGGCTGAAATTGCAGATCAACTGCTGGATCACATCCCGTCTCAAGCGGTCGTCCGTGGTGCAGATCAAGCCACGGCTGGTGGCCAGTTGCGCGCCCGCCAAGGCATTCTGGTACCCGTTGAGATCACTGCTGTTCTGGCAGTACAGGTCGCCGATCTGGCTGATCGCCGATACGCCCAATCCAATCAGATCGCAGTGCCCATGGGTGGTGTAGCCCTGGAAGTTGCGCTGCAGGGTGCCTTCTTCCTGGGCGATGGCCAGTTCGTCGTCCGGCAGGGCAAAGTGGTCCATGCCGATATAGCGGTAGCCGGCCTGGGTCAGTTGTTCGATGGTGGTTTGCAGCATCAACAGTTTTTCTGCCGGCGAGGGCAGATCATCGGTGTTGATCCGCCGCTGGGGCATGAAACGCTCGGGCAGGTGTGCGTAGTTGAATACCGACAGGCGGTCGGGTTGCAGGCGGATGACTTCTTCTACGGTGCGCGCAAAATTCAGCGGCGACTGCTTGGGCAGGCCGTAGATCAGGTCGATATTGATCGAGCGAAATTGCAGGGTGCGCGCCGCGTCGATCACCGCGCGGGTTTCTTCCAGGCTTTGCAGGCGATTGACCGCCCGTTGCACTTCGGGGTCGAGGTCCTGCAACCCGATGCTGACGCGGTTGAAGCCCAGTTCGCGCAGCAGGCCCATGGTCGCCCAGTCGGCTTCGCGAGGGTCGATCTCGATGCCGTAGTCGCCCGAATCGTCCTTGAGCAAATTGAAGTGCTGGCGCAGGTGTGCCATCACCTGGCGCAATTCGTCATGGCTGAGAAAGGTCGGCGTGCCGCCGCCCAGATGCAGTTGTTCCACCGGCTGTTTCGGGTCGAGATGGCAGGCGACCTGCTGGATCTCCTGCATCAGGCGTTGCAAATAGGCCTGGGCGCGACCACGGTCCTTGGTAATCACCTTGTTGCAGGCGCAGTAGTAACAAATATTGGCGCAGAACGGCACGTGCACATACAGCGACAACGGCCGGGTGGCTTTGCGACTGTCGCGCAGCGCATGGAGCAGGTCGAAAGTGCCGACCTGGCTGTCGAATTGTACGGCCGTGGGGTAGGACGTGTAGCGCGGCCCCGCCAGGTCGTAGCGATGAATCAGATCGGTGTCCCAACGAATGGCGTCGAGCATGCGGGCGGTCCCCCGGTTTGGCTGGTGGGCCGAGTCTAGGGGCTGGGTGGGGTGGGCATGTTGATTTGCATCAACGGGGAGCGGCGCTATGCCACAGGGCCGGTCAATGCCCCATCAGCCAATGCTGGTGCGGCCCGGGCAGGGTCCAGAGCCCGAACAGCACCACCAGCAAACCACCGGCCATGCGCACGCTGCGCCTGCGCAACAGCGCGGTGACACGTTCGGCGGCCAGCCCGGTCGCCAGCAATACCGGCCAGGTGCCCAGGCCGAACGCGAGCATCAGCAGCGCGCTGTCCAGCGCATTGCCCTGGCTTGCGGCCCATAGCAGGGTGCTGTAGACCAACCCGCACGGCAACCAGCCCCACAGCGCGCCCAGCAGTAGAGCGCGGGGCAGGCTGGACACCGGCAGCAGGCGGTTGGCCATCGGCTGGATATGTCGCCACAGGCCGCGACCGAGGCTTTCGAGACGGGTCAGGCCGCTCCACCAGCCGGCCAGGTACAGGCCCATGCTGATCAGCAGCAGCCCGGCGAGCACCCGCATGAACATCGCCGCCGGGCTGTTGGCCACGGCCCAGCCGGCCAGGCCGATCAGCAACCCCGCTGCGGCATAACTTAAGATGCGTCCCAGGTTGTACGCCAGCAGCAGGCGAAAACGGCGGCTGCGTTGTTCCCTGGGAATCGCCAGGGTCAGCGCGCCCATCAGCCCGCCGCACATGCCCAGGCAATGGCCACCGCCGAGCAGGCCGAGGATCAGCGCAGAGGCCAGCAAAGGCGCCAGCTCAAGCATGCGGCGGTTCCTTGGGCGGCTGTTCGGCGCGGTTGGCTTCGTCGATGGCGGCCAGGTGATTGGGGTCCTGGTCGTCAAACAGCACACTGTGGGCCGGGCCGTCGAGGTCTTCGTACTGGCCGCTGTCCACGGCCCAGAAGAAGATGTAGATGGCCACGCCCACTAACAGCAGCGCCGCCGGAATCATCACGTATAGAGCTGGCATCTGCACTCCATGCCCGCGCGGCTCACGCCGGCAGCGGGCGATTGATCAAGGGGGGGCCAGCGGCCGGCGCGCTTGGCAGGCGCGTCAGGCGCAGGGCATTGAGCACCACCGTCAACGAACTGAGGGACATGCCGATTGCCGCCCAGATCGGGGTGATCCACCCCAGGGCCGCGAACGGCAGCATCAGGCCATTGTACAGACCGGCCCACAGCAGGTTTTCGATGATGACTCGACGTGTGCGTCGCGCCAGGGAGAACGCCTGCACCAGCGCCTCCAGGCGGTTGGACAACAGCACCGCATCGGCGCTGGTCTTTGCCAGGTCGGTGGCCGAGCCCATCGCCACGCTGATATCCGCGGCGGCCAGCACGGGCACGTCGTTGACGCCGTCGCCGAGCATCAGCACTGTGCGGCCCTCTTGATGCAGGCGTTGCAGCACCTGCAGCTTGTCGTCGGGACGCAGGCCGCCGTGGGCTTCATCGATGCCCAGCTCGGCAGCGACACTGGCGACCATCGGCGAGCTGTCTCCCGACAACAGCAAGGTGCGCCAGCCGCGCGCCTTGCACGCCGCCAGCAGGGCGGGCGCGTCGCTGCGCAGGCGGTCGTCGAGCACGAGCCAGGCGAGCGCGCCGCGTTGATCGCCCAGCAGCAGCCATTGCCCGGCTTCGTCCGGTGACGCCGGGATCGGGCCGGCGCTGAGTTCACAGACAAACCCGGGTTGGCCGATGCGCAACAGGCGTTCGCCCACACGTCCTTGCAGGCCGAGGCCGGGGCTGCTCGATACGTCATGGGCCGCCAGGGGCGCTCGGCCAAAGGCGCGGGCAATCGGGTGTTCGGAGCGGTTTTCCAGTGCGGCGGCGAGGCTCAGGCACTGGTCGCTGTCCAGTTCGCCCAGGGGCCGGATGGCGCGTAACGCCAGGCGTCCTTCGGTGAGCGTACCGGTCTTGTCGAAAATCACCGTGTCGATCTGGTTCAGCCCCTCCAGCACATGGCCACGGGTCAGCAGCAACCCAAGGCTGTGCAGGGTGCCGGTGGCGGCAGTGAGGGCAGTGGGTGTCGCCAGGGACAGCGCGCACGGGCAGGTGGCGACCAGCATGGCCAATACAATCCAGAACGCCCGTGATGCATCCAACTGCCACCACACCAGGCCGATCACTGCAGCCGCAATCAGGGACGCCAGCAAAAACCACTGTGCGGCGCGGTCGGCGATCTGCGCCAGGCGCGGTTTCTCGGCCTGGGCACGCTCCAGCAGGCGCACGATGGCGGACAGGCGCGTGTCGTGGCCGAGGGCGCGCACCTCGACGGTCAGCACGCCTTCTACGTTGAGGGTGCCGGCGGTGACCGCATCGCCGACATGCCTAGGCTGCGGCAGGTATTCGCCGGTGAGCAGGGATTCATCGACGCTGGACTGGCCTTCGACAATCACACCGTCCGCCGGCAGCACCGCGCCAGGATGCACCAGCACCCGGTCACCCACGGCCAACTCGCCCAGCAGGATGCGCTCGCTCTGGCCGTCCGCGCCCAGGCGCAGGCACGAAGCGGGCAGCAGGTTGACCAACTGCGCGGTGGCGGCGGCGGTGCGCTCGCGGGCACGCCGTTCCAGGTAGCGTCCGGCCAGCAGGAACAGCGCGAACATGCCGACCGCGTCGAAGTACAGCTCACCCACGCCGGTGATCGCCGTCCAGATCCCCGCCAGATAAGCCCCGCCAATGGCCAGGGACACCGACACGTCCATGGTCAGGTGACGCGTGCGCAGATCGCGCAGCGCGCCTTTGAAAAACGGTGCGCAGCTGTAGAACACGATGGGAGTTGTCAGAAACATCGCAACCCAGCGCAGGATTACATGCAGTTCGGGGCTGAGGTCGATATTGAATTCCGGCCAGGTGGCCATGGTCGCCATCATGGCCTGGAACCACAGCAGCCCGGCAACACCCAGCTGGCGCAGGGCCAGGCGATTCTCGCCGGCCAGTTGTTCGGCGGCACGGTCCGCTTGATAGGGATGGGCGGCATAACCGATATGGCGCAGTTCACTGAGCACTTGGCTCAACGGTAACTGCCCGTCGGCCCAGCGCACATGCAGGCGGTGGTTGGACAGGTTCAGCCGTGCCTCGGCCACGGCGGGCAGGCCGCGCAGGTGTTTCTCGATCAACCAGCCACAGGCCGCGCAACTGATGCCTTCCATGAGCAGGGTGATTTCAGCGAGTTCGCCTGTGTGGCGCACGAAGGGCTTTTGCACGTCGGCGCGGTCGTACAGCGCCAATTCATCGAGCAGTTGCACCGGCAAGGCCTCGGGGTTGGCCGAGGCTTCGCTGCGGTGCCGGTAGTAGCTTTCCAGCCCGCCCGCCACAATCGCCTCGGCCACCGCCTGGCAACCCGGGCAGCAGAGTTCGCGACGCTCGCCGAGGATGTCGGTGGTGAACCGGCTGCCGGCGGGGACGGGCAGCGCGCAGTGGTAGCAGGGGGTGGTCATGGTCGGGATCTTTGGTGGCTGGAAGGGCCTCATCGCGGGCAAGCCCACTCCCACAGGGGTACGCGTTCCAATGTGGGAGTGGGCTTGCCCGCGATGCGCGAAGCGCGATCTTTTACTTTTTCAGGTCTTCGGCACCTTGCAACGGTTCGTCTCCGAGCAGCAAGTCCTGGTCGTGGCTGACCTCTTCTTCTTCGAACAGACGCCAGGTCTTGTCGCCTTCCACGCCGAGCAATTCCACGAAACGGCGGCCGTCGACCTTGTCGGTGACTTGGCCGATGTAGCGGCCGGGCTCGCTGTCGCTGCGGGTCAGGTTGATTTTGCGATCCTTCTCTGGCTGGGTCGGGGAAATCAGGTTCAGTTCCAGCGTGTTCGGGTTGCTGTAGCCGGTCAGGCGCAGTTCGACTTCACCGGTCAGTTCGTCCAGGTGCAGCTTGCCGCGCAACTGGAGGGTCTGGGCCAGGCGTTCGCGGTCCAGGGAGCGGTTGATGCCTTTGCCGGCCTCGTAATAATTGTCGTTGACCAGGTTGTCCGGGTTATTCACCGCGATGGTCACCATGGACAGGGTCAGGGTCACCGAGCAGGCAAGGATGCCGATGATGATCCAGGGCCAGAGGTGCTTGTACCAAGGGCTTGCGGCAGTGGCTGCGGGCATTCTTGTATTCCCTGTCTAACGAACTTGTGGGCCGATGAATCGGCTCTTGGCTTCAATGTGAACGCTGGTGTCGTCGGCATCCTCGAGGATGAACGTCACTTCGTTGGTGCTCGACGGCAATTGCTCGGGGGCGCTCGACAATTCCACCGGCATGCTGACGATGTCGCCGGCGGCCACCTTGATTTCGCGTCGGCCTTGCAGCTTGAGGTCGGGCAGGCCGGCGGCGTCGAGTACGTAGGTGTGGTCGCGCTGGTCCTTGTTCATGATCTTCAGGCTGTAGACGTTCTCGATGCGGCCTTCGGCGTTTTCGCGGTATAGCACCCGGTCCTTGCTCACGTCGAAGCCCACCAGCGAACGCATGAAGAAGGCGGCCACCAGCAGGCTGATCATCGCCAGCAACACCAGGGCGTAACCGATCAGGCGCGGACGCAATTTATGGGTTTTCTGCCCGGACAGATTGTGCTCGGTGGTGTAGCTGATCAGGCCGCGCGGGTAGTCCATCTTGTCCATGATCGTGTCGCACGCGTCGATACAGGCGGCGCAGCCGATGCACTCGATCTGCAGGCCGTCGCGGATGTCGATACCGGTGGGGCACACTTGCACGCACATCGTGCAGTCGATGCAATCGCCCAGGCCCTGGGCCTTGTAGTCGACCCCCTTCTTGCGCGGACCGCGTACTTCGCCACGGCGTGGGTCGTAGGACACGATCAGCGTGTCCTTGTCGAACATCACGCTCTGGAAACGCGCATACGGGCACATGTAGATGCACACCTGTTCGCGCAGCCAGCCGGCGTTGCCGTAGGTGGCGAGGGTGAAGAAGCCCACCCAGAAGTACGACCAGCCGTCGGCCTGGCCGGTGAAGAAGTCCAATACCAGTTCGCGGATCGGCGAGAAGTAGCCGACGAAGGTCATACCGGTGACAAAACCGATCAGCAGCCACAGCGTGTGCTTGCTGAACTTGCGCAGGAATTTGCTGGCGCCCATGGGCGCCTTGTCCAGCTTGATACGCTGGTTGCGGTCGCCTTCGGTGACCTTTTCGCACCACATGAAGATCCACGTCCACACGCTTTGCGGGCAGGTATAACCGCACCACACGCGTCCGGCGTACACCGTGATAAAGAACAGGCCGAATGCCGCGACGATAAGAATGCCCGAGAGCAGGATGAAATCCTGGGGCCAGAAGGTGGCGCCAAAAATGAAGAACTTACGCTCCGGCAGGTTCCACCACACCGCCTGGTGACCGCCCCAGTTCAGCCACACGGTGCCGAAGTAGAGCAGGAACAGTGCGGCCCCGCCGAGCATGCGCAGATTGCGGAACAGGCCGGTGAAGGCGCGGGTATAAATCTTCTCTCGCGAAGCGTAGAGGTCGACGCTTTTGGCAGGCGGGGTAACGTCGTGTACCGGTATCTGGTCGCTCATCATTGCATCCCACGGCGGTGGAGATTTGCCTCGGCCAGTACGTGCCAACCGCGGTCAAATTGGGGGTGTTGCAGTGGCCTAATGATACGCTCCCGACGGTGCGCAAAGGGTGCGACCTTTGGTCGCGTTGGGGCAAATCAATTGATGGTGTAAGTGACCTGGATCAATTGACTTGTTGAGTATGGACGGTTTTTGCTGTTGTGTTGGGCGGGCAGCCCCTGAAACCGTTCACTCAAGAGACCCGGTCTTCATGACAAAACAGGTCGAATGTGTCGCGGGCAAGCCCGGCTCCCACATTTGATCTTTGGTATTTTCAGAATGGGGGCCGCTTAAGTGAGTCACTGATCGAACTGCTGCCTGGCAATAATGGTTGCACGCTCAGGGGTGAATTCGATGTTGTCCTTAGGCATTTGCAGCATGTCGGCAATATTTGCAGCAACCGCTTCGTTTACTTCTTCCTGATTACTTTGTTGGGTTATGACGTTGCCTTCGTTCATGCATCAGTCTCGATTGAAAAAGTCGCCTTCAAACTTAACGCCTGTCGCCTGTCGTAGCAATAAACAACAAAGCCCCGTCAGTTTTCGCTGAGCGGGGCTTTGTTGTGTTCGAGGACTTACTGCTCTTCAGCCTTCTTGTCCCCGTGGGACAAGCTGTACACATACGCCGCCAGCAAGTGCACCTTGTCATTGCCCTGCAGTTGCTCCTGCGCCGGCATCTGGCCCTGGCGACCGTAGCGGATGGTCTGCTGCAGCTGGGCGAAGCTTGAGCCGTAGATGAACGCACCCGGGTGCGTCAGGTCCGGCGCGCCCATGGCGGGCGTGCCTTTACCGGCCGGGCCGTGGCAGGCCACGCAGTTGGCGGCGAAGAGTTTCTCGCCGTTGGCCACGTCGGCCTTGGCGCCTTCCGGCAGTTTGCGGCCGTCGAGGTTGGTCACCACGAACGCCGCTACGTCCGCCACGCCTTGTTCGCCGATCACTTCAGCCCAGCCTGGCATGACCGCGTGGCGGCCTTGCATGATGGTTTGCTTGATGGTTGCCGGGTCGCCGCCCCAGCGCCAGTCGGCGTCGGTGAGGTTGGGGAAACCGTAGGCGCCCTTGGCGTCGGAACCGTGGCACACCGAGCAGTTGGAGGCAAACAGCCGACCGCCCATCTTCAGGGCTTGCGGGTCCTTGGCGACTTCTTCAATCGGCATCGAGGCGAATTTGGCGAAAATCGGCCCGAACTTGGCCTCCGACCTGGCCATTTCCTTTTCCCACTCGTGCACGCCGGTCCAGCCGGTCTGGCCATTGGCAAACGGGGTTTGCTTGTCGTTGTCGAGGTAGTTGTAGCCCGGCAGCAGGCCTTTCCAGTTGCCCAGGCCGGGGTAGAGCGCAAGGTAACCGAGGGCGAAGATGATGGTGCCGACAAACAGCATGAACCACCATTTGGGCAGCGGGTTGTCGTATTCCTCGATACCGTCGAACGAGTGGCCTACGGTCTCGTCCGTCTGCTCGGCGCGCTGGCCCTTGCGGGTCGACAGCAGCAGCCAGGTCAGGGCGAAGATGGTACCCAGACTGAGGACTGTGACGTACAGGCTCCAGAACGTAGTCATTCTTTGTTACTCCTAGACGCTTGCTCGACGTGCTTGATGGCTTCGGGATCATCTGCAAAGGGCAGCATGGTCGCGTCGTCGAATTCCGATTTGCGCCGTGGGCTGAACACCCACAGCGCCAGGCCGATAAAGGCCACCATCACCACAACGGTGCCCAGGCCACGAATCATGCCGATATCCATGCCGGTCACCGTTTGCTTTTGATGAGGGTGCCAAGGCCTTGCAGGTAGGCCACCAATGCGTCCATTTCGGTCTTGCCCTTTACGGCTGCGGCCGCACCGGCGATGTCTTCGTCGGTGTAGGGCACGCCCAGGGTGCGCAAGACTTCCATCTTCTTCGCGGTGTCCTTGCCGTCGAGCTTGTTTTCCACCAGGAACGGGTACGCCGGCATTTTCGACTCGGGCACCACGTTGCGCGGGTTGTACAGGTGCGCACGCTGCCAGTCATCGGAGTAACGCCCGCCGACACGGGCCAGGTCCGGGCCGGTACGCTTGGAGCCCCACAGGAACGGATGGTCCCACACGCTTTCACCGGCCACCGAGTAGTGGCCGTAGCGTTCGGTTTCGGCGCGGAACGGGCGGATCATCTGCGAGTGGCAGCCCACGCAGCCGTTGGCGATATACACGTCGCGGCCTTCCAGTTCGAGGGCGGTGCGCGGCTTCATGCCTTCGACCGGCTTGTTGGTCACGTCCTGGAAAAACAGCGGGACGATCTGGGTCAGGCCACCGATGCTCACGGCGATGACCATGAAGAAGGCCAGCAGGCCGATATTCTTCTCGACGACTTCATGCTTCATCAGTGAGCTCCCACAACAGCGATCTTGGCGGCGGCTTCAGCTTGCGCCGGGTCGGAGGCACGCACGGTGCGCCAGACGTTGTAGGCCATGAACAGCATGCCGGCGGCAAAGAACGCACCGCCCAGGGCGCGGACGATATAGCCCGGGTGGCTGGCTTGCAGCGCTTCGACGAAGGAATACGTGAGGGTGCCGTCATCATTTATCGCACGCCACATCAGGCCCTGGGTGATGCCGTTGACCCACATCGAGGCGATGTAGAGCACGGTGCCGATCGTGGCCAGCCAGAAGTGCGTGTTGATCAGCCCGACGCTGTGCATCTGCGCGCGGCCGAACAGCTTGGGGATCATGTGATACAGCGCGCCGATGGAAATCATCGCCACCCAGCCGAGTGCCCCGGCGTGTACGTGGCCGATGGTCCAGTCGGTGTAGTGGGACAGCGAGTTGACGGTCTTGATCGCCATCATCGGCCCTTCGAAGGTCGACATGCCGTAGAACGCCAGGGACACCACCAGAAAGCGCAGGATTGGGTCGGTGCGCAGCTTATGCCAGGCGCCCGAGAGGGTCATCATGCCGTTGATCATGCCGCCCCAGCTCGGCGCCAGCAGGATGATTGACATCGCCATGCCCAGGGACTGTGCCCAATCCGGCAACGCGGTGTAGTGCAGGTGGTGCGGACCTGCCCAGATATACAGGGTGATCAGCGCCCAGAAATGCACGATGGACAGGCGATACGAGTAGATGGGGCGTTCGGCCTGTTTCGGCACGAAGTAATACATCATTCCAAGGAACCCGGTGGTCAGGAAAAAGCCGACGGCGTTATGCCCGTACCACCATTGAATCATCGCATCCGTCGCGCCGGAGTAGGCCGAATAGGACTTGAACAGGCTCACCGGCAAGGACGCGTGGTTGACGATATGCAGCATCGCCGTGACCAGGATGAACGCCCCGTAGAACCAGTTGCCGACATAGATGTGCTTGGTCTTGCGCTTGACGATGGTGCCGAAGAACACCACGGCATAGGTCACCCACACGATGGCGAGCAAAATGGCGATCGGCCATTCCAGCTCGGCGTATTCCTTGGTGGTGGTGTAGCCCAGGGGCAGGCTGATGATGGCGCCGACGATGACCGCCTGCCAGCCCCAGAAGGTGAAGGCGGCGAGGCCATCGGAGATCAAGCGCGTCTGGCAGGTGCGCTGCACCACGTAATAGGAGGTGGCAAACAATGCACAGCCACCGAAGGCGAAGATCACCAGGTTGGTGTGCAGCGGGCGCAGGCGGCCGAAGGTCGTCCAGGGCAGGTCGAAATTCAATTGCGGCCAGACCAGTTGCGAGGCGATGAACACCCCGAGCCCCATGCCAAGAATTCCCCAGACCACCGTCATGATGGCGAACTGGCGAACCACCTTATAGTTATAAGCAGTCGGACTGATTGCTGTGCTCATTCTAAGGTTCCACGGTTTAAGTATTTTTATAGGTAAAATCGGCCGCAAGTATGTAGAAAGCGGGGGGCCATTGCAACGCAATGACTGACCTGTATCAAGGCGTTCCACGCCAGATTCTGCGCACTTTCCCTGTTTTGTGTAAGGACAAAGTCAGAAATCTAAAGCTGATCGAGTGGACAGGAATTTTCGAGGGCGCAACGGATACCGTCGCGTACGCCAGGATTGGCCCACTGCAGGAACAAGCGTAGACCCGAAAGCGAGGAGGGGACAGTTGGGTTTTGAAGGGGTGTGACACTTGGTCGCGAATGTCGCCACACGGTACGAGCGAGCTTGCTCGCGAAAAACGTCAACGGTCACGCGGTCAGTCTGGTCTATCGCGTTGTGTTGACGTTCTTCGCGAGCAAGCTCGCTCCTACCAGTGCTAATGGGTCAGGCTGTACACGTAAGCGGCAAGCAGATGCACCTTGTCATTGCCCTGCAACAGTTCCTGCGCCGGCATCTGGCCCTGGCGACCATGGCGGATGGTCTGCTGCAACTGCGCCAGGCTGGTGCCGTAGATAAAGCCGCCTGGCTCGGTCAGGTTCGGCGCGCCCATGGCTTCCACGCCGTGGCCTTGCGGGCCGTGGCAGGCGACGCACGTGGTGCTGAATGCGGCTTGGCCGGCGGCCAAATCGGCGTTGTTGTCCGCCGGCAAGGGCAACTTGGCCAGGTCGTGACGCACATAGGCGGCGACATTTTTCACCCCATCCTCGCCCAGCACTTCGCCCCAGGCCGGCATCGCCGCGTGGCGACCGTTCATGATGGTGGCCTTGATCGCTTCGGCCGAACCGCCCCAGCGCCAGTTGTTGTCCGCAAGATTCGGGAAGCCATACGCGCCCTTGGCATCCGAGCCGTGGCACACCGCGCAGTTGGACGCGAACAGGCGACCGCCCATCTTCAAGGCTTGCGGGTCTTTGGCCACTTCTTCCACGGGCATGGCCGCGAATTTGGCGAAGATCGGCCCGAACTTGGTGTCGGCCCTGGCCATTTCCTTGTCCCACTCCTTGGCCGACGTCCAGCCGTCTTCATAGCCCGGCAGTACGCCTTTCCAGTTGCCCAGGCCCGGGTAGAGGATCAGGTAGCCGACGGCGAACACCAGGGTGCCGGCGAACAACATGAACCACCACTGGGGCAGCGGGTTGTCGTATTCCTCGATTCCATCGAAGGCGTGGCCCATGGTCTGGTCGACGCTGCCTTTGGTTTCGCCCTTGCGGGTGCCGATCAGCAGCCAGGTCAGGCCGATCAGGCTGCCCAGGGTCAGTACGCAGATCCATGTACTCCAAAACAGGGTCATGGCTGGTTGCTCCTTGTTGCAGGCTCTTCTTGAGCATTGTGTGGAGAAGGCTCATCAGCGAACGGCAGCAGGCGCGCCTGCTCGAACTCCGCGTTGCGCCGGTTGTTGAACACCCACAGCGACAGGCCGATAAAGGCGATGGCTACCACCAGCGTGCCGAGGCCGCGGATAGTGCCCGCATCGAATTCAAATCCCATGGCTCACCTCTTGCTCTTGATGGCAGTGCCGAGCACTTGCAGGTAGGAAACCAGCGCGTCCATTTCGGTCTTGCCCTTGAGGCTGGCGACCGCGCCCGCGATGTCGTCGTCGGTGTAGGGCACGCCGAGGGTGCGCATCACGTTCAACTTGGTCTCGGTGTGGCTGCTGTCGACGGCGGCGGTGACCAGCCACGGATAAGCCGGCATTTTCGACTCCGGCACCACGTTGCGCGGGTTGTACAGGTGCGCGCGGTGCCAGTCGTCCGAGTAGCGCGCGCCGACGCGGGCCAGGTCCGGGCCGGTGCGCTTGGAACCCCACAGGAAGGGGTGATCCCACACGCTTTCGCCGGCCACCGAATAGTGACCGTAGCGCTCGGTCTCGGCGCGGAACGGGCGGATCATCTGCGAGTGACACTGCACACAACCTTCGCGGATGTAGATGTCGCGGCCTTCCAGTTGCAACGCGGTGTAGGGCTTCATGCCTTCGACCGGCTTGTTGGTCACGTCCTGGAAGAACAGCGGGACGATCTGGGTCAGGCCACCGATGCTCACGGCGAGCACCATCAGCAGCATCAGCAGGCCGACGTTCTTTTCAATCGTTTCGTGTTTCATCACAGACTCCTCAGGCCAGCTGCGCGACAGGGACGGCTTCGACAGGCTGCACCGAACGCACGGTGCGCCAGGTGTTGTAAGCCATCAGCAACATGCCGCTGAGGAACACCGCGCCGCCCACCAGCCGCACGATGAAGCCAGGGTGACTGGCCACCAGGGTTTCGACGAAGGAGTAGGTCAAGGTGCCGTCTTCGTTGACCGCACGCCACATCAGGCCCTGGGCGATGCCGTTGACCCACATCGAGGCGATGTAGAGCACGGTGCCGATGGTGGCCAGCCAGAAATGCGCGTTGATCAGGCCGACGCTGTACATCTGCTCGCGACCGAAGACTTTCGGGATCATGTGGTACAGCGCGCCGATGGAAATCATCGCCACCCAACCCAGTGCCCCCGCGTGTACGTGGCCGATGGTCCAGTCGGTGTAGTGGGAGAGGGCGTTGACGGTCTTGATCGCCATCATCGGGCCTTCGAAGGTCGACATGCCGTAGAACGCCAGGGACACCACGAGAAAGCGCAGGATCGGGTCGCTGCGCAACTTATGCCAGGCGCCGGACAGCGTCATCATGCCGTTGATCATGCCGCCCCAGCTCGGGGCCAGCAGCACCAGCGACATCACCATGCCCAGCGACTGCGCCCAATCCGGCAGCGCGGTGTAGTGCAGGTGGTGGGGGCCGGCCCAGATATACAGGGTGATCAGCGCCCAGAAGTGCACGATGGACAAGCGATAGGAATACACCGGGCGTTCGGCCTGCTTGGGCACGAAGTAGTACATCATCCCGAGAAAGCCTGCGGTGAGGAAAAAGCCTACAGCGTTATGGCCGTACCACCACTGCACCATGGCATCCGTCGCACCGCCGTACAGCGAGTAGGACTTGGTCAGGCTGACCGGGATTTCCAGGTTGTTGACGATATGCAGAATGGCCACGGTGATGATGAACGCGCCAAAAAACCAGTTACCGACGTAGATGTGTTTGGTGTTGCGCTTCATGACCGTGCCGAAGAACACGATGGCATAGGCGACCCAGACGATGGTGATCAGGATGTCGATCGGCCATTCCAGCTCGGCGTATTCCTTGGAGCTGGTGTAGCCCAGCGGCAAGGTGATTGCAGCCAGCAGGATGACCAGTTGCCAGCCCCAGAAGCAGAACGCGGCGATTTTCGGCGCGAACAGCGTTGTCTGGCAGGTGCGCTGCACCGAGTAGAAGGAGCTGGCGAACAGCGCGCAGCCGCCGAAGGCGAAGATGACCGCGTTGGTGTGCAGCGGGCGCAGGCGACCGAAGCTGGTCCAGGGCAAATCGAAGTTGAGCGCAGGCCAAACCAATTGGGCCGCGAGAAAAACCCCGAGCCCCATGCCGACGATGCCCCACACCACCGTCATAATGGCGAATTGGCGGACCACCTTGTAGTTATAGGCGGTACTTAAAGTAGTGTTCATGGTTCCCCATCCACGGTTCAACCCAAGCAGATGCGGCACTTGGGCTGGAGTTATAGGCAGACTAAAAAGCGAGGCAAGCATGGGCAAAGAGCACAAGGCCAGTATTGACGGGGATCAATGGGCGCACTGTGTGCGTGAACGCGGCTGGCTGTGGGATGTCGCCACGGGCACCCGCTCGGGCCAGCCTGTCACCTTGATCCTGGCCCACGGCGCCGGTGCGCCGATGGACTCGGCCTTCATGAACGACATGGCTGCGCGCCTTGCCGGGCATGGCGTCAACGTATTGCGCTTCGAATTTCCCTACATGGCGCAACGTCGATTGGACGGCGGCAAGCGCCCGCCGAATCCGGCGCCGAAACTGTTGGAAGCCTGGCGCGAGGTGTATGCGCAGGTGCGACGTCATGTCGCTGGGAAACTGGCGATTGGCGGTAAATCCATGGGCGGGCGCATGGCCAGTCTATTGGCCGATGAACTGGGCGCCGATGGGTTGGTGTGCCTGGGGTATCCGTTCTATGCGGTGGGCAAGCCGGAGAAGCCCAGGGTCGAGCATTTGGCTGCGCTCAAGACGTCGACGCTGATTGTGCAGGGCGAGCGGGATGCATTGGGTAATCGGGCGGCGGTGGAGGGGTATGCGTTGTCGCCGAGCATCGAGGTGATGTGGTTGGTGGCGGGGGATCATGACTTGAAGCCGCTGAAGGCGTCGGGGTTTACCCATGAGCAGCATCTGGAGGCGGCTGCGGTGCGCGTGGCTGAGTTTCTGGGTGCCTGTTAGGGACCTATCGGGGCATAGGTATCTACACAGTTTTGGTGCGACACCGCACTTCTGGTGAGGGAGCTAACGCGTATCTACCTGACGTTCCGAGGTCCAAATGTGGGAGGGGCGGTGCGACGATTCGACTTGCCCCCGATGGCGGCCTCGGGGCTGGCCGGGATGTTGGATTGGACCGAGTACATATCCGTTTCTGCGGTAACGGCTGCTTAGGGTTCCGCCCTTACGGCGGCTCACTTTTGAAAAGCGCAAAAGTAAGCAAAACGCTCTT
>NZ_JAFLXH010000062.1:0-18723 GCF_019891515.1 Pseudomonas sp. Wu6 | reverse complement strand
ATACAACCGAATCAGGCTCCACAGCTACAACAACTACCTGTCGCCAATAGCCATGGAGCAAAAAGCGGCATAAACACCGTAATCGGTGTCCGGGATTACTTGACCAGTTCATGGTGGAACCGTCCGGGCTAAAACAGATGCTGTTCGGGATCGCCACTTCGGGAAGGTCCAGCGTTTCAGTCTTGAGCGTCGCGGCATTGAACCGGTGAAATCGCCCTATAGTTTGCACCGCCTCACCGGCATCCATAGTGCTAAACACAAAGTTGCCCATACGGTCGCAGCGGCCATCATTGACCCGGGTTCCGGGTACTCCAGGCGTGATGGTAATTTTGGTGAAGCGAAGAGTACTCAGGTTGTAATAACCTAGGCAGGAGGCCAATCCCATTAGCAATACGTCTGTATTGGTCGTAAGGGCGAACGACCCCAGCGGCTCGGGCACTCGCCAGTGCTGTACTTCACCGCTCACGGGGTCCAGAGCAAGCAGTTCGCAACCAGGGATATCGGTCCAGAACAGGCGTTCCGTTCTTTCACACCAGACAGGGCACTCGCCAAGAAGACTGGTGGTGCCGCTTAGGGTTTTAAACATGGTTGCGTCCTACGAAACAGGATGGGGCAAACAAGGCAGTCAGTTGGAGAAAAGCGCTGACCACCTGTCACCGAACAGGGCGATGGCCAGTCCTGCGAGCATCACCATCGACCCGGCCAACTTGATGAGAGACACCGGCCTTTCCGATGCCCCCATCAATCCGAAATGATCGATAACCAGTGAGGAGATAATCTGACCTGCGATAGCGAGGCCCAGCAGGGCTGACAGGCCGATTTTTGGCGCAAGCACCACATAACTAAGCAAGGCACCGGCACCCAGCAGACCGCCCAGCAGGCTCCACCAGGGCTGGGCAGGTATAGCCGCCAGTGAGGCCACTATCCCGCCACGCATCAATGAAAAGACGCCCAGGCACACCGCTCCGGCAGTAAATGAGAACAGCGCCGCCGCTACGGAATCTCCACCCACACCTTTAGCGAGTTGACCATTCAGCGTGGTCTGCAGGGTAATGCCAAGCCCCGCGGCGATGGCCAGCAGGTAGTAAGCTGCGTTCATTTCGCGCCTCCTTACTTGGCTGACTCAAGCGGCATGAATGTCTCGGCAAAAATATCCGGCTGGTAGCCTGCGGCAGCAAACAGATGCTCACGGGATTCGTCGATTGCTGCACGCAGCCTTTCGCTGTCCACGCCCAGCACCTTGCCGCCGCGCTTGACGATGCGCCCGCCAATCATGACCGTGTCGACATTGCTGCGTTCGGCCGCGTGTACCACGGTGCCGAATGCGTTACCCGACGGGTAAAGGTTGATGTCCTGCGCATTGATAAGGATCAGGTCGGCCTGTTTGCCGGGGGTCAGGGTGCCGACTTTGTCCTGCAATCCTGCACAGGTGGCGCCGTCAAGAGTGGCGGCTTTGAGCAGGCCATGAGCCGGCAGGGTCACCGGATGATGCTCTGCGCCGCAGCAGCGCTGCTGGTGCATGCCCATGACGCGTTGCAGGTAGAACGCCACCCGCATCTCCATGAACATGTCACCGCTATAGGAGGTTTCGTTATCGACACTCAGCCCCGGGCTGATGCCGTGACGCTGGGCCGACTGCATGGCGAACATTCCATCTTCAATGCCGTAGTGGGCATCTGAACGCGGGCATACGTTGACCCGCACGCCAGCCTCGCGAATGATTTTCCAGCCGGCGTCCGGCAGCGCTGTGCAGTGGTTGAAGATGTTATCGGGGCGCAGCAGACCCTCGCGATGCAAACCCTCCAACTCAGCTGCCATGTCCCCGCCGAAGAATTCGGTAATGATAGGCAGCCCCAAGCGCCGGGCCTCAGCCCATAGCTCAGGCTCCAGCTGCGCCATTACCGCCAGCGAGAGCAGCGGGTTGTCACCGTTCTTGACGTATTTCCCCTGGAGACGCTCCAGGTTGCCGGGCCAGTGGGCTTTGTCCCACTCACCAGAAACTGGCGCACCGGAGGCGTGTACAGACCGGATACCAGCATCGAGCAGCGCCTCGACCGCGGCGTCGGAGTGCGCGCCGGTGCGGCTGTTGTGCGAGTTATCGACCACGGTCGTGATGCCCGCATCGATGCACCCCAATGCAGTCAGTAGATTGCCAATATACATGTCAGCCGGGCGATAGTATTTGGCGAACGAGAAGTGCGTTGCGTTGCAGTAGTCTTCCAGGGTTTCGGCATTCGGATTGATTCGACGCAGTTGGCCCTCCCAGGAGTGACGATGCGTATCGACCATGCCGGGCATGGCAATCATGCCGGATGCCTCGATAACCATAGCGTCGCCGGCCTCGATGTTTTCACCTATGGCCGTGATGGTGCTGCCTTCGATAAGGATATCGCCGCGCGCCAGATTGCCGATATCACCGTCCATGCTCAGCACAGTGGCGCCGCGGATAAGGGTGCGGGCGGCCTGAGCGGTCGGGGCCTGCACAATGCTGCGGTTATATTCAGCCATTTTCTGTACACCTCTTCAAATTTCGTTGGAAGCAATGTACGCAATGCGATACTGCGGGAAAAAGATGGTTAAACTGTTTTTATTATTCAATATCTACGAATAATAACGACTTTACCCGATCACTGCTTTGAGGCTGCTAACAGTCATGGACCGTATTCAAGCGATGCAGGTTTTCGTACGTGTGGCTGAAGCAGGAAGCTTTATCCAGGCGGCGCAGACGCTCTCTCTGCCGGCCTCCACAGTTACCAGCAGCGTTAAAAATCTTGAGAAGTACTTGCAGGTACGCCTGCTGAACAGAACAACGCGTCGGGTCAGCCTGACCTCTGAGGGCGCACAATATCTGGCGCAATGCCGGGAAATATTGGAGCTGATCGAACACACAGAGACCAGCCTGACGGATTCCGTAAAACGGCCACAGGGGCGTTTGCGTGTCGATATGCCGGGTGGCATTGCACACTTCATCGTCATGCCAAACCTGCAAGACTTCTACAGGCGCTACCCGGATATCTACCTGATGATAGGCGTCAACGATCGGCAGGTTGATCTGGTTCAAGAGGGTGTCGATTGCGTTATTCGTACAGGCGAGCTCGATGACTCAACGCTCGTTGCGCGCCCACTCGGTCGGTTTCGCTGGGTAACCTGTGCGTCTGCCGCCTATCTCGAAGAGAACGGCACTCCGCAAAATCCGCAAGATTTGTCTCACCACCGGGCCATCCATTACTTCTCGGGCCGCGCAAGGCAAGCAGGTGAAATGCGCTTTGCCCGTGGTACCGAAAAAATCTCAGTCCCGGTGAACGGCACAGCGGCCGTCAACGAGACTGGGCTTTACATCAAAATGTGCCTTGAAGGCTTCGGGCTGGTGCAGCTCGCTGAGAACGTGGTCAGCGAGCATCTGCGAGAAGGGCGACTGGTCGAAGTGCTTGCTGACTGGCAGCCCGCATCGGTTCCTGTTCACCTGCTATACCCGCATCAGCGCTTTTTATCGCCAGCTGTGAGCGCATTCGCTGACTGGATTGCTGGGCTTGTTCGCGACGATGATTCAGCAGATTCAAGTTGAACGTTGCGCCCGGCCAGCATGCCGGTGAATGCTCCGGCTACGGAGATGGCGGCTGTGATCAGCAGCGGTCCTGTCCAGCCACCGGTCCAGTCGTGCAGTTGGCCCAGCAGCAAGGGGCCTGCGGCTGCCATCAGGTAGCCGACGCACTGCGCCATTCCTGAAAGTGCCGCCGTGTCACCGGCATTTTTTGTGCGCAAGCCGATGAAGGTCAGGCCGAGCATCATGCTGGCACCAGAGCCGAAGCCCAGGACCGCGGCCCACAACATGGCGTAGTCTGGCGCGTAAATGAGCCCGATCAGGGATGAGGCGGTTAACAGGCTGACGGTAGCGGCTGCCAGTTTCTGGTCTTTGAGACGACGAAGCGTGGCCGCCAGAATCAAGCCGGGAATGGCCGTCGTCAGTTGAAGCGTGCCGTGTACCGTGCCTGCTTGCTCCGGGGATATGCCATGGTCCATCAGAATGGTCGGCAGCCAGCCGACGGCGACATAAAAAGGCATCGCGTTCAGCCCCATGAACAGTGTGACCTGCCATGCCAGCGGCGAACGCCAGACGGCCACGGTTGGCGCTTGTTTCGGACCTGACAGATTTACGTGTTCGTGTTTTTTCAACTGCGGCAGCCACACCACCAGCGCCAACAACGGGGCTGCGACCAACAAACTCAGGGCAATCGGCCATCCCCATGATTGGGTCAGCGGAACTATTACGGCTGAACCGACAGCGCCCGCTGCACCCATGGTGATGGAATAAGCGCCGGTCATGGACGCCATTTTTGTCGAGAAGTCGCGTTTGATCAGGCCGGGCAGCAGCACGTTGCCCAGGGCGATCCCAGTGCCTATCAATATCGTACCGGCGTACAACACCCATGCGCTGCCTGCGGAGCGGAGCAGGATGCCCGCTGAAATGACCAACAGTGCACCGAAAAGCGTGCGCTCGATGCCGAACCTGCGGGCGACCGATGCGCTGAGCGGGGAGAAGGCTGCAAAGGCAAGTAATGGCAGTGAAGTAAGCAGGCCTAGAGCTGAGGCGCTCAAGCCAAAATCATTCTGGATCAGCGGCAAAACGGGCGCGATGCTGGTAAAGGGAACGCGCAGGTTCACGGCGATAAGCAGAATGCCTGCGACGAGCGCGATGGCATGCCACTTGTTTTTTGTATCTGACATATTCTTTATCTGTCCTCTTAAAAGAAGACAACTGTAGAGAACTTCAGAACCGGCTAATATAGATATCAAGACACCTGATATCTAAATTATGCCAAGCTCAAAAAATGTCGTTTCCTCGCCGGAAGATTTCGATTCAGACCTTTTCGCCCAGGCAGCGATTGCCCTCAAGGTTGCGCCTGACCTCAATGATTCGGGTGCCCGTCCGCATGATCATCGCAAAGGCCAGCTCATCCTGTCTTTGCATGGCGCAGTGAGCTGTGAGGTGCAAAATGCACTCTGGCTTGTCCCTCCCCAGCACGCCGTATGGATCCCGGGCGGCACGCCGCACAGTTGCCGAGTGACCGAAAACGCCCGGACCTGCTTTCTGTTCGTTGAGCCCGGTGCGGCAGCCATGCCTGAAGAATGCTGCACGGTTGCCATTACGCCCCTTGTTCGGGAGATGGTCCTGCATCTCGCTGAACAGGAACCTGCTTACCATTCCGAGGGCAAGACAGCTCGGCTGGTTGCAGTGCTGCTTGAGCAGCTTTCCGATGCCCCGCTGAAAGAGCTGCATTTGCCGATATCAGACCACCCCAAGATCAAACAAATCGCGGATACGCTCTTCTCAGATCCAGGCGACCGAACCACGTTGCGCGAGTGGGCCACTCGGCTTGCAACCAGTGAACGAACGCTGGCCAGGCTTGTAGAAAGCACGACCGGGCTGAGCTTCGGACGCTGGCGTCAACAATTGCATTTGATGATCGCACTGAGTCATTTGGCGGAGGGGGTATCCGTGCAACGTGTGGCGGGCATCCTGGGATATGACTCTGTTAATGCATTCATCACTATGTTCAAGAAAGCACTGGGTAAACCGCCTACTCAGTATTTTTCCTCTCTGCGCTAGTGCTCTGCTGGCTGATACAAAGCGCCGAGGCTGTAGAACGATCTGTCTGCTATTGGCCGGTTAGCGACCGTCGCTCTGATTAGCCATCCTTGTCTTTCCACACGTGGAGGACTTGTCATGAACATCATCGCTACCTGCGGCCGTCAGCCCTGGAACAAAGGAAAACTAGTCGGGCAGAAAGCCCCACTCCGACTGAGAGATATCTGGGCCATCCGAGTAAGGCTTCAAATTGCGAAAAGAACCCGGGATCTGGCTCTCTTCGATCTGGCCATCGACAGTAAGCTTCGAGCCTGCGACTTAACCAAGCTCCGCGTGCGTGATGTCGCCCATGGCGAGCACGTATCATCACGAGCCATGGTGATGCAGCAGAAAACGCAGCGACCAGTGCAGTTTGAGATCACTGAGCAAACACGGTCAGCTCTCGTGGCCTGGATACATCAGGCACAACTTCGCAGCGAGGACTGCCTTTTTCCTAGCCGGCTACATACCTCAGACCATCTATCCACTCGTCAATACGCTCGTATCGTCAAAGGCTGGGTGAAAGCCGTAGGCCTTGATCCAGCCATGTATGGCACTCACACAATGAGACGTACGAAGGCATCACTAATCTATCGCAGAACGAAGAACCTACGGGCGGTTCAGTTGCTGCTCGGCCATACGAAGCTGGAGAGCACTGTTCGATATCTGGGTATTGAGGTCGATGACGCCCTGGAGATGGCGGAACAGACTGAGGTTTGATCATGCATAGCGACGGTCGAAGTCAGGCCGTCGCTAACCGGCCAATTGCAGACCGTGGATGTGTCTGGAAAACCGAGGTCGATTCATTGTCCTGCGCACTACTCGGCGGCAGAGGATTAGAAGTCGATGGTCCGCCGTGTCAGGTCGAGTACCACTATATCTACACCTCCCTGCTGGAATGCCTTGCACCGTTGCTCCAGCATGTCCTTCATGACGGATGGCGAGCTGGGTCTTGCAGTCTTGCCCCCTGGGCTGGTGAGGATATGTTTGCGATTCGCCTGCCTGCCAAACCACAACACCAGATAGATACCCTTGCCTCTTGCCCGGTTAGGAGCTTCCTGTTTCCAAGGGAATAATAGCGGTGCTTAAGAGGCTACCGACCTGAAGTTGCACACTTTAAGCAGATTGAGCTTAGCGGACGGATTGAGAGTCGAGGAGAAACTCACAGAGTTTTTAGCTATTGGACCGCACCACCAGCACCGACGCCTGCCAAGGTAGGCTGAGCGCCAATCCGAAGCCACCGTTGTTGTTCCGTCGCCAGTAACGCTCGATTCGGTATTATGGGGAGCAACGGAACAACCTGCCAACGCTACGCCTGCGGAGTCAACGAAAAATAATGGATATCACATGGGTGGAAATTGCCTTTGGCACAATCGTGATCTTTGCTCAGGGCCTTTCACTGTGGTTCATGTATTTTTTGTTTAAAAAGCTGAAAAAGCCTAAGCTTGCTGCCCCAGCCTATTCACCGGGCACTGGCCTTGATGGGAAAGCGTTCCCGGTGTTATCGACGTTTACTGGATTGCGTGGTGTTCCATGGATTGCGGTGGCAACCAATAGTTTGAGTCCAGTATTCCGCCTTGACGGGAAACAGTTGATTTACCGAGTCATACGGCAACGGCAACGACTATTAAGCGATGTTTTGCGGGTGGACACGCGCAGTGCATATGGGACCTTCAACTTGGTTTTTGAGTTCGCCGATTCACCATTTACGTTCATCGTTAACCTCGGGAGCCCATTACGGGTCACCTATGTCCTTTCAATACTTCCTCCCAATATCCCGTTATCTGAACGAGCTCAAGCGGCCCGGATAATGAAGGTGGATCAATGAATGGTTGGACGTTTTCGATTGAAAGCCATTACAACTAGCCAGGGATGCCGTGACCATGAACAAAGGCTTCTACCGTGCAGACAAACAACTGCCTCTCAGCCCTTCGTACTCGCTAGCTCCAGGCCTGGTAAAAGTCTGCGGTACCGTGGTGCTCAAAGAGTCTCGTTTTTCTCCGGTAGATGGCGTGCCCTGTGCGGGGTATTCACTGCAGATCCAGGAGAGCTACCGCAATAAAGATGATGAGGACGAATGGCGGACGGTATTTACCGATGCCCAGTGCAATGACTTTACCCTCAAAGATACCCACGGCTGTGTGGATGTCCTCGCCGAAGGTATTGCGTTGTTCTCAGGCCAGGTGCCGCAACTGGGAGATTATCGTTACACCGCAGGTCCTCGCCGCCGGCAAGGAGAGATTCTGCTCAGCGAAAGCCTGGAGGTCGTCGTGATTGGCGCCGCTATCCAGCGCAACGGCAAAATCGTGATTGCTCAGGGCGAACAAGCCGGTGCAGTGTTCGGCGTAGAACGGCTACGTAGCGTAAAAAATCACCGCGTCGCTGTCCCGGCGTGGCGTGCCCTCGGTGTGTGTGGGGCCTTGGTGGCGCTGTTCAGCCTTGCGCTGCTGGTTATTGATAAGTCGCAATGGGCCCAGTGGCAATTGCCCAGCCGCGAGACGTTCCAGCAGATGAGCGCATTGGGGCCGTTCTACGAATGCGTGGCTTTATTGTATCAGCGCCAGGGGGCATCGCTGCCGTTGATGGCTGCTTTCGGTTGGACGGGGATGGTTTTAGTGCTGATGGGGGGCGCTCGGTTGCTGCTCTATCGAGATATCCAAAGGGTGGTGCAGCCCATACTCATTGGCTGGTGGGTGGTGGGAGTCATCGGCGGCGCTCTGGTGACCTGGGCGCTGGTGGTGGTTGAGCTTGATCCGTTCAAGGCCTTTTTGATCTGGCTGAGTGTGATCATCGTTGCCCTGGGCTTTTCCATAACCCAACAACTGGCCTTGCGGGCGTTGGTGGCAAGCATCCTCAAGAGCGTATCTCCCTAAGGAAACTCTGAAAAAAAGATCGATGACAAACACCAACAGCCACGCCGCCTTGATCGAGGCCGCAGACAACGAACTGGATGCGCTGCGCCGTGACGCAGAACGGTATTGCGTGCGGATCGAAGAAGGGACCACCGTGCACCGTGCCGGTGGGGGGGACCTCTGGTGCGACAAGCGCCTTCCAGCCGCGAAAGATCCAGCAGCCAAGAGTTAAGGGAATTATCGACCGCTTTACCCCGAGCCCTGGCCGTCACAAAACCACAGGCGCAAAACCTCGGTGTCGCTCGCATCGATATGCACAACCACCCTCCGCTGCGCAGCTCAACGTCTCGAACCTTGATGCGACGACGCAACAGCGGTGAAAACTATAATCGACTTCTTCTTGCCCGATATGGGCAGAATGATCGGGAACTGATCACGACTCCGCCGTTGTACCCACCTTTCAAGGACGTTGCTTATGACAAGCTATCCACGCTGGTTGCTCTATGTGACTCTCGGCTTTACTTCCCTGACCGCGCATGCGGTTCAAGCCGACGACGCACTGCCTTTCACGGTCGAGGCTGCCGATGGCTATGAGCAGGAAATTGCGCTGACCAAAAAGGCCGAAGAAGGCGATATTTCCGCAGCTTTTAATCTGGGCTACACCTATTACATCCGACAGGATTATCCCGGCGCCATACGCTGGTATGACAGGGCTGCGGAGCTAGGCAACGACCGCGCGGCTTTCGAGATCGCGATCATTTACCGTGATGGCCTGTTAGGCGAACCCGACCAGAAGAAAATGATTCAGTACCTGACGCTCGCCACCAAGCACGGCCTGGACCTGGCGAACATTGAGCTCGCCGCCAGCTATTTACAGGGAACCGGCGTCAAGCAGGACGTGAAAAGCGCCATGTACTTTTACGAAAAGGCGGCCAAAAATGGTAATGCTGAAGCCCAGTTCGCTTTAAGCAAGCTCTATTGGAGCGCCGACCGAGGCGTCGAGGACTCCTTCGCCTTGGCTGGTGGGCAACTCGATGAATGGGACGCGCGCTACAGCAGCGACGATCGCAAAGCCGGATATTGGCTATGCCAGTCGGCCCAACAAAACTATGCCCCCGCACAGTACGCGCTGAGCTACGCGTACGGATTTGGGCAAGGGGATATCCCCTTGGATCAAAAGCAGCGACAGCTCTGGTTGCGCAAAGCCGCGGCCAATGGATCGGAAGAGGCACAGCAACAGATCGCGTACTCCAGCGTTGCCTGGTACACCGCCGCCGAGCGCTGGGTCAAGGAGTTGTTCGAGACCACGCCTGAGCCGACGTGTCCGAATGATGCAGGGGTGTTGAAGGGCTGATTGGGCGGTTCTGAGTGCAACACCGAGCTATTGACGTGCGACCTGGCACTGCTACCAGCGCGCAACTGATCATTCTATCGAAAAATCGCCAGATGTTATTGAAAAAGTCGTTTCGTAGGAAATAACATTAGTTGCTCTATATTAATCCCCGCCTCATAGTTACCGGGATGATCGGGGCAGTTCTGATGAATGAACTGACTCGATCCCTCAACTCGAATATCTTATGTAGTATTGCCCGCCAGAATCGAAAAACAAGAAAATTTACCACTGACCACACGCTAATATTAGATAAGGGATGCGATGAAAAACCTCAGAAGTTACGATCCAATATGGATGGGTGTTCTGACTGGATTGGCGGCTCTAGTTTTATGGTATTTCGCGAGCCTTGCAATTGAAAAACAAGTGATACCTGCAGCGGATAAGGTTTGGCCTTTTTTTCTGCCGGCATTGGCGCTTTCGCGGGCTCATACTTCGCCTTCTTATTTCGTAAACATAAGGAAGAGCAAATAAATCTCAAAAAGAGAAAAAGTGCGTTGGATGCATGTTTATTTACATTGGCGCGGCAGTACAACGCATTGTATCAAATTAAAGAAACTTACGATGCTTTCCCGGAAATTGTAGAAAGGGCGATCTCTATGCCTGCTATTAAATTTCCCGAATATAAAGATGTAAGAATTGATTTTGATAGTCTTAACTTCTTGTCAGATATCGAAAAAATTGCCCATCCCCTCAATCTGACCACAGAACAAGAACGTTTTGAAGCAGCTTTAAGAAGCGTAGAAATCAGAGCTAAATTTCATGCGGAAAAACTTCAACCCGCCATTGAGCAGCACAATATTAACGGACGCGAGCTATCTGGCGACGAACTAGAGATAGTGCTGGGAGAACTATTATTTAACACTGCGATAAATTACGTCCAATACACCTATAGGCACCTTTATGATAGTTTAATTTCCATTGATGAAATCCATCAGAAAACTTGGAAAATTGCCAAGTCTCTCTTTCCCGAAAAAAATTCCTGCCCTCAAAATCACAAATGGACGAACTTAACAAGAATGGACTGTTCAATCCGCCAGAATGACAATTGAAATTAATGTAAATAATGATTTTATTGTGCTTCGGTGTCGCCGGGTTTAGCTGCACTACCTCATCGCCACTTAGGTCATTGATCTGTTGCAGGCGTGATTGCAATATTTCTAACTCGCTCATTGCTCAAATTTGCGCAACTTACTTAAATAGAACCAAAGCCCAATATTCTACGGAATAATGCCCATCAGTTGCGGCGGAATCCGCAGGGCAGCGAGCTGTTCATGAAAGGATCCTATTGGCCGAAAGTTAACGGCACGACTGACCGCTTTTGGCCGATTCTGTTGAAAAAGTCGGGCGTGGTTTTCGCCACAGAAAAATCCGCGCCTGAGATCAAAATCTAAAAACGGCGCAGAGGTATTCGGACTCGGATTTCACGCAGCAGCGCATAAAAAAGACGTTTTTGTCGATCCGTATTCTGGCTGCTTGAGAAAACCGACTTTTTCAACAGAATCGGCCGATTACTGCCGCTCGTGACGGGCAGCTATCGGCCAAAAGCAGTCGTTCACGGGAGGCGGCTCTCGACCCACAGCAGTAATCTCGCATTGATTTAAAGCAATGCCTCCTGCCCATCCTAAAATCGTGATGGCAGTTCATTTCCGGCCTGGGCATCCGAAAAGACCTCATCTGGATCTGCCTGACACCAATATCTGAAAAGTAGGCGAGGCTCGATATTTCCGAAATATTGATCCACGATGCTCTCGGGGCGCACGACCAATTTAGGTTCTGGCCATTGCTGGGCTAAAACACCTAATGGTTTGCCAGATGAATAAACAACCCAAGTGGCCTTGCCTCCACTGATACGAGGTAGGTAGTCCATATCTTGTATCACTTCGATCAAGGTGCGCAGTGTTGCTGATTGATCGAATGTGATCGATATTGCATGACTTTCCAGATCATCTCCCGCATGAACGCTATCTCGATCAACGGCAACTACCAACATGACTGCTCCTTTTAGTGGTGTGCTTTCACCAGATCGATCAGCGTAGAGACATCAGCGGCTAACTGTCGAGTGCGCTTCTAGCCGAAACCTGCCGTACCAGGCTACCGCTTTCGGCAAGAAGTGGCCATTCTCCTCAAAATCGGCGGCATCTCGATCTACGCTAAACAAGGCAATAATGCCGTCGTACTTATTAAGCCGCGATCGGCAACAATTCATTTTTTTGCGCCAGCGATCTTGATAAACGCTCTAGCCATCGATGTTCTTCAGTGCCTGAACTAACTAAAAATCATGCTTTTCATCAAATAGTTTGCTCATAAAGCTTTCAGGGTTAGCAAAGTAACTTTTCATAATTAGGTAGTTTTCAGTTTCTGAATATTCCTTCTCTACCAATCCACTATTGGTAAACTCCCAAATTCTGGCGCCCGGGTAAGCAATTAAAATTGGTGAGTGAGTTGCAATTATGAACTGCGAATTTTGTTTTGCGAGTTCCGCTATACGTACCAGCAGAGATAATTGGCGTTGGGGAGATAGCGCAGATTCAGGCTCGTCTAGTAAATACAATCCGTTTCCTCCGAATCGATGTAAAATCAGATCCATAAAAGCCTCCCCATGAGACCTCGTATGAAGATCGTTTCCCCCGTATGAGTCCTTAATAGCTGGCCCGCCAGGTCCGCAATCCAACTTATTCATCTCTGTAATTACATTATAAAAACTTTCTGCGCGATAAAAATAGCCATCTCGAGGTCGCTTTGCTGTGCGTGACAAGCGCAATGCCTTGGACAGTAGGGATTTTTCATCGCTGGAAGAAAACTTGAAATTCTTACTGCCTCCCTCATGATTAAAGCCACATGAAACTGCAATAGCCTCTAAGAGGGTTGACTTACCGCTACCGTTTTCTCCAACGAAAAAATTTATCACGGGATGAAGCTCGATTTTGCTAATTGATTGAATTGAAGGCAAATAGAAGGGGAAATTATTCTCTTCTCTATAGTTCTCTAAGATTTCAATTCTCTTAATGTAAGGCATTAACTTCCTGGCTTTATTTATCTTATTTGATGGTTGTAGTTATATGTGTGATACTTAGGGTAATTATAAATAGTCTTTCTGTAGTTTGGCTCTTTTTTATAAGCACTAGATATGTCCGACATAAAAATAAACCATTCTTGGCTCGCGCCGCAGTTGCGGCGCTGTTTCGGCCAAACTTCTAATTTGCAATTTATCGTCTATTGACGGCGTTTGCTCAACGGTCTCCGTATATTTTATTCAATTTCAGATTATGGTTCTTATTGCAGAGTTCGGCTTTAGCGATCCAATCATTGATGCTCCAGTTTTACGCTGCGTTCGGGGATATTATCGAGTCAGGTGGGCACCAATGCGTTCGGCTAGCATGATAGTAGTAAGATTTGTCGCCACCGATGGGATATCCGGGATGATAGAGGCATCCACAACACGCAGTGCCGCGATACCTCGCACCGCGCCCCAATTGTTGACTACGGCGGCCTTGTCACCGTCCGCGCCCATCGGCACGCTCGACGTGGGGTGCTGATAGCCGGCGACATTGTTTACGATGTTTTGTCGCAAAGCCTTGCCTTCAAGTACGCTGCTACCCGGTGTCATTTCATGGTCAACCAAGTCAGCAAACGGTGCACTGCGGCCAATCTTGCGAGACAGTTCTACAGCTTCGACCATGCGATCCAAGTCATTTTCCTGTTCAAAAAAGTTGTACCGAATGTTCGGCGCAACTCGGGGGTCACGGCTGGTCAAGCGTACGCTACCGTTGGATTTAGGTAATGTGACGGCGCATGCCAGCACTATCGCACCGCCGGTAGGGCTTGCCTTTGGGTCGATCAGGTGTGTACCGGAGATATGTAAGTCCAGATCGTCCGGTGCGGCGTGTTGCGAACGAGTCCAGGCGATGGCGCCGCCGGCTGGGGTCATAGCAATTGCGGAGGTCTTCAGCGCGTAGACGTTGAAGAAAAACGGATGTTCTTGCAACCGTTCACCTACCGGTAGATCAGCGACGGTGGCGATTCCCATCTCGCGAAGATGGCCTTGTGGGCCGATACCGGAGCGTAGCAGGATAGCGGGGCTGCCTATGGCACCGGCCGACAAGATTACTTCGCCGGCTGGAACTATCTCGCCGTCTACTAGCAATACACCTATGGCGCGTTCTCGTTCTATCAGGACGCGGTCGGCTTCAGCGTGGCCGCGGATAGTGAGGTTGGCGCGAGCCCGCACGTCTGCACTCAGGTAAGCCATGCCGGTATTGATTCGGGTGCCGTTGATGACATTCAACGGGTAGGGACCTACGCCGTGCTGGCGCGCGCCGTTGAAGTCATCCACGAGCGGCAGTCCAACTGACTCGGCAGCCGCCACGAAAGCACGCATTGAGATAGTATTCTGCGCAGCAGTGCGCTGACGCACTGGAAATGGGCCGGTACGGCCATGCCATGCATCTTCGCCAGTTGGCGTGTTTTCCATCGTTCGGTAGGCGGACAGCACTTCCGGCCAAGCCCAACCTTCGATTCCGCGTCCGGCCCAGCGCGCAAAGTCGGCAGGACGCGCACGCATCGCCACAGCAGCATTGACCGCGGAGCTACCACCGATCACTCGGCCGCGTGGGATGGCTATGTCGTGACCTATCCGAGCTGAGTCGTCACTATGGTAATGCCAGTCGTATTCGGGAGAGGCGGCAACTAGGTCGGCGTTCGTCAGCACTGCTGGATACCGGTCGGGCGCAAAGTCGGGACCTGCGTCGAGCAGCAGCACACTGCGCAGCGGGTCGGCACTGAGACGTGCTGCAAGGACGGCACCGGCAGATCCACCACCGACGATCACCACGTCAAACTGCTTGCCAGTCCGAGGGGTCTCTTTAGTTTTACTAGAGCTGCGCGTTGCACTAGAGGCAAACGTAGCAGCGCCTGCCGTCATTGCAACCAGCACTGCCTGTGCTCCCAAAGCTATCGCGCCGCGTCGTGTGATTGTCAAAGTCATAGATTCCAGATCAGGTATCGTTAGTGCCGTCGAGGATGAGAGGCAAGAAACCATGGTAGGAACGCGTACCTGACCCAGCAAGACGGGGTTTCTGGAATCTGTGTCCGGTGGAATGGACGTCGAGAACTCCCCCTATCTTCGGCGCCTACCCGCTCGGTAGTGCCGCCGTAGTTGCTGTATTCGGTAAAAAAATGTGCTGTATTCACGGAGAAGCCGCTGCAACGATTTGCCCAGCGTATTAAGGATGGCTTTACAGCTAGAGGATCTTGGGAAACTCCGAAGCCAAGTGATCCAAGAAAACACGTACTGACGGCAGTAATCCTTTGCGGGAAGGTACCAGTGCAGTGATCCTGGCATCGCCAGCTATCCATTCGGGCAGAACTCGATGAAGCTCACCACGCGCAACGGCCGCCCGCGCGATGTAACTCGGCAGGGCCACAATCCCAAGCCCGCTGATAGCTGCATGTTGCAGGCTGAGCATGTCCTCGCTTTGCAGCCGCGGCATGATGGGCACAGCAATTTCTTCGATCGATAAAGTGACATGGCGCAACCGCCAGTTCATGGGGGCATTAGCTCGCGCAAAGAAAATCGAGGCGTGGCTGCTTAGCTCCGCTGGCGTGGCCGGTGCGCCATGTTCGGCCAGATAGCTTGATCCGGCGAACAGAAACCAGGGAGCGACCCCGAGCATGCGCTGGACAAGATCGGAGTCCGGCAATGGAGCCTCATGCGCCCGGATGGCGACGTCGTAATTTTCGCCAACAATATCGATGGTTCGATCGGCTGCATGAGCGACCATATTGATCTTGGGATAGACACGAAGGAAGTCAGCGATCATGCCCGCCATGGCGAAATTCATGGTCGCGACTCCAGCGGTACACCGGATGGTCCCGACGGGCTCCAACAACCGCTGACGCACTGACATTTCTGCCATCTCCGCTTCTCGCAGCGCGGCCAGCGCGTGCTGGTAAAACTCTTCTCCTGCCTCGGTCATACCGAAGCGACGCGACGTTCGGCTGAGCAAACGCACACCTAATTCGCCCTCCAATTGTTGCATGCGGTGGCTAAGCGTTGACTTGGGCATACCGGTACTTGCAACTGCGGCAGTAAACCCACCGCGATCGACCACATTGACAAAAATAAACAGATCGTTCAGGTCCAGCCGATTCACGTATGGCCCAATCATAGGAAGGCAATTTTTAATCTTGAAGAGTTCCAAGGGTACCGTCTAGAACTATGTGGTTATTTGGCAATGTTTCGCTGGGAAGGAGCGTCCAATGAGCGGGAAGTTGAATCTGGCCAAACCGGCTTGTTGGGGGGAGGCCCAATACCTAACATCCGGTGAATAGCCAAACCCCGGAGCAGAGAATGAAATCAATAAATGGCAAAGTCGTCCTCGTTACTGGTGCCTCATCGGGATTGGGGCGCGAGTTAGTGCATCAACTGCTGGAAAAAGGTGCGCTAGTCGCAGCCACCTTTCGCAAGCAAGAAGAAGTGGATTTCTATAACGGTAAACATGCTGCGCAGGGCATGGGCGTTTTGGTAGACGTGACAGACGATGTGGCGGTCAAAACGGGTGTGGCCCAGGTGCTGGATCACTTTGGACGTATCGACATTGTCGCCAACTGTGCGGGTGCTGGCACAGTGGGTGCAGTTGAAGAAATGACGGATCGAGAAGCGCGGCGTGTATTCGATCTGAATTTCTTTGGCGGCCTGAACATCATTCGCGCTGTAACCCCTGCGATGCGCAAGCAGCGCAGCGGGCACATCATTCAATTCTCCGCAATCGGTGGCTTCATTGGCTACCCGGGCATGGGCGTGTACTCGGCCGCTAAGGGCGCTACTGACATCCTGGGGGAAGCACTGGCAGGTGAACTTGCACCCTTTAACATCGCCACGACTGTGTTGACCATCGGTGTATTCGAGACCCAATTTGCGGGTCGCTCACTGGCTTACGTCGAGCAAAAAATCGATGACTATGAAGGCACACCCGTCGGTAAGTTCCGTGTAGCTATAGGTGGTCTGCAAGGTAAGCAGCCGAATGTTCCAGGAAAAGGGGCTTTGGCGATTATCAACCTGATGGAGGCGGATCATCCACCCGTACACGCGGCCTTGGGTGCCGATGCGATGGGCGGAATGCGTGCAAAAATGGCCAAAGTCGAGCAGGAACTTGTCCAGTGGCAGGGCAACGCAACCTCTACAGAACGCAGCATCAACGGAATCTGATCATGCGAATGACCAACAAAGTTGTACTGATTACCGGCGCATCGCGCGGGCTCGGATTATCCCTGGCACGTCGTTTTGCCAGAGAGGGGGCTTCCGTTGCGTTGACGTACAACACTGACGCTGCCGCAGCCGACCGAAATGTCGAGGCTCTCGTTGCTGAGGGCGCTCAAGCAATGGCCATCGGGGGAGACATCAGCGACCCGGACGCTGTCAAAGCCATATTCGCAGCAGTGCTGGCTCGATTTGGGCGCATCGATATTGTCGTGGCCAATGCCGGGCGGGAGCTTATCGACACACCGATCACGGAAATCGATAACGCGATGTTCGAGGCTGTCACCAAAACCAATGTGTTTGGCACCTTCTATACGCTTCGCGAAAGTGCGCGCCATGTTACCGATGGTGGACGCATCATCGTGATTTCGTCCACTACGACGATCGTACCGAACGCAGGCTTCACCGCGTATGCCGGAAGCAAAGCCGCCGGCCGGCTTTACGTTGAATGTCTCGCGCAGGAAATGGGCAAGCGTAACGTCACGGTGAACGGTGTGGTACCGGGGCCGCTACGTGACGCCGGTGTCATCGCAAACCTTCAGGAAAATGACTATCAGGCATTGGCACAGTTGTCGCCATTTGCGCGCTTGGGCTCTGTCGCCGATGTCGAAGGCGCCGTGCTTTTCCTGGCAAGTGACGATGCAGCTTGGATTTCCGGTCATCACCTGGTTGTCAACGGCGCCGCCAAAGTATAGGGCAGACCCACATGACCAGGCGGTGGGGCAGTCCTCATCGTTCGGCCACCGTTCGACGTCCGTTTTTTTGTTCTTTTCAAATTGATTACCCCCTTTAAAGCCACTTAAATCAAGGTCCCATCATGTCGCCTAAAAAGATTGCCGTCATTGTCGGCAGCCTGCGCAAAGAGTCGTTGAACCGCCTATTTGCTCAAGAAGTAATCGCGCTTGCGCCACCGAGCCTTTTATTAGAAATAGTCGAGATCAATGAACTGAATCTGTTTAACCAAGACTTGGAAGAAAACGGTAAGAGTGCCCCTGAAGCCTGGACTCGTTTTCGCCAAAATATGGCGTCGAAAGATGGAGTACTGTTTTTCACTCCCGAATACAACAGGTCAGTTCCTGGTGTATTGAAGAACGCCATTGATATTGGTTCTCGCCCTTACGGCGAGTCTGTGTGGGCAGGCAAACCCGCAGCTATCGTAAGCGTATCGCCCGGTGCCAGCGGCGGCTTCGGTGCTAACCATCATTTACGTCAGTCTATGGTATTTCTGGACATGCCACTTTTGCAGCAGCCGGAAGCGTATATCGGTGGGGCGACAAGGCTACTGGGGCCAGGCGGAAATTTGAATGACGACGGAACTACTCAGTTCTTGAAAAAATTCATTGACGCCTTTGCTGCATGGGTCGAAATCAATACCGCCAAGTCAACGGGTTTAATCTAGGGTGCTAGAAACTCTCTGCTTTGGCTGATCTAAGGCGTTGTATGAGTCGTCTCAGGTTTCACGTACGGCCTTAGTGTCCGCTAATGGCCGGGAGCTGCGGTACGCAACTGAAAGCTTCCGGCCCAAAAAAGCGGCTCCGAATCGCCGAATGAAGGCTAAGAAACCTGATCACCTATCACTATGATGGGTGCTCCG
>NZ_JAFLXH010000061.1:0-19121 GCF_019891515.1 Pseudomonas sp. Wu6 | reverse complement strand
AACCAATACTAATTGCCCGTGAGGCTTGACCATATAACACCCAAGCAATTTGACTACTCTAACGAGCATCAGATTGCGGTGTGTGAAGACGAGATGAACCGAAAGTTCGACGCTCACAAAACACCGATTGCTATCACATACCCAATTTGCTGAAGCGAGGCCATGTGGTCACGACTCAGTACCCGAATTTCTTGACGACCATAGAGCATTGGAACCACCTGATCCCATCCCGAACTCAGCAGTGAAACGATGCATCGCCGATGGTAGTGTGGGGTTTCCCCATGTGAGAGTAGGTCATCGTCAAGATTAAATTCCAGAACCCCTGTTTGCTAACGCAAACAGGGGTTTTGTTTTGGGCGCTCGAAAAGCATTCCTCGCCGACAAATTTGCACAGTTATTTCTGAACCAGACCACTAGAATAGGTACCTAACCTTTTTTAGAGCCAGAGCCCTATTTATGCCCGATCCGGTTGATGCCCTCCAGGTGTCGGACTTACCGCTGGATGACTTGGTGGCATGCCATGAGTGCGACCTGCTGATGCGCAAGCCCGTGCTCGCCCTCGGTGAAAAAGCTCAATGCCCACGTTGTGGCTACGAGCTATACGCGCACCGTCACAATGTCGTTGAGCGAAGCCTTGCCTTGGTGCTGGCAGCATTATTGCTGTACATACCCGCGAACTTTTTACCCATCATGCAGCTCAATCTACTCGGGCAGTCCTCAGAGGACACCGTGTGGACCGGCGTGGTCGGCCTGTTCAACACCGGTATGCAAGGGGTTGCCATCGTGGTTTTCCTTTGCAGCATGGGTATTCCCCTGCTCAAATTGCTGTGCCAGTTGGCCGTGCTGCTCAGCATCCGCTGGAACATCGTTCGCAGTTACGGACTGTTGTTCTACCGCATCTACCACCATATGAAAGACTGGGGGATGCTGGAGGTCTACTTGATGGGCGTCCTGGTGGCGCTTGTGAAGCTTGCGGACATGGCCTCCATTACGCTCGGCCTGGGTCTGGCGTGCTTTGTCAGTCTTTTAATGGTCCAGGTCCTGCTCGAGGTGGTGATGTCACCCCATCAGATCTGGCAGGCGTTGTCGGGAGAGGATGACCATGCGGGCGATTGATGCAGGCATTCTGGTTTGTACGGAATGCCATGAGTTGAACAAGCAGGACGCGGACGCCGATGAGCAACTCTGCAGCCGTTGCGGTGCGCTGATCCACGCACGTCGCCCCAATAGCCTCATACGTACCTGGGCATTGCTGATTACGGCGGCGATCCTGTATATCCCCGCCAACCTGCTGCCCATCATGACCGTCAATTCCCTCGGCCAGGGCGACCCCAGCACCATCATGTCCGGCGTGATCCAGCTGGTACAGCACGGCATGTTCCCCATTGCCGCCGTGGTGTTCATCGCCAGTATCCTGGTGCCCACGTTCAAGCTGGTGGGCATCGGCCTGCTGCTGTTTTCGGTGCAGCGCCGTCAGCCGCTGTCCGCGCAACAACGCATTATCATGTACCGCTTTATCGAATTCATCGGTCGCTGGTCCATGCTGGATATCTTCGTGATCGCCATCCTGGTGGCGGTCGTAAACTTTGGGCGACTTGCCAGTGTCGAGGCCAATCTCGGCGCTGCAGCGTTCGCCAGTGTGGTGATCTTGACGATGCTTGCCGCAGTAACCTTCGATCCCCGACTGATTTGGGATAACACGGAGTCGGATGACGACCATGAGTGATTTGCCTAAAGCTAAAACCCGCCCTGCATCCAATTGGTCGGCCATCTGGGTGCTGCCGCTGATTGCCCTGATCATTGGTGGCTGGCTGGGTTGGCGTGCCTACTCCCAGCAAGGTCTCGAGATCCAGGTCCGCTTTGAAAGCGGCGAGGGCATTCAAGTCAACAAGACCGAGGTGGTCTACAAAGGCATGACGGTGGGTAAGGTCAAAGCCTTGGCGCTGGATGACGAAGGCAACAATCGCGGGGTGATTGCCACCATCGAGATGAACAAGGATGTCGAGCAATACCTCAGGACCAATACTCGCTTCTGGCTGGTCAAGCCCAGCGTCAGCCTCGCCGGTATCACTGGTTTGGAAACCCTCGTGTCGGGTAACTACATCGCCGCAAGCCCGGGGGATGGTGAGCCGACCCGCAAGTTCAAGGCGCTCTCCGAGGAGCCGCCGTTATCCGATGCCAAGCCTGGTCTGCACCTGACGCTCAAGGCTGATCGCCTGGGTTCGCTGAACCGGGGCAGCCCGGTGTTCTACAAGCAGATTCAGGTGGGGCAGGTCAAAAGCTACTTGTTGTCCGAGGACCACAGTACCGTCGAGATCAAGGTCTATATCGAACCGACCTATGCCAACCTGGTGCGCAAACACACGCGTTTCTGGAACGCCAGCGGCATCAGCATCGACGCCAATCTGTCGGGTGTGAAGGTCCGCAGCGAATCGCTTTCCAGCATCGTCGCCGGCGGTATCGCCTTTGCCACGCCGGAAAATCGCAAGGACAGCCCGCCAACCGACCCGAGCCTGCCGTTCCGCTTGTACGAGGATTTCGACGCCGCCGCCGCGGGCATCAAGGTCAAGGTCAAGCTCACCGATTTCGAAGGCCTGCAGGCTGGACGTACGCCCGTGATGTACAAGGGTATCGAGGTCGGCAGCCTGAAAACCCTGAAGATCGACCCGGACCTGTCCAGTGCCAGCGCTGAATTGACCCTCGATCCCCTGGCCGAAGATTATCTGGTGCAGGACACGCAATTCTGGGTGGTCAAACCGTCCATCTCCCTGGCCGGCATCACCGGCCTGGAGGCCTTGGTCAAAGGCAACTACATCGCCATCCGCCCCGGTGACAAGGGCACCGCGCCACAACGTGAATACGTGGCTCGTGCCAAGGCGCCACCGTTGGACCTGCGCTCGCCGGGCCTGCACATGGTATTGCTCACCGACAACCTGGGCTCGCTGGATGTCGGCAGCCCGATTCTGTACAAGCAGGTCAAGGTCGGTTCGGTACAGAGCTACCAGTTCTCACGCAAGAAAAAACAATTGGTGATCGGTGTTCACATCGAGAAAGAGTATGAAAGCCTGGTCAACGGTTCGACCCGTTTCTGGAATGCCAGCGGTGTCACCCTCACCGGCGGGCTCACCAGCGGTATCCAGGTGAAAAGCGAATCCCTGGCCAGCCTGATGGCCGGTGGTATTGCTTTTGAAACGCCGGAACCGAATGTGCCGCTGAAAAGGCACATCCCGCGTTTCCGCCTGTTTGCCGATCGGGACGCTGCCAATCAGCACGGCACGCTGGTCACCATCAAGGTTGATCGCGCCGACGGCTTGAGCCCTGGCACGCCCGTACGCTTCAAAGGCCTGGACGTGGGCAAGATCGAAAGTGTGGACCTGAGTGCCGACATGCAATCGGTGCTGCTCAGCGCGCGTATCACTCAAGTGGCCGACCGCATTGCGCGGGCGGGCAGTCAGTTCTGGGTGGTCAAACCTGAATTGGGCCTGATGAAGACGGCGAACCTGCAGACCCTGGTCACCGGGCAGTACATCGAAGTGCAACCGGCGGCGAAAAACGCCGGCCCGCAGAAGAGTTTTGTCGCCCTTGCGCAACCGCCTGAGGCCGCACATCAGGAGGCTGGCCTGAGACTGACGCTCAGCGCCGCGCGCCGTGGTTCGCTCAAGGAAGGCGTGCCCGTCACCTACCGTGAAGTCACCGTGGGCAAAGTCACCGGCTATGAGTTGGGGCAGACCGCCGACCGTGTCCTGGTGCATATCCTCATCGAGCCCAAGTACGCACCCTTGGTCCGCAGTGGCAGCCGCTTCTGGAACACCAGCGGCTTCGGGCTCGACTTCGGCTTGTTCAAGGGCGCGACGGTGCGTACCGAGTCCCTGGAGACGCTGGTTGCCGGCGGTATTGCCTTTGCCACCCCTGATGGCGAACGCATGGGCAACCCGGCGCGGCCGCAGCAGACCTTTGCGCTGTTCGACAAGTTCGAGGATGAGTGGCTGACCTGGGCGCCCAAGATTCCACTGGGTAAGTAGATCGAGGCGCGGCCATCGGGGGCAAGCCCCCTCCCACACTTTGAATGTATTCACACATCAGAATGTGGGAGGGGGCTTGCCCCCGATGAGGCCCTCAAATCCAACACAAAACCCCAGCCCAAAAAAAAGGCCGCGATCCAAAAGATCGCGGCCTTTTTGCCTTTCAACGCTACACGTCAGACTTCATCCAACTCCGGCTCATCGGCCTGCACGTTAATCGTCGCCTTCACCGCATCATGTCGACGAATATATTTCCAGTCCGCCTCATCAATGTAGATCCCGTTCGGCCCGCTGCCGCCTTCCAGGTCGATCGCCACCTGGGCGGACACCTGCGGCTTCACACTGGCCAGGATCGGCACGAAACCCAGCTGCAGGCTGGTTTCCAGCAGCGCGGCCTGGTTCTTCTCATCGATATCCGCTGCCTCATCGAGGTAGTACGGCAAGCGCACACGCCCGGCTTGTTCGCGGTCCATCAAGTGCAGCAACAAGTACATGTTGGTCAGTGCCTTGATGGTCATGGTGGTGCCGTTGGACGCGGCGCCATCGATATCGGTATGAATCACCGGCTGGCCGTTGACCTTGGTGATCTCGAACGCCAGTTCGAACAAATCCTTGAGGCCCAACTGGTTATGGTTGGCTGCGACGAGGCGGGCCAGGTATTCCTTGGCTTCTTCGTTCTTGTTGTCCTGCTCGGCACTCTGGCTGAGATCGAACACCGACAACGTCTCGCCTTCTTCATACTGACCGGCGCTGTGGATGATCTGGTCGATGTGCTTGAGAGCTTCCTTGTTCGGCGCCAGCACGATGCGAAAGCTCTGCAGGTTGGAGACCTGGCGCTTGTTGATCTCGCGGTTGAACAACGCCAGCTGGTGTTCCAGGCTGTCGTAGTCGCTGCGGATATTGCGCAAGGTCCGGGCGATATCCGTGACCGCTGCGCGGCGTGCCTTGCCCAGTGTCAAGGCCTCGTCGGTACGGTGCGCATAGGCGTTGATCAGCAGTTGCAGGCGACGCTCCATGTCATCCTCGCTGTCGAACTTGGCCACGCCCTTGAGGCGCACCTGCGCATACAGTGCTTCGATCTGGCCATCGGCGCGCAGCAGACCTTGCCAGCTGTCCTGATAGTCGTTGAGCAGCGGCAGCAAGTTGTCCATGGAGTCGTCGACCGGGTCCATGAACGGCGTGCCGAAGGGCAGGTCCGCCGGCAACAGCTGGCGCCGGCGCAAGGCGTCGTCCAGCGTGCGTTGCTTGGCTTCCATATCGCCGATCTGGCGACCGACCAGTTGCAGCTTGGCCGACAACTGCTGGACGCGTTCGGTGAACGCATCACTGGAGCGCTTCAGTTCGTCCTGGGCCGCTTCCATCTGCGCCAGGTGTTCCAGCTTCTCGCCTTCTTCCGCACTCAGGGTTTGCGCACGGCGGAAATCCTCCAGCGCCTTCTGCGCGTCGAGCACCTGCTGGTACAGCGCTTCGGTCTGGGTCTTGCTCGCGGCGCGATCGGAGGCTACGGCTTGCTGAGTCTTGAGTTGCTTGAGCTCTTTTTCCAGACGCTCTTTCTGATCGCGCAGTGCCGCGCGATCGGCCAGCGCCTGCAACGCCGGTGGTTCAATGTGCGAGATGTCGATGGACAGCCCCGGCACTTCGAAACGCTCGCCCTTGAAGCCATCGAGGATCTGCTCCAGGGATTTGACCCACTGGCCGTCCTCGTCCAGCGTGATGCCGTGCTCGCCCAGCGGCAGGCTGAACAAGGAGCTGTTGAACAGGCGCATCAGGCGCTCGACGTCCTGCTGCGAGAATTCTTCGCGCAGCTTGGCGTAGCTGTTGTTGTCCGCGTGGTCCAGCTGCTGCTTGACCGACTTCAAGCGTTTTTCCAGGTCGCGCAGGCGCTCGTCCAAGTCCTCGGCGCTGAATTGCCGGGACTGCGCCAGGGCGCCCGCCAACTCGTCGTGAGCATCCTTGGCCGCGAGCAACTGCTGCTCCAGCACCCTCACATCATCGACCAGCGCAAAGCGATGCTTGAGCACCGACAGCTCGCCCAACCAACGCTGGATGCCACTGATCTCACGCTCCAGGCG
The DNA here is from genome assembly GCF_019891515.1 of Pseudomonas sp. Wu6. Lineage (NCBI taxonomy): Bacteria > Pseudomonadati > Pseudomonadota > Gammaproteobacteria > Pseudomonadales > Pseudomonadaceae > Pseudomonas > Pseudomonas sp. Wu6. Next base: position 13,027 of record NZ_JAFLXH010000061.1, on the reverse strand, counting down.
CATCAGCTCCTGGGTGCCGCCGCGCTGGTCGTGCTGCAGCGCATCCTGCTCGTTGCGATAGTGCTCGGCCTGGATCGTCAGCTCTTCCTTGCGCGCACTGGCGTAGTCCGACCAGGTGCCCAGCAGCGAATCCAGCAACGGCGACAGACGATGCAATTTGCCGCGCAAAATATCGCGCTGTTTCACGCCATTGGCGAGCGCTTCGACCAACGGCCCGGCGGCCACCAGCGAGTGGTAGTCCTGCTCCATGCGCCGCACATCGCGGAAGGCTTCTTCGCACGCGGCGATGTAATCGACGCTGCCGGAACGCAAGCTGTGTTCGAACGCATCGAGGAACAATTGCTTGAGCTTGGCCGCGGTGATTTCGCGCATGTGCAGCAGGTTGATAAACAGCGCGCGGAACGTTTTCAGGCTTTGTTCGCTGGTGGAACGCAGCGGAATCAGCGTCAGGTCCAGCGGAATCGACGTATGGCCGCCTACCAGCAAGCGACGCAGTTCATCGGGTTTGAGTTCATAGGCTTTCAGGCCTTCGCGCTCAAGGTTGGTGAACAGTTCTTTCTGGCGCAGGCAGGTGTCGTTTTTCTGATAGTGGGCCAGGTCCAGCTTGCCGGCGTAGGCGAAGAACTGGTGGCCGAAGCCACCGCCCGGACCGCGCCCGACCACGCCAATCACGTGCGGGCCGTGGGGCAGTGAGACTTCTACCAGGATGTAGCTGGTGTCGGTGGCAAAGTAGAAGCGCCGCGATTGCTCCAGGGTGTACTTGCCGAAGCTCATGTCCGACATGCGCGCCAGGATCGGGAACTGCAAGGCGTTGATCGACGCGGATTTACCCAGGTTGTTCGCGCCATACACCGACAGCGGCTCTTCCAGCGGGAACAAGCCCAGGCTGTAGCCGGCGGTGTTCAACAGGGCGAAGCGGCGTATGCCGTAGCGTTCCTTACTCATGCGTCGGTCTCCTGTTCTTCGGCAATGGCGCGGGCGAGGGCGTCTTCTTCGCTTTCCTCAGCGAAGTCGCTCAGGTCCAGCGGGTCGTCGGTCTCCAGCAGTTTTTCATCGCTGTCTGCGTCGATGATCACCGGCACCGGCAACGGCAACACGCTGTGCACGCTGGCGGCGAGATCGCGGTCCTGCTGCACCGACAGGCACACATCGAGGAATCGATGCATCGGTGGCAGGAAGCGATAGATGCCATTGTCTTCGCCGGCAAAGCCCAGCTGAGTCATGCGCCGCATGATTTTTTCTTCGAGTTCTTCCTGGGTCTGTACTTCGGCCTGGATAAACAGGTCGCGGTACTTTTCCAGCAACGACGGCAGCTCGTCGCGGCCCAGGCTGCCGCCATCGAGCACGGCGACCGGGTCGCGGCCCTGGTCGGCCAGGTGCTCGACGAGGATGAAGGTGAACAGGGCCAGACGCTGCGCAGTCTTGTTCACCTGCGCGCTGGCGATGGCCGAATCCGGCACGAAATAATAGAAGCCACGGGTATCGCAGACCAGCTCGAAACCCAGGGCCTTGAACAGCGTGCGGTACTGGTCCTGGAAGTTCGACAGCTGCGCGTACAGCTCCGGGTCACGACGGCTGACGTGGTAACCCTTGAACAGCTCGCGAAAGATCGGTGCCAGCTGGGACAGTTCGGATAGATCAAGATGCATAAGGCGTGCTCGCAGAATTCTCGGTGGCGTCAACGCCGGCCGGGAGCAGGGCGAAGGAGCGCAGGCTGACCTGGTGCTCGTGTGTGTGATAGTCGCGGCGCTCCAGGCGTTCGCGCTTGAAGCGTTTTTCCCGCGAGAGCCGCGAGAACCAGTACAGCAACTCGTCGGTGGCACCGTCCGGTTCCTGCTCCAGCAGCCAGGTCATCAGGTCCGGCATCGGCAATGCGTCTTCGCAGCGTTCGAGCATTTCCTTGACCGTTCGCGGCGCGCGCTGGGCGTCGCCCTTGTGGGTTTTGTGCGCCTTGGGGAAGCGCGCCGGTTTCGGCTCGAAATTGGCCAGGGCATACACATAGGCTTCCACCTGGCTCGCGCTACCCAGGAAGGTGCTTTGCGGGCGGGTGAACAGCGGCATGGCGGCCTGCGGCACCGCGTCCAGGCCTTTGCGGCGGATCGCCGACAGGGCCAGCGCCGCGCCGCGGGTCACAGCATTGTGTCGGCGGGCCTCTTCGCGTAGCGGCAACAGCAGCTCGCGCGCATGGCGCAAGGTCAACTGGGCGCTGGTCTGCATCTCGAGGATGCGAGCATGGGTGCGCAGCAGCATGTCGTCGTCCACCAACTGGCCCAGGCGCTGCTGCTCGGTGAGCATGCGCAGCAGCACATTCTCGACCTTGCGCACGCCTTGTTCGAACGCGCCGTCGGCGTTCACCAGCTGGATCATCGGTTCGACGTATTCGTCCCAGGTGGCCAGCACCTCGGCGTAACGCTGGCGCAACGGGATCTGGCGGTCGCTGGTCTTGGCGCGGTCGGCCACGGCCGCGAGGGCCTGTTCGTCGTTGGCGAGTTTTTTCAGCACATCGCGCACGCGCATATCCAGCAGGCGCAGTTGGCGGGCCAGGTCGTGGCCATCGCGGATGTCGAAGGCGTCCTGGATATAACCGGCCAGGCGCTCGAGGTGGCGCAGGTAGGCTTCGATTTCCAGGCACAGGCCAAGCCGGTGCTCCTTGCGCAGATAAGCCAGGAAGTCGTGGATCTGCGCATTGAGCTCGAAACGGTTCGGGCTCTTGGCGACAGGCACCAGGATATCCAGGCGAATCCACACGTCCAGCAGGCTGGTGATGTCCTGGGGCGTGCTGTCCAGTTGTTGGGCGGCCAGTTGCGCGCGCAGTTCGCTCAGGCTCAGGGTGCCTTGGTCGAAGTGTTCGCACAGTGGCTCAAGTAAGGCCCAGTGTTCGGCGAGGGCGCGCAGGACGCGCTTGGGTTCGATCATGGGAATGGCCGGCTGGTTGGCGATTAAAAGTCGCGATTGTACTGCATCGGGCGCGGGATTTATCCACAGCCGGTCAGTGTGCAGTGGGCGATTGTTGCCGAACAGCGGTAGAATCCCCGCTCTTTAGTTATCCACAAGTGGCCGAGCTGTGCTTATCGAGTCCCGACGTCGCGCTTACTTGAGCGCCATGCAGGTGGTCAACTGGCTGCCCCGCACCGAACTGCCGTTTGCCGCGCCCTCGCGGCCCGAGTTGTTGCAGGTGCCTGAGCCCTATGAGGCGTTCGAGCCTTCAGGCGAGGAAGCCGCCGCGCCGGTTGCGGTGGTCAAGCCTGTGCCCGACGTGCGGGCGACGGTGGAACGCACGAAAATCGAGGTGCCGCGCCCGTCACCTGTGGTCAAGGCGGTAGTTGCCGAGGAGGCGGCCCCGGTGGTCAAGGCCCCGGTGGTGCCGCCGCCACGCTTTGCCCTGCAACTGCTGCGCGCGGGCCGTTGCCTGCTGCTGGTGGAATTGCCCACCGGCGAACGTTTCCAGTCGCGCGACCCCGCTTACCTGCTGCTCAAGGATATGCTGCGCGCCGCCGGCCTGCCCGACAGCCCGCAAATCGTCGGCGACCCGGTGCGCTGGCCGCTGTTGGTGCGCGGCACCATGGACCAGGGCCCGGAAGCCGCGCGGGATTTTGTACAGAGTTTTGTCTCGGCACGCCTGGAAGACGAACCTTGCGTATGCCTGTGGCTGATCGGCCTGCCCGCCGTGCGCTTTGCCGGTCAAGCCAATGCCGAAGCCTGGTACCGCGAACTGCAGGTCGAGGGCCTGGGTTCGGTCTGGGCGCTGCCGGGCCTGGAATTATTAATGGAAGAGCCACAGCGTAAGGCTGATGTCTGGCAAGCCATGCGCCGGCTGATGGCGCGCTGGAAAACAACCGATGAGTGAGGCTTTATCCTTTCGCCCGATGACCGAGGCCGACCTCGACGCCGTGCTGAAGATCGAATACGCAGCGTTCAGCCACCCCTGGACCCGTGGCATCTTTCTCGACGGCCTGGGCAAATACCAGATCTGGCTGATGTTCGAAGGCGAGCAGCAAGTGGGGCATGGCGTGGTGCAAATCATCCTCGATGAGGCGCACCTGTTGAATATCACCGTCAAGCCGGAGAACCAGGGCCGAGGGTTGGGGTTGGCGCTGCTGGAACATCTGATGTCCCGCGCCTACGCGGCCAACGCGCGCGAATGCTTCCTGGAAGTGCGTGACAGCAATACCGGCGCGTTTCGCCTGTATGAGCGCTATGGCTTCAATGAAATCGGTCGTCGCCGGGATTACTACCCTGCCGTGGGCGGCCGCGAAGACGCGGTCGTCATGGCCTGTACGTTAGTCGACTGAACACCGAAATCCATGTGGGAGGGGGCTTGCCCCCGATGGCGGTGTATCAGTGACAGATAAGCGCCTGACACACCGCTATCGGGGGCAAGCCCCCTCCCACATTTGACCGCGTTGTCTCCGCGCTTGCCGTTGGGCGGGCCAGATGGGGCGCCAGCGGGATTATTAACCGGCTGTGAATATGCGGTCGTCATGGCCTGCACGTTAGTCGACTGAACACCGAAATCCATGTGGGAGGGGGCTTGCCCCCGATGGCGTTGTATCAGTGACAAATAAGCGCCTGACACACCGCTATCGGGGGCAAGCCCCCTCCCACATGTTGAACTGCGTTGTGTCAGCGCTTGCCGTTGAGCGGGCCAGATGGGGCGCCGGCGGGATTATTACCCGGCTGTGAATATGCGGTCGTCATGGTCTGCACGTTAGTCGACTGAACACCGAAATCCATGTGGGAGGGGGCTTGCCCCCGATGGCGGTGTATCAGTGACAAATAAGCGCCTGACGCACCGCTATCGGGGGCAAGCCCCCTCCCACATGTTGAACTGCGCCGTGTCAGCGCTTGCCGTCGAGCGGGTCCAGGTTGGCCAATTCGGCCTCGTCCAGGCCATTTCCGCCGCCGATATCTTCTTCACCCACAACGCTCAGATCGTAGTCAGCCGCGCTGTCTTCACCGGCTTCCCGCGCATCCCGCGCGCCATCTTCATGGATCAGGGTTTCCGGGCTCATATCGTCATCGGTCGACTCATGATCATCCGTCGAAGCACCGGTCATGCCCGCTTCGCGCACCCGCTCGTCGGGCATCAGGTGCTCGCGCTCGTCACGGGGGATTTCATCGCCGATCTGGGCCGTCTGGTCTTCTTCATCAAAATCGAGCTCGCGCATCGAACCCATGCGGTCTTCGTTATCGTCAATCGGTTCGGGCTGCGCAGCGCCGTAGGGACGTCGTGATTCAGTCATGGCCAATCCTCATACTGTGGGGCTTATAGTGAGTGGACAGGCTGTGTCCCCCAAAGATTCAAGCTAATTTGCGCCACGCGTGACCCGGACGAGGGCTTGTCAGTCACAAAACTGCGCATCATTCCTGAGGCTTCCCTGATGAACGAACTACAAGACCTGCTAGATAACAACGAACGCTGGGCGGATGCGATCAAACAGGAAGATCCCGAATTCTTCGCCAAGCTCGCCCGCCAGCAAACCCCGGAGTACCTGTGGATCGGTTGCTCCGATGCGCGTGTACCGGCCAATGAAATCGTCGGTATGTTGCCCGGTGACCTGTTCGTGCACCGCAACGTGGCCAACGTGGTGCTGCACACTGACCTCAACTGCCTGTCGGTGATCCAGTACGCCGTCGATGTGCTCAAGGTCAAACACATCCTCGTCACCGGCCACTATGGCTGTGGCGGCGTGCGTGCCTCGATGCAGGACCGCCAGTTCGGCCTGATCGACGGCTGGCTGCGCACCATTCGTGATCTCTACTACGAAAATCGCGACGTGCTGGCTCAATTGCCCACCGAAGAAGAGCGCGTAGACCGCATGTGCGAGCTGAACGTGATTCAGCAGGTGGCGAACGTCGGCCATACCAGCATTGTGCAAAACGCCTGGCACCGCGGGCAGAGCCTGTCGATTCATGGCTGCATCTACGGCATCAAGGATGGCCGCTGGAAGAGCTTGAACACCACCATCAGTGGCTTCGAGCAGCTGCCGCCGCAGTACCGTCTGCGGCCGCTGGGCGAAGCCTAAGACCGTTGATGCTCGCGCCACCAGGCCATGTAGGCCTGGCCTTCGGCGTTCAACGGCTCCTTGCTGCCGGTGATCCAGCCCCGGCAGTCCGGCTCGCCGCAATGGCAGCCGAACTGCCGGAACAGCGCGTCTTCGGTTGCGGCGTAATCAACCGTCAACGCGGTACCGACGGGGACGGGCTGTGCAGTCCACAGTTCCAGGTAAGTGGTGTCCAGGAACACGTTTGGGCTGCACGAGTGCTGCAGCAGGCCGCAGAACCAGGCGTCGTACAAGTGAATGCGTGGCGATAGCTGCAGCGTATGCCGGCGTCGTTCGCTGACGGCATACCCGCAAATCCTGGCGATGCGCACGCCTTTGCCGAAGGCGACGCGGGCCTTGATGACGGCGGGCGTCCCCTGAGTGCCTTGCACGAGCTGGAAGTGTTCGCTCGAGGGGTAACCCTCGTCGACACCCAGCGTCTTGAACGGGTAAAGGCTGTCATACACAGCCGCTTCAGCCTTATCCCTGGCGCGAGTTTTCATCTCTCTCCTCCTAGGGCTGCATGGAACTGCGGGCGTTAACTGACGGCCAATCTCTTGCAGTAAACGGGTGCCGCCCAAGACTCGCCCAAGTCGCCGCCGATTTCTACTGTCAAATCTGACAGTAGAAATCGTTGCCACGGCTTACAGCGCGGGTGGCGCGAGAGAGGGGAGCGGCGCGGGACTGCGCAGCTGTTTCAACTGTTCCTTGAGGGGGGGCGTGGCGCATTTGGCGTTGGCCTGCTCCGCCGTCAGGCTGCGCACCGAGGTGTAGAACAACTCGCAGGTCTGCTCTTTACGCGTGACCTGCCAGGTATTCATGCATGCCTTGAGCAACACATTCGCGTCGCTGGCCGGTTTCTGGCCCATGCCGGCTTGCCAGCAGGCCGCGCTGAGGTCCTGGCCCATCACTTTCAGGCCGGCCTCATCGGCCTTTTGCTCATTGCCGTCATAGGTGTCCGGGCTGGCGGCGTACCAGATATAACTTGGGTGGTTGGCACCGAGCACCGAAACCGGCTTGCCCGGTTCCGGGCTGATCTGCGCCAGCCCCAGCACCGCCACGGTTTGCCCGTATTGTTGCTTGATCCAACTGCGTACCGGCGCGCCGAAGGCCACCATTGGCAACGCACCGTCCGGGCGCAGGCTCAACTCCTTGACCATGCGGGTCTGGTAGTCGGTGAAATAGCTGTAGACCGCTTCCAGGTCTTTACCGGCATTGGACGGGGCGGCGATGGGCGCGATATCGATAATGGTCTGATAGGCTGGGGTGTCGCCGGCAGCAATGCCGTTGCTGGTGAGCAAGGTTGCCCAGCGGTCGGTGGTGGCCGATTCCAGATAGTCCTGGGCCTGGGTCAGCGAGTAGTCCGGCGGGAAGTGCAGCAGCTCGATGCTTTTGCGGTTTTCCAAGGCCATGCCCAACGGCAGGAACAGGTACCAGTTGTAGGCCCACTTGCCGTCGCTGTTGAGCCGGCTGGCGCCGTGGTACGCCAGGTCAGCCGTATCGAGCAAGGTGATCAGGGGCTTGCCGTAGCCGTCCGGCACGCCGCTGAAGGTTGCTGCGACCTGGCCGTCATGGACCTTGACGCTGACCTTCGCCCGGCTGTAGCCGTCACGTTGCAGGCTCTGGTTCAAATAGTGCTCGGCGGTCTGCTCCAGCGTCCAGGGCCGAAAGCAGATCACGTTGCAGTTATTGGGAAACGCAAATAATCGGGTGACACGTTGCGTGCTGCCCAACGGTACTTCGATGTCGGCCTGTACGACCGCACTGGCCAACAGTGCGGCCAGGGTCAAGGCCAGTCTGGTCGATTTGAACATGGTTGGTTCCTTGTCAGCGAAAGCCCGTCTGCGCGGGATGAAAGCCCACCTTCACACAGTAGCGGCTGACCAGGAAAACCGCGTGCTAAATCGCTGCGCGTGTCGCGATTGGATACGTGAACCTAAACGCTGAACTGCAAGGCGTTGCTCAAATCCCCCATGGGTTTCTGGCCGCGAGCGCGCATTGCGTCGTCCCTTTGCTTGAGGCCGTCCAGGGTTTCCAGCTCAAACACGCGGGTGATCAAGCGCAGGATCGAGGCGGTGTCATACACCGTATGGTCAACCGTGCCTTTGCGCGCGAACGGCGACACCACCAGCGCCGGAACCCGCGTGCCCGGGCCCCAGCGGTCGCCCTTGGGCGGTGCCACGTGGTCCCACCAGCCGCCGTTTTCATCGACGGTCACCACCACCACCATGTTGTTCCACTGCGGGCTTTCCTGCAGCACCTTCAGGGCACGCACGATATGACGGTCGCCCGAGGCCACATCGGCATAGCCGGCGTGCATGTTCAGGTTGCCCTGGGGCTTGTAGAACGTCACAGCGGGAAGTTTGCCCGCCTGGGCATCGGCGAAGAATGTGTTGGTGCTCGCCTCATCGCCCAGGCCGCCGTCGCGCAGGCGTTTGTCACGTTCCGCGCGGTGCTCGGGGCCCTGCTGCTTGAAGTAGTTGAACGGCTGATGGTGATACTGGAAGTTCGGGATTTTGGGAATACCGCCCGAGTCCTTGAATTGATCGAGGGTGGCTTGCCACGCGCCGGCGTACCAGGCCCAGTCGATATTCTTTTTCGAGAGCTTGTCGCCAATGTGTTCATGGGTTTGCGGCACCAGCACGTTGGGCAGGTCCGGTTTGGAGTAATCGGGGTTTTGCGGGTCGCGGATCCAGGTCGGCCAGTAGGGCGGCGCCAGTGTGTTGACCGCGTAACCGTCCGGGGTCAGGGCGCTGGGGCCGAACTGCGGCGGGCCGGCCATGGCACTGGCCGGCGAGGTGTCCAGGGGCTTGAGGCGCGCGTCGCCGGGGTCGTCGCTTTGCAGCGTGGCGATCTGCGCCTTGGCTACCGACTGAGCCGCATTGGGATAGGTCGGTGCGGTGGCGCTGATCAGGTATTGATGATTGAGGAACGAGCCGCCGAACGCGCCCTGGAAGAAGTTATCGCACAGCACGAACTCCCGGGCCACGTCCCACAAGCGCAGAGAGTAACGGCTCTGGGCGTAATGGCCCATCACCAGGCCGCCGGAATCGCCCCAGGCCACGAAGCCGTCATTCTTGCCGCCGTTGATCTGCATCTGGTTCTGATAAAACACGTGCCACAAGTCACGGGTCACCAGGCTCAGCGGCAAGTCCTCGGCATTCGGGCCCTTGAGGGCGAACGGTGTGTTGGGCAGGTTTTCCTGGAATTGCACGGCGCTCGGGTAGGTCACCCCATCCACGCTCTGCGGGCCCGCCTGCAGCACGCCGCCCCAGGTCTGGGGGAGGGCCGGCAATACGCTGCCATCGCGGTCGCGTTGTTGGTAATCAGCGGCGGAAAGCGCCGAGAGGGGTTTCTCCAGCCCGGGGAAATCGGCAAACAGATTGTTGAAACTGCGGTTCTCCGCGTAAATCACTACGACGGTTTTCACCTGGTCGCGCAGGGCCTTGTCCAACTCCGGCGCTGTGAGTGGCCGCGCCGCCGGTTTTTCCGGTGCCTGGCCGGCATTTCCACAGCCACTCAAGGTTGCGCCCACCCCCAGCACCGCAGCGCCCCCCAGGAATCGCCGGCGACTGCTGTCAACCGGCGCCTGGCCTACGGAATCTGTGGAAGGGCGATCTACGTGCTCGTCACTCATTGCGCGGGAGTCCTTGGCGAGGTGTTGCAAGATGTTTCGCAGGACGGTAGCAATGCAATGTGACGGGATTAAGGCAGTTACAAGATGCAAGCTTGAAGCTTGAAGCTTGAAGCTGAAAACTTGCAGCTTGCGGCTGCTCCTAAGGCATCACCGGCGGCAAATACGTCAATGTCGTCCCCAACGCCCATAGCAAGAACAACACCAACGGCGTGTGCACCAGCAATTGCACAAACGAAAACCCGATCAGATCTCGCGCCTTCAACCCCAGGACCCCGAGCAACGGCAGCATATAGAACGGGTTGATCAGATTCGGCAGCGCCTCGGCCGCGTTGTAGATCTGCACCGCCCAGCCCAGGTGGTATTGCAGGTCATTGGCCACCTGCATCACGTAGGGCGCTTCGATGATCCACTTGCCGCCGCCGGACGGGATGAAGAAGCCCAGCACCGCCGAGTACACGCCCATCAGCAGGGCATAGGTGTCGTGGGATGCGATGGAGGTGAAGAACAGCGAGATATGGTGCGCCAGGGTCTGGCCGTCGCCGCCTTTGACCACGGTCATCAGCGCTGCAATCGAGCCGTAAAGCGGGAATTGGATCAACACGCCCGTGGTGGTCGGCACGGCGCGGGCCACGGCGTCGAGGAAGCTGCGCGGGCGCCAGTGCAGCAGCGCGCCGACCATGATGAACAGGAAGTTATAGGTGTTGAGCCCCGAGATGGCGCTGATTGCCGGTTTGCTCGAGAACTCGTGGAACAACCAGCCGGCCGCCAGCAGCGCCAGCGCAATCGTCAGCAGCGGGCTGTGCTCCAGCCATTCGCCGGGTCGGGTCGGCGCCTGCGGCTTGGGCAGGTTGAACGCGGGGTCGACGCCGCAGGCCTTGGCATCACGCGCGCTGTTCGGGCCCGGCGCGGTGGCGTAGGCGATGATCAGCGAGACGATGATCAGGGCCAGCAACATCACGCCCGATTGCCACAGGAAGATGGTCTCGGTAAACGGGATCATTCCGGTGATCGCCAGGATCGACGGCGGCAAACTGGCCGGATTGGCCTGCAACTGTGCGGCCGATGACGACAAGCCCAGTGCCCACACGGCGCCCAGGCCCAGATAGGCCGCGGCGCCGGCGGCACGGTAGTCCATGCGCAGGTCCGTGCGACGCGCCAGTGCACGCACCAGCAAACCGCCGAATACCAGGGACAGGCCCCAGTTGAGCAGGGAGGCCACCATGGAAATCAACGCGACCCAGGCCACGGCCGACCGGCCGTTCTTCGGGATGCGCGCCAGGCGGTCAATCAGCTTTACCGCAGGCGGCGAACTGGCCACCACATAACCACCGATCACCACAAAGGCCATCTGCATGGTGAAGGGAATTAGGCTCCAGAACCCATCGCCAAACGCCTTGGCGGCTTCGGTGGGCGCGGCGCCCATGCCCAGGGTGGCCACGGCGACAAGGATCACGGCGAGGGCGGCGAACACCCACGAGTCCGGGAACCAGCGCTCGGCGAAGTTGGAGCAGCGCAGGGCAAATCGGGCATAGCGGCTTTCTTCGATAGCATCGGCCACGAGTCTTTCCTCTTGTATTTATTATGGGGTGGGCAGTTTTGCGGCATGTTCCGCTACGTTCATTGATTTGGGAATGTAGTTATCTTCATCGATCAATGAGTAAAACAAATATATCCGCCGCGATTGCCATCATCCGGTTCAGCTCATAATCTGCACGCCATTTTGTTTGTCTGCCGAGCATGCACATGACTGCCACCGCTTCTTCACAGGCGCAGCGTTTCTCCCGCTCCGACTACAAAACCCTGGGCCTGGCCGCCCTCGGTGGCGCCTTGGAGATCTATGACTTCATTATCTTCGTGTTCTTCGCGCTGACCCTCAGCCAACTGTTTTTCCCCCCGCAAATGCCCGAGTGGCTGCGCTTGTTGCAAAGCTTCGGCATCTTCGTCACCGGCTACCTCGCGCGCCCGCTGGGCGGCATCCTGATGGCGCACTTTGCCGACCACCTGGGACGCAAGCGCGTGTTCAGCTTGAGCATCCTGATGATGGCCTTGCCCTGCCTGCTGATCGGAGTCATGCCGACCTACGCGCAAATCGGCTATTTCGCACCGCTGATCCTGCTGGTGCTGCGCGTATTGCAGGGCGCCGCCGTGGGCGGTGAAGTGCCCAGCGCCTGGACCTTCGTCGCTGAACATGCCCCGCGCAGTCATCGTGGGTATGCCTTGGGGTTCCTGCAGGCCGGGCTGACGTTCGGTTACTTGCTCGGCGCGCTCACGGCCACGTTGCTTGCACAGGTCTTCACCCCGGCCGAGATTCTCGACTATGCCTGGCGTTTCCCCTTCCTGCTCGGCGGCGTGTTTGGCGTGATCGGCGTATGGCTGCGCCGCTGGCTCAACGAAACGCCGGTATTCCTCGAAATGCAGGCCCGCCGCCAGGCTGCCGCCGAACTGCCACTGCGCACCGTGTTGCGCGACCACCGCGCCGTGTTGCTGCCGGCGATGATCCTCACGTGCGTGCTGACGTCGGCGGTGGTGGTGCTGGTGGTCATCACTCCGACCATGATGCAGAAAACCTTCGGCATGAGCCCCAGCCACACCTTCGCCTTGAGCGCGTTGGGGATTGTGTTTCTCAACATCGGCTGCGTATTGGCCGGCCTGCTGGTGGACCGCATCGGCGCCTGGCGCGCGGTGCTGGTCTACAGCCTGCTGCTGCCGGTGGGGGTGTTTATCCTGTATGCCAGCCTGATCAGCGGCGGGGTCTGGCTGGGCGCCGCCTATGCCGTGGCCGGCTTGAGCTGCGGGGTGGTGGGCGCGGTGCCGTCGGTGATGGTCGGGCTGTTTCCGGCGCAGGTGCGGGTGTCGGGGATTTCCTTCACCTACAACATTGCCTACGCGCTATGGGCGAGTACCACACCGCTGCTGCTGATTGCGCTAATGCCCACCAGTCCGTGGATTTGCGTGGGGTATTGCGTGGTGATGGGGGCGGTGGGCGTGGCGAGTGTGGCGGTGTTCGGCAAGCGACATACCCTGGTTGGCTGAGACTCAGGTCAGGACGATGATCGTGATTCATGTGGGAGGGGGCGTGCCCCCGATAGCGGTGTGTCAGCCAGCCTGTCTGTCGCTGATACACCGCTATCGGGGGCAAGCCCCTCCCATATTGGTTTTGTAGTGTTTTCAGGTGCGTGGCATGCATTCGATGGTGCGGTTTATTACCGTTTTGGCTATTTCCAGCAGATGCCAGGCGGCATGGATTCTTGCGCGGTCGTGGGGTTGCAGGTGATCGCAACAGTCCCACACCGTGGCCGATGCGCTGTGGATCAGATGGGAAATATAGAGTTGGGCGTCTTCGAAG
>NZ_JAFLXH010000060.1:0-21064 GCF_019891515.1 Pseudomonas sp. Wu6 | reverse complement strand
GGACCGGGATCGATCCAACATCCTGGTCGGTCCTGAGACCGCCATCGGGGGCAAGCCCCCTCCCACATGGGACCGGGATCGATCCAACATCCTGGTCGGTCCAGAGGCCGCCATCGGGAGCAAGCCCCCTCCCACATGGGACCGGGATCGATCCAACATCCTGGTCGGTCCTGAGACCGCCATCGGGGGCAAGCCCCCTCCCACATGGGACCGGGATCGATCCAACATCCTGGTCGGTCCAGAGGCCGCCATCGGGAGCAAGCCCCCTCCCACATGGGACCGGGATCGATCCAACATCCTGGTCGGTCCAGAGGCCGCCATCGGGCGCAAGCCCCCTCCCACAGGGGCTCTGCGCCAACTGATCGGTATCAGGGCAAGCCCCCTCCTACATGTTGCCCCAGCCCTTGGTTTACAAGACCTCCACCGCAGGTAGAATGGCGCCTCTGCCCACACCACCCGAGCGAATTTCATGGCGTTGCCGACCCTGCGCATCATCGGTTTCATCATCGGCATCTTCCTGATCACGCTTGCGATCGCCATGGTCGTGCCCATGGCCACCCTGGTGATCTTCGAACGCACCAGCGACCTGCCCTCGTTCCTGTGGGCCAGCATGATCACCTTTATCGCCGGCCTCGCCCTGGTGATTCCCGGGCGCCCGGAGCATGTACACCTGCGCCCCCGGGACATGTACCTTCTTACAGTAACAAGCTGGGTGGTGGTGTGCGTCTTCGCCGCGCTGCCGTTCCTGCTGACTCAGCACATCAGCTACACCGACTCGTTTTTTGAAAGCATGTCCGGCATCACGGCCACCGGGTCCACGGTGTTGAGCGGGCTGGACAACATGTCGCCGGGCATCCTGATGTGGCGTTCGCTGTTGCACTGGCTCGGCGGTATCGGGTTTATCGGCATGGCGGTGGCGATCCTGCCGCTGCTGCGCATCGGTGGCATGCGCCTGTTCCAGACCGAGTCGTCGGACCGTTCGGAAAAGGTCATGCCGCGCTCTCATATGGTCGCGCGGTTGATCGTGGCGGCGTATGTGGGCATCACCATCCTTGGCAGCCTGGCGTTCTGGTGGGCCGGGATGGGGCTGTTCGATGCGATCAACCACGCCATGTCGGCGATTTCCACCGGCGGGTTTTCCACCTCCGATGAATCCCTGGCGCACTGGAAGCAACCGGCGGTGCACTGGGTGGCGGTGGTGGTGATGATCCTGGGCAGCCTGCCGTTCACCCTGTACGTGGCGACCTTGCGCGGCAACCGTCGCGCGCTGCTCAGGGACCAGCAGGTGCAGGGCTTGCTCGGTTTGCTGGTGGTGACCTGGCTGGTGCTCGGCACCTGGTATTGGTGGACCACCAACCTGCACTGGCTGGATGCCCTGCGCCACGTGGCGCTGAACGTCACCTCGGTGGTGACCACCACCGGTTTTGCGCTGGGGGACTACAGCCTCTGGGGCAACTTCTCACTGATGCTGTTCTTCTACCTGGGCTTTATCGGCGGCTGTTCGGGCTCTACCGCCGGCGGGATCAAGATCTTCCGCTTCCAGGTCGCCTATATCCTGCTCAAGGCCAACCTGAACCAGTTGATTCACCCGCGCGCGGTGATCAAACAGAAGTACAACGGTCACCGTCTCGACGAGGAAATCGTGCGGTCGATCCTGACCTTTTCGTTTTTCTTCGCCATCACCATTTGTGCCATCGCGCTGGCCTTGTCACTGCTGGGCCTGGACTGGATGACCGCGCTGACCGGCGCGGCCAGCACCGTATCCGGCGTCGGCCCGGGCCTGGGTGAAACCATCGGCCCGGCCGGCAACTTCGCCAGCCTGCCGGATGCGGCCAAGTGGATTCTGTCGCTGGGCATGCTGTTGGGACGGCTGGAAATCATTACGGTGTTTGTGCTCTGTATTCCGGCGTTCTGGCGTCACTGACGGTCGACGTATGCTGCAACCGCGCCCGGTATTCGCCGGGCGTGGCGTCGAACCAGCGGCGAAACGCGCGAAAGAAGTTGCTGGGGTCGGCGAACCCCAACAGGTAGGCGATTTCCAGCAAGGTCATGCTCGGCTGCGCCAGGTATTGCTCGGCCAGCTCACGGCGGGTGTCGTCAAGCAGGGCCTGGAAGCTGGTGCCCTCCTCCTGCAAACGCCGTTGCAAGGTACGCTGGGACAGATGCAACGTCTGCGCCACCACTTCGCGCTTGGGTTCGCCCTGGGGCAGCAGGCGGCACAATACCTGCCGTGCCTTGTGGGTCACACGGCTTTCGGAAAAGCGCGCCAGGTATTCACCGGCAAAACGATCGTGCAACTGCGCCATGGCCTCGTTGGCCGTAGGCAATGGCGCATCCATGTCGGCCTGCTCGAAAATCAGCGCGTCATACGGCGCATTGAATTCCAGCGGCGCATGGAACACCTCTTTGTAGGGCGCCAGATCGACCGGTTGATCGCCCTGCAGCATCACTTTATGCGGTTGCAGGGTTCGTCCTGTGAGCCAGCCGCACAGCGCCAACGCACTGGCCAGCGAGGCTTCGGCGCTTTGTCGGGTGGGCGGCAGGTGATCGCCGTGCACCGTCAGGATCAGCGCGTAGCCCTCGGGGAGCAGGCGGAAACTCAAGTCGGCGCTTTCGGCGATGATGCGCTGGTAACGCACCAGGCGCCTGAAGCCGTCGGCGAGGGTGTTGCTGGACATCAAGGCATAACCGGCAACATGAAACGAGGCCGGACGCGCCACTTTGCCCATGTTCAGGCCAATGGCCGGGTTGCCCGACAACTCCACTGCGCGCTGCCATAAACGGGTCATGGCATCCTGCGCAAAACGCGCGTCGGGGTTACTGAGGTCGGCATAGTCCAATCCCAGTTGCTTGAACAGGGCCCGGCAATCCAGGCCGTCCATTTCCAGGGCCTTGACTATCCCCATCGCCCAGCTTGCAGACGTTGTTCGTTCGCTCATGGCGTCTTCTTGTGCTGGCAGGCTTAAACGGTAGCCAGGAGGCCAAGGATACTAAAGTGGCATCTATTGTCACTGGCTGTCACCACTGATCACTCTAGACTCAAATAAGCTCCCCGCCGAACATCTGTTGGGCCGCACAACAATCAGAGGGCCTGTCACCGTGGAAAACGTCAAGCGATTCAACAGCTTCGCCGAGTTTTACCCGTACTACCTGGCGGAGCACGGCAACAGCACCTGCCGGCGCCTGCATTTTATCGGCACTACGCTGGTGATCGGCATCCTGGCCTACGCCATCGGCCGAGGCTCGCCAGGCCTGTTGCTGGCCGTGCCGATCGCCGGCTACAGCTTCGCCTGGATCGGCCATTTCTTCTTCGAGAAGAACCGTCCGGCCACCTTCCAGCACCCGTTTTACAGCCTGCTCGGTGATTTTGTGATGTATCGCGACATGATCCTGGGCAAAGTGCCGTTCTAGGCACGGTCGATATAAAAGTCTATTTGTCATTTATAGTGCTGTATCCTGCCAAGGCTTTTTGAGAGCGCGCAATCACCTGCGATTGAAACAGACCTTGCGAGGAGCGACGACGATGCACGAGATACCTAATCTCCCCTTCCCAAGCCTGCAGCCTACAGAGCAGCCAGCACCGCAACAGGCCAGCGACACACGGCCCGAAGCCAAAGAAGCAAAACCAGTCGACAGCGAAAGCCAGGACTGACGCCGTACCAGACCGTGTGGAAAGCGCAGCTTTGAGCGCTTTCCACACTGCCTGAATCATTCGAGACCCCCGTAAAAATGACCGATACCCCGGATACCGCCGTACTCGACGCTGCCCTGCAGATGGTCGAGGTCTGGAACCGCCTCAGCGCGGACAAACAAGCCGTGTTGCTCAAGCGCTTCGGCACCCAGGAAAACGCCCTGGCCGCCCTGGTCACCACCCAATTGCTGGCCCCTGAGCAAGCCTGAAGCGTTCCTGCGCTGAGGTTTTTGCGCTTTAGCGCCCTGCGCGAGCCAAACCACCGGTATCATTAGCAGCCTATCTTTACCTGCTGCGACAGTGGACCTCTCCCATGCCAGATACCCAGCGACCCATGGCGGTCACGCTGCAAGTCGTTTCCATCGTGCTGTTCACCTTTATCGGCTACCTGAACATCGGCATCCCCCTGGCGGTGTTGCCGGGCTATGTGCATAGCCAACTGGGCTATGGCGCGGTTATCGCCGGGCTGGTGATCAGCGTGCAATACCTGGCGACCCTGCTGAGCCGTCCGTATGCCGGCAAAATCATCGATAACCTGGGCAGTAAGCGCGCGGTGCTCATCGGTCTGGTCGGTTGCGGCTTGAGCGGCGTGTTCATGTTGCTCGCCGCCGGTTTTTCCAGCCTGCCGGCCTTCAGTCTCGGTTGTCTGCTGATCGGTCGACTGGTGCTGGGCAGCGCTGAAAGCCTGGTGGGTTCCGGGGCGATTGGTTGGGGCATAGGGCGTGTCGGTGCGGCGAATACCGCCAAGGTCATCTCGTGGAACGGCATCGCCAGCTATGGCGCGCTGGCCGTCGGGGCACCGCTGGGCGTGCTGCTGGTCAGCCGGTTCGGCCTGTGGAGCATGGGCGTCAGCATCATTGTGCTGGCGCTTGTGGGCGTGCTGTTGGCGTGGAACAAAGAAGCGGCGCCGATTGTGGCCGGTGTACGCCTGCCGTTCATGAATGTGCTGGGCCGCGTACTGCCCCACGGTTGCGCATTGGCGCTGGGCTCCATCGGCTTTGGCACCATTGCCACCTTTATCACCCTGTATTACACCACCCAGCACTGGGACAACGCGGTATGGGCACTGAGCCTGTTCGGTGCCAGTTTTATCGGCGCGCGCCTGCTGTTCGGCAATCTGATCAACCGGATCGGCGGTTTCCGCGTGGCAATCGCCTGCCTGTCGGTTGAGATACTGGGGCTGCTGTTGCTGTGGCTGGCGCCGGATGCTCCCTGGGCGCTGGCCGGCGCGGCCTTGAGCGGCTTCGGTTTTTCCCTGGTGTTTCCGGCGCTGGGGGTTGAGGCCGTCAACCTGGTGCCGGCCTCCAGCCGTGGTGCGGCGGTGGGCGCTTATTCGTTGTTCATTGACCTGTCACTGGGGATCACCGGCCCACTGGCCGGCGCCGTCGCGGCAGGTTTCGGCTTTGCGTCGATCTTCCTCTTCGCCGCCCTCGCCGCCTGCGGTGGCTTGTTGCTGAGCCTCTATCTGTATCGCCAGGCACCTCAGGCCCGCGAGTCTCGCGACGCTTAAAAGTCGACCTTGCCACGCCCGGCCTTGATGCTGCCGCGCTTGGTTTTTGACTCCAGCCGGCGCTTCTTTGAACCCAGGGTGGGTTTGGTCGGCCGGCGCTTCTTTTCGACCTTGGTGGCGCTGAGGATCAATTCCACCAGACGCTCCAGCGCATCCGCACGGTTCTGTTCCTGGGTCCGGTATTGCTGGGCCTTGAGCACCAGCACGCCCTCGCTGGTGATGCGGCTGTCACGCAGCGCCAGCAGGCGCTCCTTGTAGAACTGCGGCAACGACGACGCCGGAATGTCAAAGCGCAGGTGCACCGCACTCGACACCTTGTTGACGTTCTGCCCGCCGGCGCCCTGGGCGCGAATGGCGGTCAGTTCGATCTCGGCGTCAGGCAGGTGCACATTGTTGGAAATTACCAGCATCAATCAAAAACCCTAGGCAACGGACAAGCCCAACTCAGACAACAACATCGACGCCTGGGCTTTGGAAATCACGGCGCCTTTGAACAGTTTGGCATCATTGAGACGAAAGCCGCTCAAATCTGCACCACGCAGGTCGGCACCGGCAAAATTGGCACCGTTGATACGGGCATGGGCCAGGCTGCAATCCACCAGCTCTGCCTTGCGAAAGTCGGCATCCGACAAATCGCTATCGGAAAAATCCAGGTTGTTAAGCAGGGTTCGGGCAAACGACAACCCGGACAAAAAGGCGCTGTTGAGCAGGCTTTCGCTGAAGCTCAGGCCGAGGGACGCGCAATGGGTGAAGTTGGCGCCGGTCAGCTTGCACTGGGTGAAATTCGCCTGGGACAGCTTGCTGCGCTGCCAGCGCGTGTTGTTCAGGTCGCAACTGCTGAACTGCGCTTCCAACAGGTTCGCGGCCTCGAAGATGGCGTGGCCGGCCCGGCAGCTTTTCCATTGCGTGCCTTCCAGGCGCGAACCGAGGAAGGACGTCTGGGTCAGAATGCACCGCTCAAACACCCAGTGGTCCAATTGCATGCGCGACAGATCGGCACCACTCAGGTCGACGCCGAGCAAGCGCAAAGGGCTGCGGTGCTGCTCGATCAGGTCTTCCAGCGCGTCGCGCTGCAGGGCGCCGCCGTCAATCTCGGTGTGCTGCATAGGGCCTCCGGGCAAGGATCGATAAAAACGGGGGGTGGAGTCTAACCTGCCCGCGCCCACAAAAAACCCGGCACACGGCCGGGTTTTCCATTTACCGGAACCGTCCTACTCCAGAACCGTCCCTGCTGTGCTCAAGGCCGCTTGCGCCTTGCGCTTGTTCTTGATCCAGTAGCACACCCCCATGAACGCCACCCACACCGGGATCGCATACACCGACACCTGGATCCCCGGAATCATCAGCATGATCGCCAGGATAAACACCACGAACGCCAGGCAGATAAAGTTGCCGTAGGGATACCACAGCGCCTTGAACAACGGCACCTGACCGGTAAGGTCCATGTGCTGGCGGAACTTGAAGTGGGAATAACTGATCATCGCCCAGTTGATCACCAACGTGGCCACCACCAGGGACATCAGCAACTCCAGCGCATGCTGCGGGATGAAGTAGTTCATCAGCACCGCCACCAGGGTCACTGCCGCCGACGCGAGGATCGAACGCACCGGTACGCCGCGCTTGTCGATCTTCGCCAGGGCCCTGGGTGCATCGCCCTGCTCGGCCATGCCCAGCAACATGCGGCTGTTGCAGTAGGTGCCGCTGTTGTACACCGACAGCGCTGCGGTCAACACCACGAAGTTGAGGATATGCGCGGCCGTTTTACTGCCCAGCATCGAGAACACCTGGACGAACGGGCTGCCACTGTAGGGGTCGCCGGAGGCGTTAAGGGTGGCCAGCAGGCTGTCCCACGGGATCAGCGACAACAGCACCACCAGGGCACCGATGTAGAAAATCAGGATGCGATAGATCACCTGATTGATGGCCTTGGGGATCACCGTGCGTGGCTGGTCGGCTTCGGCAGCGGTAAACCCGAGCATTTCCAGGCCGCCGAAGGAGAACATGATGATCGCCATGGCCATCACCAACCCACCCACGCCATGGGGGAAAAAGCCGCCGTGCTCCCACAGGTTGGTCACCGACGCCTGTGGCCCGCCGCTGCCGCTCACCAGCAGATAGCTGCCCAGGGCGATCATGCCGACAATCGCCACCACCTTGATGATCGCAAACCAGAACTCGGCCTCACCGAAGACTTTGACATTGGCCAGGTTGATCAGGTTGATCAGCACGAAGAAGGCCGCCGCCGAGGCCCAGGTCGGAATCTGCGGCCACCAGAAGTGCACGTATTTACCAACGGCCGTCAGCTCCGACATGCCCACCAGGATGTACAGGATCCAGCAGTTCCAGCCCGACAGGAAGCCGGCAAACCCGCCCCAGTATTTATGGGCGAAATGGCTGAAGGAGCCGGCGACCGGCTCTTCGACGATCATTTCACCGAGTTGGCGCATGATCATGAAGGCGATAAAGCCGCAGATGGCATAGCCCAGGATCATCGACGGGCCGGCGGACTTGAGTACCCCGGCCGAACCGAGGAACAGGCCGGTACCGATGGCGCCACCGAGGGCGATCAACTGGATATGCCGATTTTTCAGGCCGCGTTTCAGCTCGCCTGAAGAGGAATGGGGTCCACTCATGAAAAGAGTCTCACGCAAGGTTTGAGAATGTTGAATGCAGGTTGCTGCCTTGAATTACCGCCTCAAGCAGCGCCGCTCAAACCCCAGCGCAGGTACCAGGAGTACAGCGTCTTTCTAACGGTCATGCGTCACCTGTTTGTTTTTATCTGTGACGAAATCGAACCCGTCTGGCTCGTGGCCAGGCGGAGTGATCAGGGAAGGTAAACCCTGGGTCTTGGCCTTTTGCGTGGTTACGCAAAGGGGGGGTCACAGTAAAACGCGGCGCATTGTACACCGCTCGACAGGTTCGGCACGCACCACCAACGCGCACTCGGCAATCTGTCAGGTATTCCTTACAGGGATTTTCTACCCAGCGTTACGCGACCATCGGCGTAAACCTGACGTTACAGTGCGGAACGTTGTCTTTACGGCCACGCTCAGGGGGCGGTCTACGGAAAATTGTCGGTCAGGCATAACTGAAGAATCGGTTCAGCCAATCAACTGTTTTTTCTCGATAAAAAATCTCTTCAAAAAAACCGAAGAAAAAGTCCAAATGAAACCGTGTCAATAAATATTTTGCATTTTGAAACACTCTCTCCTAGGTTCTCTGCACTTGCCCGCGAAGCCCGTTGGCAAGCCGTTCTCAAACAACGTCCTCTAGGAGATACACCATGCAAGCACTGGAAAAAGACCTGGAAACCGAACTGCAACTCGACGATTGGTTTGAAGCGCCGACCCATGAGGCCGCCGTTGAAATGATGCAAGCCGATGCCGTTGTGCCATTTGGCACCGCGATGTGGCCGTTCTAATACCCGGCAGGCATCCGGCAGGTGCCGTGCACGGCACCTGCCCCCTTACCCAAGGCACCGAAGGACTCCCGTCATGGACAAGGCCCGCGCCGTCGAACACTTTCTTTACTACCTCGCTCATCACCCGGCCCTCCAGGGCCTGAGCCGCCCTACCGTGCTGCTGGGCCATACCGAACGCTACGACGCCATCGCCCAGGCAATCACCCACGGCAGCGCCGCCCGTTTCAATTTCCAGGTGCAGCGCCTGGACCTGAACGCCAGTGAATCCCTGGCCCAGGCCATCGAAGCCTGCGACCTCTACCTGTTTCTCTACGATTCCTCGACCCTGCCCAACCCCCGCGCCGAAGGCCCGGATTTTATCCGTGCATTGCAGGGCGTGATGGCCGAACATTGGAAAAAGTCGCTGTTGTTCAAGGATTATGGCGACTACTTCTACGACACCTTCAGCGTCGAACCGCAGCGCATAGCCGACCTCAACGCCACCTTGATCCGGCGCATGTCCGAAGCCACCGTGCTGAGCTTCACCGACAAGCACGGCTCACGCCTTGAAGCCCCCATGAGCAGCATCAAGAAGTGGACCAATATCAACGGCGTCGGCAACCACGACCTGGCCCCGGGCGAGATCGCCACCCACAGCGAGGCCATCAACGGGCAAGTGCGGTTTGTCGGGACGTTCCTCAGCACCATCCCCTTTGCGCGTAAATACGGCGTGCTGGAGTCACCCCTGGAACTGTGGATCGAGAACTCCACCATCTGCAGCGTGGCCAGCGACGTGCCGGGGTTGGTGGATGACTTCAACAAGTACCTCAATGCCAACCCGTCCAACCGCCGCGTGGAAGAACTGGGCATCGGCACCAATGAAGGCGTGAAGGATTTGTACGCGCGCAATGCAGGCTTTGAAGAACGCCATTGCGGGTTGCATCTGGGCTTGGGCGGCGGGCAGAAAGGCAGTCACCACCTGGACCTGATCTTTGCCAGCGGCGTGTTGGCGCTGGATGACAAGCCGGTGTTTGATGGGACGTTTGCCTTCTGAGCAAAGCACTCGAAAACACCGGAGATCCAACCGTGGGAGGGGGCTTGCCCCCGATTGCAGTGTGTCAGCTGTAGATGCGTTCACTGGCACTCCCTCATCGGGGCATAGGTATCTACACAACGCAGCCGCGCCCACCCGTAACCACGATGCGAAGCGAGCCGCTCTTGATCTTGATCTTGATCTCAGGCGCCCCGTTAAACCACGCTGGCCGAACGCAGGCTTGAATCCGTGGGTAACCCGGCAGGACGCCGGGTTAGCCGCCCCGCGCCATGGATGGCGCGTGGCGGCGGCCCACGGATTCAAGCCGGAGTGAGGGCACACCGAGCCTAGGCGAGGTGCCGAGTGGTGGGGCAAGAGCCCTTTGGTTACTTTGGGGCTTTTCCAAAGTGACCCGCCGTAAGGGCGGAACCCTAAGTGGCCATGACCGCAGAAACGGATATGTACTCGATCTGATCCAACATCCTGGTCGGCCCAGAGGCCGCCATCGGGGGCAAGCCCCCTCCCACATTTGGACCTCGGAGCGTCAGGTAGATACGCGTTAGCTCCCTCGCCACAGGTACGGTGTCGCACCAAAATTGTGTAGATACCTATGGCTATCGGGGGCAAGCCCCCTCCCACAGTTGATTGCATTTCAAATTTAGAGGAAAAAAAAGCCAACCCCAGGGTTGGCTTTTTTATGCAGCGGCTACGGCCTCACTGCGGCTTCTTACGACCAAAACCCGGACGCTGACCGGACCCCGCCGGAGCGCCACGGCGCTTGCCCGACGGCTCGTCAGCCACCAGCTTCGGGCCAGGGCGCTTGTTCGCCGCTGGCTTGGCCGGACGCTTGGTGCTGGCGTTGTCGGCCGGACGGTCGGCTTCACCACGGTTGCTGCGACCACCCGACGGAGCCGGACGCGGGGCGCGTGGAGCACGCTCGCCTTCCTGGCGCGATGGCGCGGTTGGACGGCGCTCACCTTCAATCTGCGGCTCGCGGGAAATACGCCCGCCGGTTGCCGGAGCATTCAACGCCGGGCGCAGGGTGCGGGCAACGCGCTCGGTACGCGGCACAGGGCGCGACGATTTACGCTGCATACGCTCAAGCTTGTCTTTGCTCTTGGCGTTCATCTGCGGCATCGCGACCGGCGTCAGGCCGACTTCGGCGCTGAGGATGTCGACTTCGTACTGGCTCATTTCGCGCCAACGCCCCATCGGCAGGTCGGAGTTGAGGAACACCGGGCCGAAACGCACGCGTTTCAGGCGGCTGACCACCAGGCCCTGGGATTCCCACAGGCGACGGACTTCACGGTTGCGGCCTTCCATCACCACGCAGTGGTACCAGTGGTTGAACCCTTCGCCACCCGGCGCCTGCTTGATGTCGGTGAACTTGGCCGGGCCGTCTTCAAGGACCACACCGGCTTTCAAGCGCTCGATCATCTCGTCATCGACTTCGCCACGTACGCGCACGGCGTATTCGCGGTCCATCTCGTAGGAGGGGTGCATCAGGCGGTTGGCCAATTCACCGTCGGTGGTGAACATCAGCAAACCGGTGGTGTTGATGTCCAGGCGACCGATGTTGATCCAGCGGCCCTCCTTGGGCTTGGGCATCTTGTCGAACACGGTCGGACGGCCTTCCGGGTCGTCACGGGTGCAGATCTCGCCGTCGGGCTTGTTGTACATGATCACGCGGCGTACCGATTCGGCGGCTTCTTCGCGCTTGATGACCTTGCCATCGATGGTGATCGCGTCATGCAGGTCGACGCGCTGGCCAAGGGTGGCCTCGACGCCGTTGACCTTGATGCGCTTCTGGGTGATCCAGGCTTCGACGTCGCGGCGCGAGCCCACGCCGATACGCGCCAGCACCTTTTGCAGTTTTTCGCCTGCTGGGCCGATTTCCTGGCTGTCGTTCTGGTCTTTGTCGTTCATCTTAAGCACCTCCCGGTGGGTCGATTCAGGCGTGGCCTGAAGAGTGTTGAAAGCGGGGCTTTGGCCGAATAGGTCGGCAAAGGGTCGCGAATCATACGCGTATGGCGCGTGTTGCGCATCAGAGAGTAGTCGATAACACCCAAGTCATTTGCTTTTCCGCCGACCGGTGGCGCCCAACGCCAGCAAGCGCAGTTCGGCTTCGGCCAGCACGGTGCGCTTGTCGACTTTGTCGAGTTTCTTCCAGGCGCGGATTTCACGCTTGCTGCGGCCACAGCCGACGCAGATGTCGTCGCTGAACTTGCAGATGCTGATGCAGGGGTCTTTGGTCGAAGTCATAGTTGCTCTCGGACAACGGCGATCAAAATGTGGGAGGGGGCTTGCCCCCTCCCACATTGGATCTTGTCAGTCTTCGAGTTGGCGGCGTTCGTTTTCGATCGCCTCGGCCAGCGCCCGGGCTTCGTCTTCCTCGTCGCTCAGCGGCGGCTGTTCGAGGGCGGCGACGGCGGCCAGCAGTTTTTCGCGGGCATCGGCGACGCCGAGGATATCTTCTTCGACGTCGGGCTCGGGCTCAACGTTCACCTCGGTTTGCGGCTCAGCGGCGCCGTCACGCAGCAAATCATCAAAGTCGGTCTTGATGCCTTGCTCCATGTCGTCCAGTTCCAGCAGCAAGGTATGGAAACTGGTTTCGTCCTTGGGCTCCTCCGGCTCGGCACTGGCGTCGGCCAGTTCCTGCAGGCTCTGCGGCACCGGCGCGTCGTCGAAGTCCAGCACCGGCTCGGCTTCCATCTCGCGCAGCTCGGCCAACGGCGGCAGGTCGTCGAGGTTTTTCAGGTTGAAGTGGTCGAGGAACACTTTGGTGGTGGCGAACATCGCCGGTTTGCCCGGCACGTCACGGTAGCCGACGATGCGAATCCACTCGCGTTCCAGCAGCGTCTTGACGATATGGCTGTTGACCGCCACGCCCCGCACATCTTCGATCTCGCCCCGGGTGATCGGCTGGCGATAGGCGATCAACGCCATGGTCTCCAGCATCGCCCGTGAATAACGCTGCGGGCGTTCCTCCCACAAGCGTCCCACCCACGGGGAAAATTTCTCGCGGATCTGCAGGCGATACCCCGACGCCACTTCACGCAACTCAAAGGCACGACCGTCGCAGGACTTGCGCAGGATCTCCAGCGCCTTCTTGAACACAGGCGGTTCGGGGCGTTCGGCCTCTTCAAAAAGTTCGAACAGGCGCTCCAGGGATTGCGGCTTGCCCGAGGCCAGGAGGAAAGCTTCCAGCAAGGGCGCCAGTTCGCGGGGTTCAGTCAGATTCATCGATTCAGCTCGTTATTCGGCTCGCGCCCGCACATGGATAGCCGCAAACGGCTCATTCTGGACCAGCTCGACCAAGGACTCCTTGACCAGCTCCAGGATCGCCATGAAGGTCACCACCACGCCCAGGCGCCCTTCTTCTGCGGTGAACAGCTCGACAAACGGCACAAAGCCGCCGCCCTTGAGGCGCTCCAGCACATCGCTCATACGCTCGCGGGTGGACAGGGCTTCGCGGCTGACCTGGTGGCTTTCGAACATGTCGCCACGGCGCAGCACCTCGGCCATGGACATCAGCAATTCTTCCAGGCTGACGTCAGGCAACAGCTTGCGCGCGCGCGCTTCGGGCGCGTCCAGCTTGGGCACCACCACATCACGGCCAACCCGGCTCAAACCGTCGATACCTTCGGCCGCAGCCTTGAAGCGCTCGTATTCCTGCAAGCGACGGATCAGTTCGGCGCGCGGGTCATCTTCTTCGGCTTCGACCGCTTCCGAGCGCGGCAGCAGCATGCGCGACTTGATCTCGGCGAGCATGGCGGCCATCACCAGGTATTCGGCGGCCAGTTCCAGGCGCACCGACTGCATCAATTCGACATAGCCCATGTACTGGCGGGTGATTTCCGCCACGGGAATATCGAGGATGTTGATGTTCTGTTTGCGAATCAGGTACAGCAGCAAGTCCAGCGGGCCTTCGAAGGCCTCGAGAAAGACCTCCAGGGCGTCGGGCGGGATGTACAAATCCAGCGGCATTTCCATGACCGCCTGGCCATAGACCATGGCAAATGGCAGTTCCTGCTGGGCGCCCGCCTGGGGATCGACGGTTTCCACGACCGACATTCAGGCCTCGACCATAAACGGCGTAGGGTCGCCGCAGCCCACACGGATCACTTCAGGCTCGCCGTCGGCCAGGTTGATCACGGTGGACGCCTTGCCGCCCCCGAAGCCGCCGTCGATGATCAGATCCACCTGCTTCTCCAGCAACTGGCGCATTTCATACGGATCTTCCAGCGGTTCGGTATCGCCCGGCATGATCAACGACACGCTCATCAGCGGCTCGCCCAGCTCGGCCAAAAGCGCCAGGGCGATCGGGTGTTCCGGCACGCGCAGGCCGATGGTGCGCTTCTTCGGGTGCAGCAGCAGGCGCGGCACTTCGCGGGTGGCGTTGAGAATAAAGGTGTAGGGCCCCGGCGTGTGCGCCTTGAGCAAGCGGAAGGTGCCCGTGTCGACCTTGGCGAACAGCCCCAACTGCGACAAGTCGCTGCAGATCAGCGCGAAGTTATGGTTCTTGTCCAGCTCACGCAGACGTCTGACCCGCTCGACCGCGCCCTTGTCGCCGATCTGGCAGCCGATGGCGTAGGACGAATCAGTTGGATAGATCACCACGCCGCCGGCGCGAATGATCTCGACCGCCTGCTTGATCAGGCGCGCCTGGGGGTTTTCCGGATGAATCTGGAAGAATTGACTCACGTGTTCTACCTGTTCAGACGGTGGCAATAATGGGGTCATGCTTGAATCGCCCCCACAACAGCGGCAGATCTTCCGGGACCTGGCGATACTCGCCGATCTCGGACCAGCCGCCTGGGCCATGAAAATCACTGCCGGCACTGACCAGCAGACCAAATTCGCGCGCCAGGATCGCCAGGCTACCAACCTGCTCGGCAGGTTGATGCCCGTTGACCACTTCGATCGCGTGGCCGCCCGCTCCAATATAGTCGCCGATCAGCTTGCGGCGCTTGCTGCGGGTGAAATCGTAATGCCAGGGATGCGCCAGGCTGACCCAGGCCCCGGCGGCCCGCAGGGTGCCGACGGTGTCTTCCAGGGTCGGCCAGTGTTGCTTCACATCACCCAGCTTGCCCGCGCCCAACCATTTACGGAAGGCCTCGGCGCGATCCTTGACGAACCCCTCACGCACCATCCAGTCGGCAAAGTGCGGACGGGCCGGCGCGTTACCGCTGTCGCCCAGTTCCTGCTGGACAGCGCGGGCGCCGTCAAGGGCGCCGGGCATGCCTTTGAGGCTGAGCTTGCGGCTTATTTCTTCGGACCGCAGCCAGCGGCCATCGTGCAATTGGGCGATGGCGGCCACCAGGGCCGGGGCGTTCTGCTCGAAACCGTAGCCGAGCACATGAATGGTGGCGCCACCCCAGGTGCAGGACAATTCCACGCCGTTGACCAGTTGCATGCCCAATGCATGGGCCGCCGTGCGGGCCTCGTCGAGACCTTCGAGGGTGTCGTGGTCGGTCAGCGACAGCACTCGCACGCCTTTTTCAAACGCACGCGCAACCAGTACCGCTGGCGCCAGGGCGCCGTCGGAGGCCGTGCTGTGGCAGTGCAAATCAACATTCACGGGAGTGTGTAACCTCAAGTCAGCTGGCGCTATCGCAACCAAGGATGTTTGTTATTATGCCGCCACATCCAGCTTCTGGCTCTTACTGTGAAACAATTCATCGACTTCATCCCGCTGTTGCTGTTTTTCATCGTTACCAAACTCGACCCCAGGGTCATCGACATCGCCGGTCACGAACTCTCGTTCGGCGGCATCTACAGCGCCACCGCCGTGCTGATCATCAGCTCCATCGTGGTTTACGGCGCCATCTTCATCTCCCAGCGCAAGCTGGAAAAAAGCCAGTGGCTGACCCTCGTCGCCTGCCTGGTATTCGGCGGCCTGACCCTGGCCTTCCACAGCGAAACCTTCCTCAAGTGGAAAGCCCCGGTGGTCAACTGGCTGTTCGCCCTGGTCTTCATCGGCAGCCACTTCATTGGTGATCGCCTGCTGATCAAGCGGATCATGGGCCACGCGCTGACCTTGCCGGAGCCGATCTGGGTACGCTTGAACGTGGCCTGGATCGTGTTCTTCATCTTCTGCGGTGCCGCCAACCTGTTCGTGGCGTTTACCTTTCAAGACTACTGGGTCGACTTCAAGGTGTTCGGCAGCCTGGCCATGACCCTGCTGTTCCTGGTCGGCCAGGGTATCTACCTGTCGCGCCACCTGCATGACACTGCCGCCACCACGCCGAAAACCGAGGACTGACATGCTCTACGCCATCATTGCCACCGATGTTGCCAACTCGCTGGAAAAACGCCTGAGCGTGCGCCCCGCCCATGTCGAACGCCTCAAGCAGTTGCAAACCGAAGGCCGCATCGTACTGGCCGGCCCGCACCCGGCCGTCGACAGCAACGACCCGGGCGACGCGGGTTTCACCGGCAGCCTGATCGTTGCCGAGTTCGCGTCCCTGGCCGATGCCCAGGCGTGGGCCAAGGCTGATCCTTATGTCGCGGCGGGTGTCTACGCTGATGTCGTGATCAAGCCGTTCAAGCAAGTCCTGCCCTGAGCCCGGTGGCGCCCGACCAAAACGCTTGGGCGCCCGCCTGATGGCTCATTATTCCCGGTAACCTGCCGATAACGTTCTGAATATTCGTGTGGAATCAGGAGTTCCGATGCGCTTACGTCAGTTGTGTCTGTTGGCAGTGTTAACCCTCGGGGCGACGGCCCAGGCTGAAGAGACCTCCAATAGCGGCAGCGCCACGCCGCTGTCCTTGAGTCCCCACAGCCAGGTCACCGAACTGCAGCAACGTTTGAAAGAAAGCGAAGGGCTGCGCGAAGAACTGAGCAAGCAGCTGCAAAGCGCGCAAGCCACCCGCGAAAGCGCGCAACTGAGTCGTCTGCGCCAGGAGAACCAACGCCTGGCCCAGCAACTCAAAGAGACACAGGACGGCGCCTTGACCCGATGGTTGACCGAGCAGCAGCAATGGTTTGTCACCGGTGCGGGCGTCGCACTGATCGCCCTGCTGTGTGGCATCTTCGCCAGCGGTGGGCACCGTCGTCGTCGACAATGGCTAAATTGAGTGAGTCATGAGCGAGCTGTTACTGATAGATGATGACCAGGAGCTCTGCGAGCTGCTGGTCAGTTGGCTGAGCCAGGAAGGTTTCCAGGTGCGCGCCTGCCATGACGGCTCCAGCGCCCGCAAGGCCCTGGCCGAAGCCGCTCCGGCGGCGGTGGTGCTCGACGTGATGCTGCCTGACGGCAGTGGCCTGGAGTTGCTCAAGCAGTTGCGCAACGACCACCCGGAGTTGCCGGTGCTGATGCTGTCGGCCCGGGGCGAACCCCTGGACCGCATCCTCGGCCTGGAACTGGGCGCCGACGATTACCTGGCCAAGCCTTGCGACCCGCGCGAACTCACTGCGCGCCTGCGCGCCGTACTGCGCCGCAGTCATCCGGCTGCGGTGTCGACCCAACTGGAGCTGGGCGACCTGTGCTTCAGCCCGGTGCGCGGGGTGGTCAGCATCGACGAACAGGAATTTACCCTGACGGTCTCCGAAAGCCGCCTGCTCGAGGCCTTGCTGCGCCAACCCGGCGAACCGCTGGATAAACAGGAACTGGCGCAGATCGCCCTGGGCCGCAAATTGACCCTGTACGATCGCAGCCTGGACATGCACGTGAGTAACCTGCGCAAGAAGATCGGCCCGCACCCGGACGGTCGGCCGCGGATCGTGGCGCTGCGTAGCCGTGGTTACTACTACGCACCTTGAGCGTGGGTGACGCGCAGCGTCACGGGATGCATTCCCACGCAGAGCGTGGGAACGATCGGGCCTTACCAAACCTTTACGCTCCGCTGACGGCGGCTGACCTTGCCCTGGGTAATCTACTCACATCCGGACTCACCGGAATAGAGACAGGAGAATCACCATGCGCAAGACCCTTATCGCTTTGATGTTCGCCGCTGCACTGCCTACCGTCGCCATGGCCGCCATGCCGGAAGGCCCAGGTCCAGGCCCAGGCCCGATGGGCGGTCCGGAAGGCCACATGATGGGTGGCCCGGGTCACGGTGAACACGGCCCGCGTGGTAAAGGCGGCCCGTTCCGCCAGCTGGATTTGAGCCCGGAACAACACGAGCAGATCCGCAAGCTGATGGGTGACCAATGGCACGCTCGCAAAGACCTGACCCGCAAGTACCTGGACAAACTGCCGGCCGCCGACCAGAAAGCCATGCAGGACGAGATCGCTGCCGGCAAGCAGAAAATCCAGGCCGATATCCGCGCCATCCTCAAGCCCGACCAGCAGAAGAAGTTCGACGAGATCGTCAAGCAACAAGAGCAGCGTCGTGCCGAATGGAAGGAATTCCAGGCCTGGAAAGCGCAACAGCCGCAAAAAGCGCAATAATGCTCCAGCGTTAACGCTCCCAGCCCAGTGGCCCCCGCCGCTGGGCTTTTCCTGTTTGAGGGTTTCCCGTGCGTTCATTGTTCTGGCGCATCCTGGCGAGTTTCTGGTTGGCCATCGCCCTGGTTGCGGGGTTGTCGATCCTGCTCGGGCATATGCTGAACCAGGACGCCTGGATTCTCAGCCGCCATCCCGGCCTCAACAATCTGGCGCAAGAGTGGACGCAACTCTACGAAGCCCAGGGCGAAGAGGCTGCCCAGGAGTTGCTGCAGCAACGCAAGCGCCAGTACCACATTGACGTGCAAGTGCTCAACGAGGGCGGCGAGCCGGTGGTACGCGGCACCTTCCCGCGCCGCGCCGCCGCCCTTGAAGCCCGGCAGAATGACAGCCAGGACAGCCACCTGCCCTGGCGCCGCCTGACCGCCGAATACACCAGCGAAAAAACCGGCGACACCTACCTGCTGATCTATCGCATTCCTCATCCGGAGCTGGACGCCTGGCACCGCAGCAGCCTGTTATGGCCGTTCAGCGCCCTGGCCATTGCCCTGGTGGTGCTGACGCTGTTCAGCCTGTTGGTGACGTTGTCGATCACCCGACCGCTCAGCCGACTGCG
This sequence comes from Pseudomonas sp. Wu6, assembly GCF_019891515.1. Taxonomy (NCBI): domain Bacteria; kingdom Pseudomonadati; phylum Pseudomonadota; class Gammaproteobacteria; order Pseudomonadales; family Pseudomonadaceae; genus Pseudomonas; species Pseudomonas sp. Wu6. Next base: position 2,424 of record NZ_JAFLXH010000060.1, on the reverse strand, counting down.
CGGCGCGGTGCATGACCTGGGCCAGGCCACATATCAACAGAACAGCCTGGCGCAACTGGCCAACCGCCGCGATGAATTCGGCGTCCTGGCCACCGACTTCAACCGCATGGGCGCCCGCCTGCAAAGCCTGATCGGCAGCCAGCGCCAACTGTTGCGCGACGTCTCCCACGAACTGCGCTCGCCCCTGGCCCGCTTGCGTATCGCCCTGGCCCTGGCCGAACGCGCCAGCCCCGAAGATCGGGAAAAACTCTGGCCGCGCCTGACCCGCGAATGCGACCGCCTGGAAGCCTTGATCAGTGAGATTCTGGTCCTGGCCCGGGTGGATGCCGACAACGCCAGCGCCGAAGAGATCGACCTCAACCCATTGCTCAAGACCCTGCAAAAAGACGCCCAGCTCAGCGCGCCGGAGCAAGAGGTGCAACTGACGGCTGAACCCGACCTGCGCCTCAAGGGCTGGCCGACCATGATCGAGCGCGCCGTGGACAACCTGCTGCGCAATGCCCAGCGCTTCAACCCGGCCGGCCAAGCCATCGAGTTGCACGCGCAGCGGCACGGTGAACGGATCCTGATCAGTGTGCGCGATCACGGCCCCGGCGTTGAAGCCGAGCACCTGAACCAACTGGGCGAGCCGTTCTACCGCGCACCCGGCCAGACCGCGCAAGGTCACGGCCTGGGCCTGGCGATCGCACGTCGCGCCGCCGAACGCCATGGCGGCCAACTGATCCTGGCCAATCATCAGGGCGGCGGCTTTGTCGCCAGTCTCGAACTGCCATTGGTGCCCGGGGTTGCCACACCGGCCTGACGATCTTCTATAGTGGCCCTTCTCTTATGGAGGGCCTTCGATGACCGACCTGCTGACACCCATCCAAGCCGCACTCGATCTGCCGCCTACCCCACTGACCCTGAGCGAGCCCGGCGCCCTGCCCTCGGCCTTTGCCGTGACTGACCTGGCCGCCGCCAGCATCGGCGCCGCCGGTCAGGCCGTTGCCGAGCTTATCCGTCAACAGACCGCACGCTTGCCGAGCATCAGCGTAGACCGTCGCCTCGCCTCGTTGTGGTTTTCCTCATCGATTCGCCCACTGGGCTGGCAAGTGCCGCCGCTGTGGGACCCGATAGCCGGTGACTACGCAAGCGCCGACGGCTGGATTCGCTTGCACACCAACGCGCCCCATCACCGCGCCGCGGCCGAACGGGTGTTGGGCAAGGTCACCGAACGCGCGCAAATGGCGCATAACGTCGCCAAGTGGAACGCCGCCGAACTGGAACAGGCGGTGGTCGACGAAGGCGGTTGCGCGGCGCAAATGCGCACCTGGCAAGCCTGGCAGGGCCACCCCCAGGGCTTGGCGGTGAATGCCGAGCCACTGATACAGCGGCAGGCCTTCGCCACCGCCGGCAACCAACCCTGGCTCGGCACCACGGCCCGACCGCTGGCCGGTATCAAGGTGCTGGATTTGACCCGCGTCCTGGCCGGCCCGGTCGCCAGTCGTTTTCTCGCGGGCCTGGGCGCAGACGTATTGCGCATCGACTCGCCGACCTGGGACGAACCCGGCGTGGTGCCGGAAATGACCCTGGGCAAGCGCTGCGCGCGTCTTGACCTGAAGAGCGCCGAGGGTCGGCAGGTCTTCGAAGCGTTGCTCAGAAACGCCGACATTCTGTTCCACGGTTACCGCGCCGATGCGCTGGAGCAACTGGGCTACGCGAGCGACGCGCTGCAACGCATCGCGCCGGGCCTGATCGATGTCAGCCTCAATGCTTACGGCTGGAGCGGCCCGTGGCGCAATCGGCGCGGCTTTGACAGCCTGGTGCAGATGAGCAGCGGGATTGCCGAGGCCGGGATGGCCTGGAAACAGGTGGATAAGCCGTCGCCGCTGCCGGTGCAGGCGCTGGACCACGCGACCGGGTACCTGATGGCGGCCAGTGCGATCCAAGCCTTGAGCGAACGCTTGAAGTCCGGGCGCGGAGGTTCGGCGCGATTGTCGCTGGCCCGTACGGCGAAGTTATTGGTGGATGCGGGGCAGGTGCCGGAGCAACCGGCGTTGCGGGCCGAAGATGCGGGTGATCAAGGCCTGGTGGTCGAACAGACCGCCTGGGGCCCGGCGCATCGACTGCTGGCGCCGCTGACGATCAGCGGTACGCCGCTGCAATGGGATTTGCCGGCGGGGGAATTGGGGTCACACCGAGCGCAGTGGTGATCTGAAGACCGCCATCGGGGGCAAGCCCCCTCCCACATTTTGCTTTGTGAACCCATTCAAAAGTGGGAGGGGGCTTGCCCCCGATGGCGGCCTCTGGGCCGACCGGGATGTTGGATCAGATCGAGTACATATCCGTTTCTGTGGTAACGGCCACTTAGGGTTCCGCCCTGACGGCGGCTCACTTTTGAAAAGCGCAAAAGTAAGCAAAACGCTCTTGCCCCACCACTCGGCA
>NZ_JAFLXH010000059.1:0-21559 GCF_019891515.1 Pseudomonas sp. Wu6 | reverse complement strand
ATAAACCGGGCGGGACTGGGCGGGCAGTTCACATTCCAGTGTGTAGAAGGCTGCGCGTCCTGCGCCGACATAAGCCTGCAAGTGCCCCATGGCGTGCCGGGCGACCCCGGCGTTCAGGCCGTCGAGCACGACAAGGATGACAGGGTGCTTCATGGGGGCTGGGGCTCCGCGACAAGATTGGACTTCACTCGATTTCCCGCTGGAAACCGGATGCAAGTGTGGGAAGAGGCAAGCCCTGATGCCAGTCCGTTAAGCGTACACCGCCCTCTGTAGGAGCGAGCTTGCTCGCGAAAAACGTCAACGATAACGCGTGCTTTCTGGATGAACGCGGTGCCTGTGAATTTTTCGCGAGCAAGCTCGCTCCTACAAAAAGCCCTAACTGACTGGCATCAGGGCAAGCCCCCTCCCACATTGGATCTCCAGTGGATCTCCAATGTGGGCTTAAACCCTCACTTCATTTCTACAATCACCTGCTCGTTCCACAGTTGCGGCAGCTTCTTGGACGTCGCTTCCCAGGCATCGGCATCCTTGATCGGCTGCGGGTTGGCCTTGGTGTATTGCTCACCCGGGATCAGGTTTTTGGCGATGTCAGCCGGCAGTTTCAGGTCGGTCTCGGCGCGGATCGGACGGGCATTGCCTTTGGCCAGGTTGAGCTGGCCGGCATCGCTGAAGATGTATTCGCGCGTCAGCTTGGCGGCGTTCGGGTGCTTGGCGTACTTGTTGATGATGGTGGTGTAGCCGGACTTCACCGAGCCATCCGATGGGATCAGCACCACGTAGTCATCCGGGTTGGCCATCTTGGCCTTGTAGCTCAGGCCGTTGAAGTCCCAGACGATACCCACTTCGACTTCGCCTTTTTCCAGGGTGGCGATGGTCGGGTTGGACAGGCCTAGGCGACCTTGCTGGGCGATCTTGGTGAAGAACTGCAGGCCCGGTGCGATGTTTTTCTCGTCGCCCTTGTTGGCGATGGCGGCGGCGAGTACCGCGTTGGAGGCTTGGGCGGCGGTGCTTACGTCACCCACCGAGACCTTGTATTTGCCGGTTTGCAGGTCGGCCCAACTGGTCGGGACTTCGGAGCCGTGGAGCAGTTTCTTGTTGACGATAAACGCGATAGTGCCGGTGTAGGCCAGTGCCCAGTGGCCGTCTTTGTCCTTCGCCCAATCCGGTACCGAAGCCCAGGTGGAGGGTTTGTACGGCTGGGTCACTTCCTGCTTCACCGCGATGGGACCGAAGGCGGCGCCCACGTCGCCGATATCCGCGCTGGCATTGTCTTTTTCGGCCTTGAACTTGGCGATTTCCTGGGCCGAGCTCATGTCGGTGTCGATGTGCTTGAGGCCATGGATGCGGGCCAGGTCTTCCCAGGTGCCTTTCCAGTTGGCCCAGTCATCGGGCATGCCGACGCTGTTCACGGCGCCCTCGCTCTTGGCGGCGGCTTCCAAGGTTTTTAGATCGGTATCAGCGGCCATGGCGGCGGTGCACATGGCAATGGTCGAGCCTAACAGTGATGCCAGGAAAAGCTGTTTCATCCGAAGCTCCTTTGGGCGTTTATCACGCGGCGTTTTATCTGAACGTTGGCGAGGGTGTGGTCTAGGTCAGCAATACCTGAGCCAATCTAGGCCCGATGGATGACAGTTTCATGTCGATGTCGTTTTTGAAGCACGGGTGTCGCTGCGTTCAGACTTAGCGTAGACCATGCCCAAGGGCCCGCAGGCCATGGACTTGGCCGATGTATTGCAGGGTGTGGTGCGGGCAACGACCTGCGTTGTCATCTGTCGGTCATCTGCAGTGCCTAGGCTGGCAAGCAGCAGCACGAGCCCATCAAGAGCGCGTTTTATGCACCCGAACAGTGCTGGTCTAGTCCAGATAGGTAACGTTGATGCGTGACGAGGCAATCAAGGCGGTAACCTCCATCGGCCTGGCGCTGCAAGAGCAGATCGATCATGGCCTGTTGCCGCCTGCCAGCAAGCTGCCCGCCGAACGCAAGCTCAGCGAGTTGTTTGGTACCACTCGGATTACCGTGCGCGAAGCTTTGTTACAGCTGGAGGCCCAAGGGCAGATCTATCGCGAGGAGCGCAGGGGCTGGTTCGTCTCGTCACCCCGGCTGGCCTATAACCTGATGCAGCGCAGCCACTTTCACGCGATGGTCAGCGACCAGGGGCGCGTGGCGTCCACTGAGGTTATTTCGGCGCGCCTGCAACCGGCGTCGGCGGCGGTGTGTGCGTGGCTGCGGCTGCCGGCGTTGTCCAGCGTGATCCAGATTTGCCGGGCGCGCAGGATTGACGGGCGTCTGGTGCTGTACGTGGAGCACTACCTGAACCCCCACTATTTCCCGGACATCCTAGCGTGCGATTTGAATCAGTCGATGACCGAACTCTATGCGCGCAAGTACGATTTGCACTATGGGCGGGTGCGTTTCGAGATCGTGCCGACCTCATTGCCGGTGGAAGCCGCCGCTGCGTTGCGCGTATCGGTGGGCAGCCCGGGCTTGCGGATCGCCCGGGTCAACTATGACCAGCACCAGCGCTTGATCGATTGCGACCTGGAGTTCTGGCGCCATGATGCGATTCATGTGGGGGTGGACGTTAAGGCGTCAGCGTCTTGATCACCTGATCCACATTGGTTTCCAGCTCTGTCACAGGATCGGCACCGTCTACATTCAACACCAGCAGGTTGGCGCCGCCGGCACTGACAGCCGCTTTCACCGCCTCACTCGGCTGGCGGTGGTGCAGCACCAGCGCCACCTCATTGTCCTTGAGCTGCGCACTGAGCGTTTGCAGCGCCTCAGGCGTCCAGTCTGCATCCGGACGCGCATCGGTACCGAGCACTTCCAGGTTCAAGCTGCTGACCAGATAGGCGAAGTGATCGCTCAAGCTGACCACACTCAGATTATCGGCCCTGGCCAGGCGCGCCTCGCTGTCGGCGGTGAGCTTGAGCAGGCGTTGCTTGAGCGCGGCCAGGTTAGCGTCGATCTGCGCTTTGGCGCCCGGCGCCAGGCGGCTCAGGTCGGCCGCCAACACATCGGCCATGCGTCCCATGTTGTTGCTCGACTGCCAGGGTTGGCTGTTCAAGCCATCGCTGACGCCCGGCTGCACGGCGATGCCCGGCAAACCGCCGTCCACCGGGCGCGCGGCGTCGACTTCGACAATACGGATGTTGCTGCGCCGCGCCACGGGGTAGAGCGGGTCATCGGCCCACAGCGAGCGCAGGCCGATGGCGGCATCGGCATCCTGGGCCAGTTGGCTCAGCGCCGACGCACCGCGCCCGGTGAAGTAGGACACTTGCCGCGAACCGGGCAAATTGGCGGGTGCCGCGCGTTCGAGCTGCACGTCGCAGCCTTTGAGCAGCACTTCAGCAAGGCCGTAGGTGATCGGCAACGACGCCAGCACCTTGACCGGTTTTACCGATTTGGCCTTGGTCAGCGCGGCATGGCCAAGGCCATGGTTGGCAACGAAGTCCCTGGTTTGAAAACCATCCACGACGGCGAGCGCCGAGGTGCTGAGCAAGCAGGCAATGGTCAGGGCCAGTGGGCGAAAGACAGGGCGCATTATCCAAGATTCCCTTTGAGGCTGGGCACTGTGCCGCGCGCGATGGCGGCGAGGGCGAAGGCGATGCCGGCAACCAGAATGATCGCGGCACCGGAGGGTACAGGCAGGTCGAAGATGATCGGCAGCAGGATGCCGCACAGGGTACTGACGGTAGCGATGGCCACCGAAACCCAGAAGAAGCCCTTGAGCGATTGGCTCAACAGCCGCGCCGCCGCCGCCGGAATGACCAGCAGGGCACCGACCAGGATTGCGCCGATCACCTTGACCGCCGCGACGGTGATCAGCGTCACCAGAATCACGAACAGATAGTCCAGGGTCTTCACCGCCACGCCGCGCACTGCCGCCAACTGCGGGTTGAAGCTGGCGAGCATGATGCGGTTGTACAGCGGCAGCGCCAGGGCCATCACCAGCGCACCGACCACCGCCAGCACCAGCAAGTCGTTGCCGTTGACCGTCAGCACCGAGCCAAACAGCACGTTTTCCAGGATGTGCACATTGATCTTGCCGGCCAGGGTCAACAGCAGGCTGGCGCCCAACGCCAGGGACACCGACAGGAACACGCCGATCAGCGTATCCGGCGCCAGGCCGGTGCGGTTGCGCAGGTAATTGAGCAGGATGCCGAACAGCAGGCAATAGCCGAACAGGCTGCCGTAGGGCCCGGTGTAGGGTTCACCGAGCAGGATGCCCACGGCCACGCCGGTCAGGGCGGCATGGCCGACCGCTTCGGAGAAAAACGCAAAGCGCTTGACCACCACCAGCGTGCCCAGTCCGCCCAGCACCGGGCCGATCAGCAACCCGGCGAGCAGCGCGTTGACCACAAAACCATAGGCCAGCGCCTCCGGCAAATAGCCGGAAGAGGCCCAGCCCTGGACCATCAAGCGAAACGCTTCATAACTCATTGCGCCGGGCTCCGAGGGTGAGTGGAAAACAGGCTCAGCAGGCGATCCGGGGTCAGCGCTTCCCGGGGCGTGGCGTCGAACAGCACGCGGCGGTTCAGGCCGGTGACACGGTCGGCCAGACGGCCAACGGCTTCCAGGTCATGCTCGACCCACAGCACGGTGATCCCGGCCAGTCGCCAGTCCCTGAGCAAGCGTTCGAACACCTGGATACCGGCTTCGTCCAGCGCCGACATCGGCTCATCCAGCACCAGCAATTGCGGCGCCGGAATCAGGCCCTGGGCCAGCAGCACACGCTGGCGCTCGCCACCGGACAGCGCGCCCATGCGCCGCTTGCGCTTGTCCTGCATGCCGACCCGTTCCAGCGCCTCGCCAATCGCACCGGCGTAGTGCCGGGACAGGCCAAGAAACGCCGGCCGCCGCTGGCACATGGCAGCCATGAAATCATCCACCGTCATCGGCAACCCCCGGTCGAACTCCAGGGCCTGGGGCACATAGCCGATGGTGCCGGGCGTGGTCGGCCATGCCAGGCTCAATCGGCCCTGATGCGGCGTTTGTCCCAGCAGGGTCTTGATCAGTGAACTCTTGCCGCCGCCATTCGGGCCGACCAGCGCGTGGATGCTGCCGGGCTGAACCTGGAAACTCACGCCATCGAGAATCACGGTACGGCCCAGGGTCAGCGCGACGTTGTCGAAGTCCAGCGTCGGGCCGTTGCTCACAATGTTCAGGTGTTCTGCCGCCGTCATGTTCCCGACTCCTGGATCGCCCGGACCACGGTATTGAGGTTGCCGGTCATTTCCACTTCGTACTTCTGGGCGCTGTATTCGCCGTAGGAAATATGTGACAGCGGATACAGCTTGACCCCGGATTCACGCTGGATCGTATCGACATAGGTGGACGGGAAATCCATTTCCGAGAAGATCACTTTCACGTCCAGGGCGCGCAGTTCATCGATGGTTTTCTTCAGCTGGCTGGGGCTCGGTTCGATGCCGTGGGCCGGTTCGACCACGGCGGTGACTTCCAGGCCGAACTCGCGCAGCAGGTAGTCGTAGGCCGCGTGCACCGTGGCTACGCGCAGGTCCGGGTTGGGTGCGCTGGTCAGCTTGGCCAGGGCGTCGGCGCGCATCTGGCGCAGACGCTTGCCGTAGGCGCGGGCGTTCTGGGTGTAGGCCTTGGCGTTGTCCGGGTCCAGCCTGCCCAACTCGCGGGCGATGTTATTGACCTGGGCAATCGACGCGCTGATCGACAGGAACGTGTGCGGGTTGACCACCTTGCCCGCACCGCGCGCGGCGTTGCCGGTGGCGGCCAGCAGCGGCACATTGGCGTTGGCTTCGATCACCGGGATATCCGGGCGCTCGCTGGTGGCGATCATGCGATCGGCGAAGTCGTCATGCCCCACGCCATTGAGCACGATCACGTCCAGGGTGCCGATGCGCTTGATGTCTTCGGCGCGCGGCTCGTAGGCATGGGGGTTGAAGCCCGCCGGAATCAGCGGCACCACGTCGGCCTTGTCGCCGACGATGTTGGCCACGTAGCTGTAGTAAGGATGCAAGGTGATACCGATGCGCAGGCGTTTGCTCGCTTCGGCATTCGCCAGGGGAGCGAGGACCAGGCTGAACAGGCCAACCAGCAACAGGCGCAACAGGGGAGATGAAATGGACATGGGCAATCGGTCTTCTCGTTCAGTGGCGGTGCTGGCGGGTCACGCCGGCATCGAATTGCGCGACCACCTGCTGCCAGCCGGCAGCGATCAGCGCCTGGTCAGTGAGGTCGAAGGGGACGGCCAGGTGTTTGCCACGGTTGAGCCAGATATCCGGCTCGGCGCCTTGCACGCGCATCAGCAGCGAGCCACTGGTGTCGGTGGCCTGGCTCAAGCCCAGATAGGTCGAGGGCGCGAGCAGTTGCCAGCGATGATCGCCACGGCTGACGGAACTGGCGTCCTGGGCGAACGGTGCAAAGCCTTCTTGCGCCAATTGGTCCGGCGTGGGCAGGGCGTTCTGCTCTTGTTGCAGCAAGTGGATTTCATCCAGGGTCACCCGCAGGTCGGCGTAGATGCCTTGTTCGGCCGCGCTCAGGTCGCGCCGGGCATCCAGCTGATGACTGGGCACAGCTGCGACCTCTTGGGTTTCACCGTGCAAGGCCACCACCGTTCCCGCCACCGCCAGGATGATCAGGCACAGCAACAGCACATAGAGGGTTTCATGCCCCGCGCCGGCGGGGCGCACTACCTGTACGGTACTCATTGCGCCTGGATATCCGCTTGGTCGATTTCCACCACGTGACCGGGGCCGGCATCGAACAGTACATAGAATTCGGCCGTGGGTTTCTTGAAGGTCAGGGTCGAATCCTCACCGAGCTTGCCCGGTACCAGGATGGTCTCGTCGTAGCCGATCACATCCAGGGTCACGCCCGGAGCGCCGCTGCCGTCGGAGAACCCGCCCTTGCACTGGATCTGTTCACCGGGGATTTCCTTGCACTCGCACATCGGGTTGTGAGCGAGGGCAAGTTGACTGAAGCCGGTACTGAGCAACAGTACGCAACCGGCAGTCAGGCGTTTGAATATCATGGTTTGACTCCTTGCTTGTTCAACCAGGCAATGGTGGCAGGCGAGGCCTGGCTCAGCGGGATGGAACCCTGGTGCATGGTGCCGTCCCAGCCTTCCATGGTGACCCACAGCTCGGCATCGACCGGCGTGCGTTCCGGTACCGGCACGATGGCGCCCATGCGGTACGGCGTACCAAAGAAGATCACCCCGGCGGCCCGCAGGCTGCGGGGCTTGCCGATGCGCAGGTAGGTGGCCTTGACCTGCTCGGCACAGGTGGCGCACAGGGCGGCGTTAAACGCTTTCATCGGGCCGGCCGGGTCCGGGCGCGGGCCTTCGTTGCGAAACTCGGCGAGGGTCAGGCTCCAGGGGCCGACTTGAATGTCCCCGGCGACCCGCTCGCCAATGCCGGCATCCCCGCGAAACAGGGCGGCATCGGCAAAATACTTGGGCATGAAGCCCAGCGGCACCAGCAATAGCAGGATGTTTATATGGAAACGCCACTTCAGCCACCAGGCCCGCAGGGGTGAAGAGGGTTTGGCCGCGACTCTGCTCATCAGTGAGTCTCCGAGGTTTCAGCCTGCAAGGCTGGGGTGGGCACAGGCTGGCGCTGGGTCTTGGCCTCGCGTTTGAAAGCGTTGAGGGTGGCCAGGGCGGTGCGCTTGGTCCAGATCAGCAAGCCGCTCAACACCATCATGCTCAGCACCAGGCCGAAGAAGGCCCAGATCAGCTTGATCCACAGGCCGCCAAAGTCACCGGTGTGCAGCGGGCGCATGGACTCGGTGACGAACTCCAGCGCGGTGCGGTCGGACAGCAGGTGCGATACGGCGATTTCACCGCTGTAGGGATTCAGTTGCGCGGTCTGGAACATCAGCGGGTACCAGCCGCGCCCGCCGATCTGCAGGTGGCTGTAGGCATTGAGCGGCAGGAAGGCAAAGGTGGCTTCCAGCCCGGGGATGCGCTGGGTGGCGATCTTGATCGCGTCGTCCAGGGCAATCATCGGGGCCGGCACGCCGGGTGCGGACAGCGGCACCTTTTCCCGGGCAATCACCGGCACGATGGGCTCGCTGGAAATGGAGATCTGGTTGTCACCCAGAATCGCCTGGATCAGGAACCAGGTGCCGGTAATGGAGATGACGGCGATGAACCAGATCGACCAGATACCGCTCAGGCGGTGGAAGTCGCCCCAGAAAATCCGTGCGCCGTGACGGATGCGCAGGGTGGGCCGCAAAAAACCTTTCCAGAAACGCTTGTACACCACAAGGCCAGTGACCAACGAGGCCAGCAGCGGCAGGCCGAGCAGCGACACCAAGTACCAGCCCCAACTGAAGCCATTGGTGAACGGCACCAGCCACCAGCCGTGCAGGGCGCGGGTGAATTGCTGGAAGTCGAAGGCCGGGCTGATCCCCTGGATGGCCCCCGTGTAGGGGTTGGCATAGGCATCGACCGAACGCCCGTCCGGATAGCTGAGGCCGACCATCAACGCGAAGTGCGATTCGTCGGGACGGATGATCGAGCGCACGATGACCTGGGGCTCGTCGCGCTTGATGGCGGCGATCACCTGGTCGAAGCTCAGCGGTTGGGCATCATCGGAGGGCTTGCTCGCGCGGATATCCGGGTTGGCCAGCCAGACGATTTCCTGGCTGACCACCGCCAGGGTGCCGGTGACGCAGACGATCAGGACAAAGAACCAGATGGGCAACGCCAGCCAGCTGTGTACGAGAAACCAGAGTTTTGAGCGTGACTTCTTCGACATGTGGATGAGGGTCTTGATGGAAGGGGCAATGGAGGCCCGGAAAAGGCCGGTCGTAGCTTTTGCTGACGCGACGGGCTGTATCTAAATTAAGACGAATGAGAATGAGAAATCCCCAGGCGAGAAATGAAAGAAAATGTTTCAGGCGCACAGCGGGCCTTACGCATGGGCGCTGATCGTGCGTGATTGCTCCCACGGACTGGGTGCACACCGAGGCAGAGTAATAAGCGCGCAACTACGTAGTTATATAAGTATAAAAATAATCTCGCGGGAAGCTGAGCGGGTTATTGACGATGTTATTTACTTTTTAAATGAATGCATTTTAACGGCTGAATACCTATGTTTGCGGGAGGTGGGCGCAGGCGTGGTTTGAAACCTGAAAAAAAGCAAGGATATTGTATTGACGCTGTCGAAGGCTTCGGCTTTAGTAGGTGTCGGCATGGAAGTCAGATAATTTTAAAAAAGGAAGTGTATTAAATGACCGTCTCCGTCGCTTATCCGACCCCCCTTATAGTAAGTTGTTGTTACTTTCCTGCGTGGCTGATTGCATCGGCCAATTGATCGCCGCCTGCCTCCCAAGTCGATTGTCATTGTTGCGAACATCGCTGTTCCCGCCAGGGAAGGGCACGCGTTCATATGCCTTAACAGAGAGTACCTACTCATGTCGATTTTTGATCAAGAAATTCACCGCTCGGTGCAGTGGCAGGACTGGCGTTGGCAGCAGAAGAATGCCCTGCGTGATGAACCGAGTCTTCGTGCTGCCTGCGGTGGTTGGGACGAGCAGACCACGGCGCACATCGAACATAACCTGCTGGGGCGCAAGATGCAGATCACGCCGTACTACATTGATCTGATCAGGCGCTCCGTCACCAGTGGCACCGTCATGGACCACCCGCTGTGGCGGCAAGTGGTGCCGTACTGGAGCGAGCAGGTCGAGGGTGATTACGATGGCACTTCCGAGAACTGGGAGCTGGGCCATGAAATGAAGACGCCCATCTGCCAGCACAAGTACGACAATCGCGTGATCCTGCGCACCACCAATACCTGCAATGCCTATTGCCAGTTCTGCTTCGAAGCGCTGCGCACCTTGCAGGTGGGCACGGACAAGGCCAACGCCAGCCGGGATTCCTTTATGGAGTCGGTGGAGTACATCCGCGCCAACCCGGCCATCGAAGAAGTGATTCTCAGCGGCGGCGACCCGCTGATGCTGGCCGACCGCAAGCTTGAAGAGTACCTGGCCGCGCTGCGCGGGATCAGCGACGACCTGCTGATCCGCGTTCACTCGCGGGCCTTGAGTTTCAACCCGTTTCGCGTGACCGATGAGTTGATCGCGATGCTGGAAAAGTACAAGGTCAATGCGTTTGGCGTGCACGTCTGCCACCCGCTCGAACTCAGCGCTGACTTTGCCGTGGCGGTCAAACGTATTCAGGGCGTTGTGCCGATCGTATTTTCCAATATGCCATTGTTGCGCGGCGTCAACGATGATGAAGCCACACTGCATAAACTGTTTATCGATCTTTATCGTTTGGGTGTGAAGCCTTATTACTTATATCACTTCATGCCGTTTTCTCCCGGCGCCTCTGAATACAAGGCGTCGATCAGTCAGGCCATCGCCATCATGGATCGCCTCAAGCGGCGAGTGTCCAATATTGCCCTGCCCGAATATGTTCTACCGCACGCCCAAGGCAAGTTTACGGTGCCGCTGCTGGACTTTGAAAAGCCTGAGGACTTGCCGTACTTCGAAGTTCGCGATGGGCAGCGTCATTACCGTTTCCGTAACTGGGAAGGGCAGTGGTGCAGTTGGCAGGATGCCTGAATAAATTGATGGACTAAGGCGGTATAAAGCATGAAACAGGACGCCATTCTTTTTATCGATGTCGATGACAGTACGTCTGTTCGTTATAACTACCGGGAGCCGCACTTCGCGGCTGCCCGCGCCCAGGGCCTGGTGTGCTTGACGGCGGGCGTGGCAGGGCGCAGGCATGTGCAACGGCTCAGGGATGACAGTGACGCGGTGTTCCTGCTCGACGCGCTCAACGAGCAGGCCATTCTGGCGTTGGTCGGCCAGCTCGATGGGCAGTATCAGATTCGCGGAATCTTCTGCCAGGCCGGCCATCCGTCCGCGCTGGGCGAAGTCGGTTGCATCGTTGCGCGAGCTTCCCAGCGCCTGGGCCTGGTGCATAGCCGCCCCGAGGCGGTGGCGGCGTGCAACAACAAGTTCCTGATGCGCAGGGTGCTGAAACAGCACGGCATTGCCTCGGTGCCGTTTGCGCTGTGCAATAACGAAGAGCAACTCCAGCAACAGGCCGAGCAGGTCGGCTATCCGCTGATCGCCAAACCGCCGTTTGGCGGCGCTTCGGCGTTTATCAGGAAATGCGCCAATTGGGCGGAACTGCGCAGCCACTACGCGCTGTTTGTCAAAGACCACGCCACGGCGGCGTACGCGGACTTCTATGGTTGTGCGCACACCCTACTGGAGGACGACGGCCAACGGCATGCCTACATTCCCGGGCGCAGTCTGTTGCTGGAGGGCTACATCCCCGGTATCGAAGGCAGTGTGGAATGTGTGGTGGCCGGCGAGCGTGTGCATCCACTGCTGATCAACGAAAAACTGTTGCTGACCGAGCGCAGCGGCACGGTGCTCGAAAACCTGCTGATTTCCCCTCCGACCTCCTTCACCGACCGCGAGTGCGAGCAGATCCGCGCGTACGCCGTAGCGTGTCTGAAAGCGGTCGGCCTGACCAACGCCGTGGTGCATTTCGAGTTCCGCATGACCCCGCAGGGCCCTGTGGTGATCGAGATCAACCCGCGCGTGGGCGGGCTCTATGTGAACGCGGCGTTCCGCGATCTGGCCGGTATCGATCCCTATCAGATGTATCTTTCGTTGCTGACGGGCGAGCAGGACATCGACGCGCAATTGGAAGCGGGCGCTCGCAAGGTGGCCGAGGCCGGGCAACATTACGCGATGCTGGCGATCTACCCGCAGCACAGCGGTCGGTTTCAAGGCATTGAAGGCGTGGAGTTTCTGGAACAGAACGTTGCGGTGCTCGAGTATGCCCAGCAGGAGCCGGGGCACATGATCGATGCGGATATCGAGGAGCACTATCTGCTCAAGTGCTGGGCCAGGGTCGCGGACGCTGCCGATGCGCGCGCACTGCATGATGCGGTCGGCCAGCACTTGCGCGTCATCATCGACAACCCGGTGGCAGGCTAGCGATATGGATATCCCGACAATTTCCGCGCACTTGCGCGAGCACCATTACTGCCATCGGCCTGACTTTGGCGAGTTGGTCAGTGTCGAGGCGGGCGAAGAGCAGAGCTTTCGTGCGTACTGGGCCAACCTGGTGCGCGACGAGGCGTTCAAGGCGTACACCCATCGCGAGCGGCGTATTCTGCGCTATCGTTTATCACCGTCACGGCAATTGCAGATTGACAGGAGCACGGCGTTCAAGTCGCCGGTCACCTACGCCGTCAACTATCGCCAGGGGGTGAACCATTTGAGCTACAGCGAGGAAGGTTTTATCGAACATCCGCTGATGCGCAAGCTGCTGGCCACCGACCTGGCGGTGATCGCACCGCACCTGGACGAGCAGAGTCATACCATCGATATCCACCAGTTCCGTGTGCGGGCCGACGCGCAAGCGTGCAGCCCCACCACGTCGGGGATTCACCAGGACGGTCTGGATTGGGTGTTCATGCATTTTATCGGCGAGCACAACACATTGCCGGTGGTCTCGGAGGTGTTTACCAGTGATGAGGAGCACAGTCGCGTGTTGAATCTGCCGATGACGCGCTTCCTGGAAACCCTCGTGATCGATGACCGAGGGCTCTACCATCGCGCCGGCGATGTGCGGCCGAAGGTAGAGTCGACTCCGGCCTGGCGCGACATGCTGCTGGTCAGCCTGCGCAGCGTGCCGGATGATCAAGCGGCGCCGCCTGCATGAGCCACGATCAACAGCTGTACCTGTCGATCCGCAACGCGCGGCTGATCATTTTCGCTCGCGGCGTGTCGGACTTTGGCGCCTTCCTCAACATGGTGGCCTTGTCCACCTATGTTTACTGGCTCAGCCAAAGCGTGGTGTTCGTCAGCATCTTCCTGGCGTGCCGCGTGACCGGTGGCATTGTCGCCAGCCTGTTCGGCATCCCGTTTTTCCGGCGTTTCGCCGGGCGCGGCACCCTGGCCGGGCTGGACCTGGCGCGAGCGCTGTTGCTGACGCCGTTGCTGCTGCTGATCCCTGCGCATCAACTGAGCCTGCTGCCGTTTATCGCCTTCGGTATCGGCCTGTGCAATTCGCTGTTCGCCATCGGCCTCAACAGCCAGTTGCCTACCTGGGTTGCCCTTGAACAGCGGGTCGATACCAACGCCTGGATCACCTCGGCGGCCGCGACCGGCGCCGTGTTCGGCAGCTTGCTGTCGGGGCTGCTGATTGCCACGGGGGGATTCGAGGCGGTATTCGCGGTGAATATCGGCACCTATGTGATAGCTGCTTGCCTGGTCATGCCACTGCGTGCGTTGTACAGCGTTACCGTTGCCACGCATCGCGGCCTTTCGGCAGAGTGGCGCGCGTTGACCAGGGGGCTGCGCGGCGCGCCGGTGCTGGCCGCGATGTTGTTGATCAGCATGCTCGACACCCTCGGCAGTGCGGCGCATAACGTCGGCTGGCCGGTGCTATCCCAGTACATTTCCCCGGACACGGCCAAAACCGTGATGGGTTACCTGCTGGCGGTCTGGGCCTGTGGCAAGTTCATTGGGGCGCGTATCGCCAGTGCGCTGTTGAAGGGGCGCGGCATGCCAGGCATGGAGCGGTTGTTCATGTTCGGCGTGGCGCTGATGTCCAGCGGCTTTATCCTGACGTTCCAGCAAACCGAATTGTGGTTGGCGCTGCTGTTGGTGGTGTGGGCAGGATTGGGCGACGGGTTGTCCGAAGTGGCGTTGGTCTCCCGCGCGCAAAGCGAACCGGACAGCTTGCGCCTGCCGCTGTTCAGCTTGTTGGTCCTGATTCAGATGGTGGGCTTTGGCGTGGGGATGCTGGTGGTCGGGCCGTTCTATGTGACGTGGACGCCGGCCCAGGTGATCGTGCTGTTCCACGGGCTGCCGCTGACGGCATTGGCCGTGATGACCGTGTGGCTGGGGTGCGCGGCTTACCGGGGCCGGCCGGACGCGTCGGGTTCACCGCCCACCCGTTGATCGCCTCTGTGGAAGGGCGCCGGCGTCCTTGCGCAGGGGCGTGAGTTCAGGACTGCGCCGTAGGCTCCAGCAACTGCGCGCCCGGTCCGCGCTCACCGAGTTGGTCGCCCTGGTTGCGCAACGGGCACGCCTCCATCGACAGGCACCCGCAACCTATGCAGCCATTGAGCTTGTCGCGCAGCATCGACAGTTTATTGATCCGCTCATCCAGGTCTTCCCGCCAGCGTGCCGACAGGCGTGCCCAATCCTTGGCGGTGGGCGTTCGGCCATCGGGCAATGCCTGTAATGCCTCGCCGATGGTCGCCAGCGGAATGCCCAGGCGCTGGGCGATCTTGATCACCACCACCCGCCGCAACACATCCCGTGGGTAGCGCCGCTGGTTGCCGGCGTTGCGATTGCTTTTGATCAGCCCCTTGGTTTCGTAGAAATGCAGCGCAGTGACGGCCACGCCGCTGCGGGCAGCCAACTGGCCAACGGTGAGTTCCTTGTTGAGCATAAAAACCCCGATTCAGCGCTTGACCTTGACTTAACTAGAGGTTTTACCCTGCATGGCACTGGATCGCAAGATTCTGCCTACAAAGAAAGGGGAGTGTTCATGCAGGTATCAGAGAAGAGTCGCGGCTTCACACAGGTGATCGAATTTCACATCGACCCGCGTCATCAGGCGGCCCTGGTGGCGGCCTTGACCGTGCAAAGCGAGCGACTGGCGCAGAGTCATGACGGCTTTTTGCGTGCGAGCGTGCAGGTCAGCGATGACGGGCGGCGGGTGCTCAACTACCTGCAATGGCAATCCCGCGAGGATGGCGAGGCGGCATTCAGGCGCTTCGAGCAGGGCGGCGAGGATTTCTGGACGCTGATCCGCGTGCACCGGGCCAAGGCGGTAATCTTTGATTCGTTCCAGGTGCTGCGCAGTTTTGAGCGCAGCCATGACGACGCCTTGCACTGCCGCCTAAATGGATAGGTGCAGCATCCGCTCGCCCTGCAGGTTTTCCCCCGGTCTGCGCTTGTTCACCGCCAACTCGCCGATCTTGATCAGCCGCGCGCGTGTGACGTTGCGGCTCAAGCCCAGGAGACTGGCGGTGTGCACCTGGTTGTAGTGGCTGAAGCGGTAAGCGGCGCGTAACAGCGCGTCCTCGACTTTTTCGTGCAGGGCGCCGGCCTGTTCCTCGAACAGTTTTTGAAAGGCCCGCGCGAGCAACGCTTCGGCGCTGTTGTCGAGGCATTGCTGGCTGTCGTCCTGGCGTTCGATGCGCAGGTTCGACAGGCGCAGATCGTCGCGTTCGATCACGCTGTTGCGGCAGATCAGCAACGTGTGATGGATCACGTTTTCCAGCTCACGAATATTGCCCGGCCAGCTGTAGCTCTTGAGTTTGTGCTCGGCCTCGCGGCTGATGGTGACCGGGCCATAACCCAGGCGTCGGCTGTAGGTGTCGATAAAGTGTCGGGTCAGCGGCAGGACATCGCCCGGGCGCTCGCGCAGTGGGTTGAGCTCCAGGCTGACCACGTCGAGACGGTAGTAAAGGTCTTCGCGAAAATGCCCGGCGTTGATGGCTTTTTCCAGTTGTACATTGGTTGCCGCCAGTACCCGCACGTCGATAGGAATACTCTTGCGCGAGCCCAGGCGTACCACTTCACGTTCCTGCAGCACCCGAAGCAGCTTGACCTGGATCGGCAGGGGCAAATCGCCGATTTCATCGAGGAACAAGGTGCCGCCATCGGCCTCTTCGAACCAGCCCGCCTTGGCGCAGAGGGCGCCGGTAAAGGCGCCTTTTTCGTGGCCGAACAGCTCGGCTTCGACAAGGGATTCAGAAAACGCCCCGCAGTTGACCGCCACGAATGGCCGGTTGCGCCGCGCACTGAGGTTGTGGATGTGCCGTGCTACCAGCTCCTTGCCGGTGCCGGTTTCGCCGATGATCAGCACGCTGGCTTCGCTCGGCGCCACTTGCTGGATGTGGTCGAGCAAGGCCTTGGATTTCGGGTCTTCGAACACCTGGGCCGTGGCACGAATGGAGGTCGCGAGCGCGGGCGAGGGGGGGAGGGTTAATAACTGCATGGACACCTCTCTTGGAAATAAAATACGGGAATTGCCTTTGGCGAGTCGCGGCAACGTTGGCGGGCAGCGTTGTTTATAGAGGGATTCTCATATTCCGTAAATTAATTGATTTACATATTTATAGATCATAAAGAAATAACGAGTTGTGATTATCGAGTCTGCCGCAACGGTTGATAGCGACTATCGAGGACGGTGATTTTTCAGCGTGCGAGGGCGGGAGTAGCCTGTGTTCATTGATTCGACACCTCCTTTGCAGGGCCACCGCCATGATCCGCTCACTCGCTGTTTCGCTGTTGCTTGTCACCTCTGTCCTCGCCGGATGCGCGACCCATCCATCCCCGGAGCTGCGCCCCTACTCCGCCCAGGAAACCCGGCAACTGGCGCTGGAAGCGCTGAGTCGTCGCGGTTTGTCATTCGATGACTATCAACACCAGCGCGCGGCACTGACCGGCCAGCCACTCAAGTCGTTCGGTTTTGATCATCAGGGCGAAATGAATGCCGAGCGCAGCGTAGCCCTGAAGGATCGTCCCAGTTGAGCGGTGCTGTCGCGGTGAAGAGCCCGGGTTTCCCTTAAGGAATCTCGGGTTTTTTGTTTTCCATGGCGTGACTTCAGCCTGTTAAGCTGAATTTCAGGAGCGTTCCTACGCACATTTTCATAAAGTGGTCCTTCTTTAACGGCATCCGATCAGTTAAACCTGACAACCTCTGATCTGTTCGATGCCCCCGCGACACTGCTCTCGGGAACACGCTCTGCGAGTTTTTAACACCATGAATAAACGTCCGTTGTATTTCGACTACGCCGCCACCACGCCGGTGGATGAGCGGGTCATCCAGGTGATGGTTGAGTGTCTGGGCTTCAATGCCAATTTCGGTAACCCTGCGTCCAGCTCCCATGCGTTCGGCCAGGCGGCCCGGCAAACGGTCGAGCAGGCGCGTCAGCAGGTGGCCGAACTGGTCGGCGCCCAGCCCGAGCAAATTGTCTGGACCTCCGGCGCCACCGAGTCCAATAACCTGGCGATCAAAGGTGTGGCCCAGGCCCGTGGCGTAACCGGCGGGCATATCATCACCAGCCAGATCGAGCACAAGGCGACGCTCGACACTGCGCGGCAATTGCAGGATGCCGGTGTGGCGGTGACCTACCTGGTGCCTGATGCCGACGGCCTGATCAGTGTCGAAGCGGTCAGTGAGGCGCTGCGTGAAGACACTTTCCTGGTGTCGCTGATGCTGGTCAATAACGAACTGGGCACGTTGAACGATATCCCGGCCATCGGCGCCCGGGTGCGTGAGCAGGGGGCGTTGTTCCATGTGGACGCGGCCCAGGGCGCGGGCAAGGTCGCCATCGACCTGGCGCAGTGGCCGGTGGACTTGATGTCGTTTTCGGCCCACAAGCTTTATGGTCCGAAGGGCATCGGCGCGTTGTACGTGGGGCCTCGCGCGCAGCAGAAGGTACTGGCGCAGATTCATGGCGGCGGTCATGAGGGTGGCTTGCGTTCGGGTACCCTGGCGACTCACCAGATTGCGGGCATGGGTACGGCGTTCGCCCTGGCGGCGGTGTCTTTTGCCGAGGAAAAGGCACAAATCGTGGCCTTGCGTCAGCGTCTGCTGGATCAGTTGGGGTCGATTGCGGGCGTGCGCCTCAACGGCAGCCCCACCCAGCGAATCCCTCATACTCTGAGCCTTACGTTCAGCGAAGGCGAATTCAACCCCAGTGCGTTGAGCGCCGGCATTGCCTTTTCGGCGACTTCAGCGTGCAATTCGGCGAGCAACGCGCCGTCCCATGTGCTTCTGGCCCTGGGGCATGACGCGCGCAGCGCCGGCCGTACCATTCGTTTGAGTCTCGGCCGCTTTACCACCGAGCGGGATATCGACGAAGCGGCACAACTGATCAAGTCGGCCCTGGCCAGCGCACCGGCGTTCTGGGCGGTCTGAAACTTGTCCGCAGTCCATAACAATTATTAGTGGTTAGCAGGAGACACAATGAGTACGCAGCCTTTGACCTCTGGAACGGTTCCCCAGCGCCTGGCGCAGACCCGTGAGCTGATGCGCCGGGAGGGCATTCACGCCCTGTTGGTGCCGTCCGCGGATCCGCATTTGTCCGAGTACCTGCCGGGATACTGGCAGGGGCGCCAATGGTTGTCGGGATTCCATGGTTCGGTGGGAACGCTGATCGTCACCGCCGATTTTGCCGGTGTGTGGGCCGACAGCCGCTACTGGGAACAGGCGACCAAGGAACTCAAAGGCAGTGGCATCGAACTGGTCAAACTGCAACCGGGCCAACCCGGCCCGCTGGAGTGGTTGGCTGAACAAACCCCGGAAGGCGGTGTGGTGGCGGTGGATGGCGCGGTAATGGCCGTGGCGTCGGCACGGACCCTGGGTGGCAAGCTGGCTGAGCGTGGCGCGCGCTTGCGTACCGATGTCGACCTGCTCAATGCAGTCTGGCACGACCGCCCGACGCTGCCGAACCAGCCGATCTATCAGCATTTGCCCCCACAGGCGACCCTCAGCCGAGGCGACAAACTCGCAGCCCTGCGCGCCAGCCTGAAAGACAACGGTGCTGACTGGCATTTCATCGCGACACTGGATGACATCGCCTGGTTGTTCAACCTGCGCGGCGGCGATGTCTCGTTCAATCCGGTATTCGTGTCTTTCGCCTTGATCAGTCAGCAGCAGGCCACTCTGTTCGTGGCGCTGAGCAAAGTTGATGCGCAGCTGCGCTCGGCACTCGAGCGTGATGGCGTGACCGTACGCGATTACAGTGACGTGGCCGACGCGCTGCGAGCTGTACCGGCAGGGGCAAGCCTGCAAATTGATCCGGCACGCGTCACGGCCGGTCTACTGGAACATCTCGACGCCGGTGTGAAGCGGGTGGAAGGCTTGAACCCAACCACCCTGGCCAAGTCGCGTAAAAGCCTGGCTGATGCCGAACATATCCGTCAGGCCATGGAGCAGGATGGCGCCGCCTTGTGCGAATTTTTCGCTTGGCTGGAAACGGCCCTGGGGCGCGAGCGCATTACCGAATTGACCATCGATGAGCATCTGACGGCGGCGCGTACCCGTCGTCCGGGTTATGTATCGCTGAGTTTCAACACCATCGCGGCCTTCAACGCCAACGGCGCGATGCCGCACTACCACGCCACGCCAGAAGAGCATGCGGTGATCGAAGGCGATGGCTTGTTGCTGATCGACTCGGGCGGCCAGTACCTGGGTGGCACGACGGATATCACGCGAATGGTGCCCATCGGTACGCCGAGTGAAGAACAGAAACGCGATTGCACGCGGGTGCTCAAGGGTGTGATTGCCTTGTCCCGCGCTCATTTCCCCAAAGGCATCCTGTCGCCGCTGCTCGATGCCATCGCGCGTGCGCCGATCTGGGCCGAAGGCGTGGATTACGGTCATGGTACGGGGCACGGTGTAGGGTATTTCCTCAACGTGCATGAAGGCCCGCAAGTGATCGCCTACCAGGCGCTGGCCGCACCGCAGACGGCGATGCAGCCGGGCATGATTACGTCGATCGAGCCGGGTACCTACCGCCCTGGGCGTTGGGGCGTGCGGATCGAGAACCTGGTGTTGAACCGCGAAGCGGGGACGACCGAGTTTGGTGAATTCCTCAAGTTCGAAACGCTGACGTTGTGCCCGATCGACACCCGTTGCCTGGAGCCGTCCTTGCTCAGCGCTGATGAGCGCGAGTGGTTCAACGCTTATCATGCCCAGGTACGCGAGCGTCTGAGCCCGTTGCTCAGTGGCGATGCACTCGAGTGGTTGCAGGTGCGTACAGCGGCTATCTGATTCAGGACTGGCTCGGGGCTTCGAGTACGAAGTCCTGACGGTCCCAGCTGAAAACCGCGTCGCATCACCGGCGCTGACTACCCATGCGACGCTCTTGTTGTGCGTCGCTCAGGTACCTATTTGCAAATGACGATCATGCTGCGACTGGTATAGCCGGCAGGGTTGAGGCCGAACGGATAATCCCCTGGCTCCTCGGAGTTCTCGCCGGATTTGGCGATAACCCGATATCCCTTGGCACCGCATGAATTGGCTGCGCTGGTGTAGCACTGATCCCATGAGGAGGACAGGCCCGAACAGTTGATGTGCAGTCCTTTCTTGCCCCGTTTCACTTCTGTTTTTGTGGTCGCGGCACACCCAGCAATGCCTACGACCAGCAACAGTATCAAAATTCGATTCATTCCAATCCTTAAATAGCCGCTTCGCAAAAGGATCGAAGCCGGCCTTTACTCGCTCTCGAGCGTAGCGTTCATGCTGTCCGTGTCGAACTTCTCCATGAAAGACATCGTTTACCACCCTAAACATGGCCTAAATGAGCGTTAAATACCAGAGCTGCCTGCAAAGAGCGTCAGTCGGCGGCTACCAGTGGTTTGGATTCGTTGCGCATTGTCAGCGTGGCACCGACGGAGGCCAGGATAATGCAGGTGATGGCCAGCCATTGCGCGAGCGTCAGTTGCTCATGCAGGAAGAACAGACCGGAGAGGGCGCCGAACGCCGGCTCGATACTCATCAAGGTACCGAAAGTGCGAGCGGGCAGGCGGGTGAGCGCAACCATTTCCAATGTGTAGGGCAGGGCCGTGGACAAGATAGCCACGCCGATGGCCACAGGAATCAGCGCGGGGCTCAGCAACGCGGTGCCGGCGTGCACGATGCCGATGGGCGCGACGAACAGAGCCGCGATCATTACGCCGAGCGCGGCGGTCTGCACCCCGTTATCGTTCCCCGCCTTCTGGCCGAACAGAATATAGAGCCCCCAGCAAACGCCGGCGCCGAGTGCATACGCGGCACCCACCACGTCGATGCCACTGCTGGCTTCGCCCATCGGAATCAACAGGAGCAGACCGATGAGCGCGAGCGCGACCCACAAAAAGTCCACTGCCCGGCGCGATGCATAGATGGCGACGGCGAGCGGGCCCGTGAACTCCAGGGCAACCGCAATACCCAGGGGGACGGTGCGCAGCGACATATAGAAGAGAAAGTTCATGCCGCCCAGCGCCATCCCGTAGACCACGACCGTGCGCAGGGACCTGGCCGTCAGCTTGGCGCGCCATGGGCGCAATAGAAGCAGCATGATCACGCTGGCGAAGATCAGGCGCAGGGTGGTGGTTCCTTGCGCACCAATAATCGGGAACATGCTTTTGGCCAGCGAAGCGCCGGACTGGATGGATGCCATCGCGATCAACAGCAGGCCTACGGGGAAGAGTACGGAGGCCGGGCTGCGGGGTGGGGTGGTCATTAAAGGTGTTGTCCGAAGTCATATATAGAAGGGCAGAGGGATTATGATGCTTAACTGCCGAGTACTGCGCAATATATTGCTCAGTTAAGCAAGCGCTGAGGGGTTTTAAGCGGGATTGATAGAAAGTTCACATTAACGATTGACGTAGAATTTTATCTGTCTATAATTCGCCCCACTTCCGGCGCAGTCGAAACGGAAAACTCCTTGGTAAACAATGAGTTAAGTAGTTTTAGACAGCAGGCCGCTTCAGTTCATCGAAGCCAAAAGGAAGTTGAAAAAGAGGTGTTGACAGCAGCGTGTAACGCTGTAGAATTCGCCTCCCGCTTACGAGAGATCGCAAGCG